>CAYUAQ010000028.1:0-36114 GCA_964442705.1 uncultured Desulfobacteraceae bacterium
GGGCCCCGGCATCAACCATGCCAATCGTTACTTTCGATTGCCCTGCCGGTTTCAGGCCGCGGCCTTGACGTCCCCCTGCCGCAGTGCTATATTTTGGTAAAATGACCAAAAAGGACGCCCACAGACCATGCCCAGGCCCAAGAAACCCCGCTTCGTTTCCCAGTATCCTTTTCTGAAGCGCTTCGGACCGCTGCAGGGCCATCCCGCTGGTGAGGTCCGGCTGAGCATCGAGGAAATGGAGGCCATCCGTCTCAGCGACTTCGAAAACCTGGACCAGGAAACCGCCGCCGGGCGGATGCAGGTGTCGCGGCAGACCTACGGCCGCATCCTGTCACAGGCCCGCCGGGCGGTGGCGGAAGCCCTTGTGACCGGCAAGGCGATTTCCATCGGTGGCGGCGACTACCAGTTCCGCGGCCGGGGAGTCGGCCGGCGCCGCAGGAGAAGGGGCTTGGGATAGAAACCCTCCGTGAACGGGGTACCTACGTTCTCATCATGCGGCTGCACCGGCGCACCACCGTCCAAGTGGGACGGCTGGGAAAACTCGTCTTTTCCGCCGGCAGCTATGCCTACGTGGGCAGCGCGCACGGAAGAGGGGGGCTGGGCGCCCGTTTGAAGCACCACCTCGGCCGGATCTCCAGGCCCCACTGGCACATCGATTATTTCAAAAACAGGGCTCCCATCGTCGAAATCTGGGCCGCCGCCCACGGGAAGCGGCAGGAGTGCCGCTGGGCGCAGGCGCTGCAGCGCATGGCGGGCGCCACCATGCCGGCACCGGGATTCGGGGCTTCGGACTGCGGCTGCAAGAGCCACCTGGTTTATTTTCCGGTGTTTCCCCGCCTGGCGGATTTCAACCTCAGCCTTGAAAAGACTTTCTGCGACGGGACGGCACAGCGCATTTCAGCCGCCAGGAAAACAAAACGGGGCGGCACCGATGGGCTCATCGATGCCGCCCCGTGAGCTGGGACTTTCGCGTTTGCGTTCTGATCACCAGAGGCGGCTGAAAAAAGACCGTTCGAATGTGGGAAAGGGGTCGTAGAAAACACCGCTGAAAAATGCCTCGTCAAACTTCCCGAATTCTTCGTGCAGCTTGCGCAGCTGGTGGGCCGCATACAGCGCGCCGATACCGATCATGATCAGCGTGGCGGCCACCAGTGCCACCAAAAGTTCGGGAAAAGCCACGATCAGAACACCCAGCAGAATCAATCCGCTTCCGGGAGCATAATAACCCAGTTTTCGCAGCATACCCATCACCTCCCCGCTTTAAAGATTGATCGGGCCGGGCGGCCCCCCGGCAGGGGAGCCGCCCGTGGCGCGCCTCAGTGAATGGTGATCTGCTTGGGTTTGTGCTCCTCGGGTTTGGGCACCACGATCTTCAGGACACCGTCCTTGTACTCGGCCGCGACCTTTTCGGGGTCGACCTCGCCGGGCAGGGTGAAGGACCGTTCAAAGCGGCCGTAGGTTCTCTCGCGACGATAGTAGTTGTCCTCCTTGACTTCCTTGTCGGCAGAGCGTTCCCCGCTCAGGGTGAGGACGCGATCCTTGACGTCCACTTTGATGTCCTTCTTGTCGACGCCCGGCATCTCGGCCTTGATGACGATGTTGTCCTTGTCATCGTAGATGTCCACGCGAGGCTCCCAGCTGGTGAGACCCCAGTCGCTTTCACCTCTGGTGGTCGGATAGAAGAAATCGTCGAACATGGCGTTGATACGGTTGCGCAGACTGAACATGTCTTTCATGGGATTCCATTTGATGAGTTCCATAATCGCACCTCCTGATCATTTTTTTTAGGCTACCTCACTGGAGCCATTGCATGTCCTTTTTTCGGCTATAAAATAAAAACACTTTTTCTATTGTCAATATCTGACATGCAATTTTTTAGCGTATTACTTAAAAATATTTTTATTATTTGTAATGCGCCAAAAGGGAGGAACTTCGCGGGAAATGAATCGGGGGGGGGCTGATATTCAGTCGGTATCGCGCACCGAAAAAATGCGCAGGTCGGCGATGCGGTTTTCCTGGCAGGGACCGCTTATCTTGACGCTCTGATTGCTGAACAGCCAGATTTCAGGAATGATTTCGGCGATCAGGCGGCCCTCATTGAACAGCCGAACCACCGAGCTTTCGGAAACCACCACGGCCACGGCATTGGTATCGCGGGTAATGGAGGCTGCAGCCACGTGACGGCTGCCCAGGCCCAGGGGCAGTTCGATACCGTCGGCCGAAGCGTTGATGTAGCGCGCCGCGGAGATGACCACCCCGTCACCTCCCACGATGAAGGCGCCGTCCAGTTGCGCCAGTTCCTTGATGGTTTCGCGCATGTTGGGGTCGGTGATGCGCTTGACCTCCGGCGGGTGTCCAAAGAGGGGATCCAGGATCAGATTGCGCGACCGACGAAGGGTTTCTCTCTCATCGGATACCACGAACAGGGTGCCGATCTTGTGCCCTTCACGGCCTTCCCGGGCGATTTCCACGGCCAGCTGAATCGTCTGCTCCAGCGTGTCGACATCACAGTTGATCTTGGACCCGCAAAGCTGTTGGAAGGTGCGCACCATGGGTTTCTCGGCTTCTGAAAATTATCCACTGCTGTCTTTCATACCAAAAGGGCCGTCCTTAAACAATTCAATAATTGACCGCTTGAGCGTTTTTCAACCCGATAAAGTAGCACCGGCGCGAGTTATTTAGTTTCTTAAGGACGTCCCCATTAGGTTTGCAGCACCTGTTCCAGGGCGGTCATGAGGTCATCGGCACTTTGAAGTCCGACAAACCGCTTCATTTCACGGCCGTTTTTGAAGATGATCATGGTGGGTATGCTGGTGATGCCCAGTTTGAGAGCCTGTCGCTGATTTTCATCCACGTTGATTTCCACAACCGCAGCCCGCCCCCGGTATTTCTGGGACAGCTGGGAAATAATGGGGCTCTGAATCCGACAGGGGGCGCACCAGGGGGCATTGAAGTCTACCAGTGTCACTCCTTTTCCAATCAGTCGCTCAAAATGAACTCCGTCTACCGCACTTGCCTGTTCCATCGCTGCTGAATCCCTTACACCGTTTCGATGGAGAGTCCCGGAACCGCTCGCGGCTCCCTGGCCTCGGCACGAATTTCACGGAGACAGCCCCCCTGTCTGCGGGGGGCATGGCGCTCCTTGATAAAAACCTGCTCTCGCAAAGGCAGCTGCTCTGCTGCCTTTGCGTCAAAGCAGGCGGCGGCAGCAAAAGCCGCCTACCATTAGCCGCCGAAGTCGCCGGCCCCCAGACCCCTCATTGCCTCGTCAACACTCACCCGCAGAGTGGCCAGGTGTTTGTCAAACTCCTCTTTTTCGGTGCGGATGTCATCGATACCGGTTTCCGGCGTGCAGTTGTCCCGGATTTCCTCGATACGTTCGTCCATGTCGGAGATCATCATGTGGATGTCCTCGATATTGGGAAGAATCTTCTCCTTGGTTTCATGGGGCAGCTCTTCCATTTTGCGGACGATGTCGTAAACGATGGCTTTCCAGGCCGTCAGCTCCATTTCCATGGTTTTGCAGCAGTTTCTGGCTTTCATGGCTATCTCCTTTCCTGTTGTTATTTTCTCCCCGGGAATCGCCCGGTTTTGCAGCCACTTCCCTCAAGCTACCGGTTAACCCTTTTACCTAATGAGTAATTCAAATACCGTGCCATCTCATTCCTCCAACACCACGCCTGCGATTAAAGGCTCCTAACTCCCTATAATCTTGATATATCCGTATACGCACCTTCATTGTTCAACATCTGAACAACCTTGGAATTCACCCCTTGAAACGGCTCACCGCCAGCAAAGTAACGTTACTTAACGTTAGTATTGGGGGCCCAATCCGCACGCGTGCCTGGCGCCCTTCGGTTCGGTTCCCGCCATTCAACCAGGATCTGTGTCCAAGACCCGCCTTGCGGTTTTCCATTCCTGCTTTCCCCGGCCTTGACAGCGCACGCGACGTTACCTAATGTAACAGGTACGGGATTTGTAACGTTACAATGGCCACATTTACCGAACAAAGGGGTATCTGCGCCATGCCGACCGAAACATACGACCTGTGGGACAACCGTTTTCTGAACCAGATCATTCATTTCATGGCCGATGGCGTTTTTACACTGGACACCCGCGGCCGAATCTCCTCGTGGAATGCCGCCATGGTCCGCATCACGGGATACACGGCGGCCGAAGCGCTGGGAAAGACCTGCAATATCCTGGAATGCAGCCAGTGCTTCGACAAGGAGTGTCCCTCCGGACCGGAGGCCTGCGGGCTGATGGAGCACGGTGAATCCAAGGACTACGAATGCGTGGTGCGGCGCAAGGACGGCCATGAGGTGCCGGTAATCAAAAACGCCCGCGTGGTCAGAGATGAGGAAGGCTCTATCATCGGCATCGTCGAGACGCTGACGGACCTGACCGAGCTGAAAAAGGCCCGTCTTCAGGCCGAGCAGGCCCAACGCTGCCTGGAAGAGCGGCACCGCCTGGGCAACATCATCGGCAAAAGCCGTGAAATGCAGCAGGTGTTCACCGCCATCCAGGCCGCGTCGGCCAGTAGCGCCACCATTCTGATCCAGGGGGAAAGCGGAACGGGCAAGGAGCTGGTGGCCGGGGCCATCCACTACAACGGGCCCTTCAGGGACAAACCCCTGGTTACCGTCAACTGCTCGGCGCTGTCAGAGTCGCTGCTGGAAAGCGAGCTCTTCGGCCACGTCAAGGGCGCCTTTACCGGAGCGCTGCGCGACCGCATGGGCCGCTTCGAGGAGGCCGACGGCGGCACCGTCTTTCTGGACGAAATCGGAGAGATCAGCCCGTATATCCAGGTCAAACTGCTGCGGGTGCTGCAGGAACGGGAAATCGAGCGTGTGGGGGACTCCCGCAAACGCAAGGTCGACATCCGCATTATCGCCGCCACCAATCGCGATCTGTTCAGCCTGGTGCAGGAAGGCAAGTTCCGACAGGATCTCTACTACCGGCTGAAGGTGTTCCCCATCATCCTGCCGCCCCTGCGAAATCGCCGGGACGACATCCCCCTGCTGGTTTCCCACTTCATCGAAAAACAGAACCGCAAAACCGGCAAGCACATCACCGGCGTGCGCCATGCCGCCATGCAGCTCATCCTGGACTACTCGTGGCCGGGCAACGTGCGCGAACTGGAAAATGCCATCGAACATGCCTTCGTGCTCTGCAACAGTGACCGCATCGACGTCTTCGACCTGCCCATCGAAATCCGGCAGATGAAGTACCACCCGGAGATTGCACCCCTGCCAGGCTTTACCGCCACCCCCCGGCCCCGTACCCGGGTGCAGCTGACCCGCGAGAAGCTGATGGAGGTGCTGAACGCCTGCAACTGGAACAAGGCCGAGGTGGGACGGCAGGTGGGCCTGAGCCGCACCGCCATATGGAAGTACATGAAAAAGTGGGATATTCCGCTCAAACCGCCTGGAAACGGCGCATAGAAAGCCACCCTGGGGAATGCCTGCAACCAACACGCCTGCAATAACCACGTAACAGAGGGCTCCTGTTCGTTACCACGGACCCATCCGGCCATAAAGACCGCCGCTTGTCCGTGGATCGCAGGTACAAGACCATTCCAGGAGAATAGGTTAATCCCTTTGTGCCTCTGGTCCCCTTTTACGCCTGCCGGCGACGGCGCACGGCCTCCAGAAGGCCGGCGGTGCCGGTCATCATGTTGTCCCCCATGGGCGCCCCCCACAAAACGGGCAACGAGGATTCCTCCAGCATCCGCCGCCGGGGTCCGGTGGCGATGATGGTGTCCAGGGCCTGAAGGCCCACGGCCCGGCGCACGTAGGCACCGTGGCCGCCCTCGGCCAGCAGCTGCTCATGCGACAGCCGGCCCTGGGCCAGTTCCTGCAGCAGCGCTTCCAGGCGCCGGAGGGTGATGTCGCTGGTGTGATACTCGAAAAACCCGGCCAGACGGCCGTTTTCAACGGTGGCGGCCACGGTGTGCGAGGTGGCGATGTCCAGCACCACGAATGTCTCGCACCCGCTGGCGTGCCGGTCCAGTCCGGCCCCCAGAATGGCGGCCATGCCGCTGTCCATGAGGTAGACCCCCTCTGCGGGCAGCCGGCCGGCACTGCGGCCGATACACTGCAGCCGTGTCATGGTTTCCGGCAACCCCTGCCGGTCGTAGAGCAGTCGGTGGACCAGGGGAGACGCGCCGAGCACCTGTCGGAACATGCGATGCCGATAATCCAGGGCCGACACCCCGGCCGGCGGTCGGCCGTGGTCCTGGGCGCAGACCGCCACCACGTCGAATTCGAAGGGCACACCGAACCCCCGCACAATGGTTTCCACCCGTACAGGGTCCAGATCCGCCAGTTCGAGATGTTCGTAGTGCGGCTGTGCCTTCAGCGTCAGGGCCTCGTCGTCTTCCACCACCCGGATGCCGGCGGCTTTCACCCTTTCCGGATCGTGGTGCACCGTGGCCGCCGCCGACCGCGACATGACCACATCGAAACGGGCGGCCCGCTCCCGCAGGGCCTGGGTCAGCGCGCCGCCCCCCATTTCGGCGCCGGTCACCAGCAGGGAGCCTTGGCCGCGCCTCACCCGGCCGGCCAGCAGCCGCACGGGGGACTGCACCACGGCCTTGCAGATCACCTCCGCGGCATCGTCCACGTAGAGCACGTCCATGGTGCCCGCCCCTATATCGATCATCAGGTATCTGCTCATGCCCTCTCCCCACAGGTTACGGTCTTCAGGCTGAAGAACCGAGTTTTTTCAAAAGCGCCCGGTGACGCGCTGGGAGGGAAGCGCCATATGTGTTTTGGTAGAACGGCATTGGGCATCCGGGTGGGAAGCCGAAATACATATGGCGCGGGGTCGCCGGAGCTTACTGGAAGCATACGAAAAACCCTCTTTCAAGGCCTCCCCAAATGGGTTATACAATCTGCCCATGCTGCCCTATCCCGACATCAGCCCGGACATCGTGCGCATCGGCCCCTTTCACCTGCGCTGGTACGGCATGATGTACGTCCTGGGGTTTGTCTCGGCCTACCTGCTGGTGCAGCGCCAGCGGCGCTCCAGGGAGATCGGCTTGACGGGCCCAAAGGCCCAGGACCTGATCCTGTACCTGGCCATCGGCCTGGTGGTGGGCGCACGGCTGGGATACATCCTCTTTTATCAGTACGCCGACCTGGCAGCCTATCTGAAAAACCCCCTCGAAATCATCGCCGTGTGGCACGGCGGCATGTCCTTTCACGGCGGGCTGCTGGGTTCGGTGGCCGCCGGCTGGTGGTTTTGCCGCCGCCACGCCATGCCTTTCGCGGTCATCGCCGACAGCGTCATCGTCACCGCGCCGGTGGGACTGTTCTTCGGCCGTCTCGGCAACTTTCTAAACGCCGAGCTCTACGGCCGGGTCAGCGACGTTCCCTGGGCCATGATCTTTCCCAATGCCGGCCCGCTCCCCCGGCACCCCTCGCAGCTCTACGAAGCCCTGGGAGAGGGCCTGCTGCTGTTCATCATCATGTGGACCCTGCGCCAGCGCCGTTTCGCCGACGGCATGATGGTGGCTTTTTTTCTGTGCCTTTATGGCCTCATCCGCTTCGTGCTGGAGTTCTTCCGGCAGCCCGATCCGCAGATCGGCTTCCTCTGGGGCCCCTTCACCATGGGCCAGCTGCTGTGCGCTCTGATGGTGGCGGCCGGCCTGTTGCTGGCGCTTTTCCTGCGCCGCGGCAAGACCGGTCACGCCGCCTGACTCAGCCCCCTTCCAGGGGCGGGAACACCGTCAGCTCATCGCCGGCCTTGAGCTCCCGCGGCGCAGCCGCCACCCGGCCGTTGACCATGATCACCTTGGGGGACGTCACTGGAATGCCCAACCGTTCCAGGGCCTCGGCCACCGTGGCGCCCGACGACAGTTCCAGTTCGAAGGGGTTGCTCTGCCCCGGCGCCTTCTCCGCGAAGGTGAGCTGCAGTTTCACCCGCACCCGCATGCTCACTCCAGCCCCAATTCTGCGAGCTTCTCCGGCGCAGGGACGCCGTTGGAGTCCCATTGCCGCAGCCGGTAATACGCCTCCAGCATCTCGTCCAGGTGGCACACCATGCCCTTGGCCGGACCGTCGGGCAGGGGTTCTGAAACGATGCGCGGCGGCAGGCTGTCGTCGCGGCGCGAAAACCCGGCCCTGGTCAGAAACAGGCGTTCGGCGTTGAAGATACGCTCGCCGACCGTGCACAGCTCGTCGGTGGTGTAGTCCAGGCCCGTGGCCGCATTGAGCAGGTCCCGGATGCCCTCCGGCTTTATGGTTTCATCGGGTCGCACGTAGTTGCGCACCGAAAAGAACACGCACAGGCCGGCGGCATCGATGACGCAGAAGACGTTCTGCCAGTCCACCACGATCTGCGGCTTGTCATGCCAGGTGAGGGGATCGATCTGCTTGGGCACGCCCAGCAGCTCGATGTAGGCAGGATCGCCGCGCATGTGCGAGGCCCCGATGGGACTGGTGGCATAGGCCAGGCCCATGCCCTGTTCGCCGCGCGGATCGTAGCCTGCGAATTCCTGGCCCTTGGACACCATGGCGTACTCGGGGTGGCCGTAGTGCTGCGCCAGACGCAGGGATCCCCGGGACAGCAGGCGGCCGAAGCCCGCCATCCTGCCGGTCATTTCGGTCAGCTTTACCAGGGCTTCGGCATCGCCGAAGGCCAGGTCCCGGTCCAGGCCCACGTCGGATGACGGAAGGAGCCCCCGTTCGCTCATCTCCATGGCGCAGGCGATGGTGGCCCCCATGGTGATGGTGTCCATGCCCAGGGTGTTGCAGATGTAGTTGGCCTTGGTGACGGCCGCCAGGTCGTCCACCCCGCAGTCGCTGCCCAGGGAATAAACCGTCTCGTACTCGGGCCCCTCGCCCTCGCCGGCATAGGGACCCTCGGGGATGCGGGTGCCCCGGCCGCAGGCGATGGGACAGGCGAAACAGGCCTTGGCCTGCACCAGGTATCTGTCGGTCAGGGCCCGGCCGTCGATCTTCTCCCAGCCCTCGAAGCGCCCGGTCTGGAAGTTGCGCGTGGGAAAGACGCCGAAGTTCTGGGTCCCGATGACGGTGACGGCCGTGCCCCACTCGCGCAGCGGCACCGGCCCGCCCTCGAAGGATTTCTTGAACCCGCGGATGTAGCTGGCCACCAGGGACTTGAAGCGTTTCTCGTCGGCCAGTGGAACCCGGCCTGCGCCCCGCACGGCCACGCCCTTGAGGTTCTTGGCCCCCATGACGGCCCCCACCCCGGAGCGCCCGGCCGCCCGGTGCCGATCGTTCATGATGGCGGCAAAGAGCACCCCGGCTTCGCCGGCCGGGCCGATCACGGCAGTCTTGGCCGCCGGGTCGGTTTCGGCCCGCAGGACCGCATCGGTGTCCGGTACGGTTCGGCCCCAGATGTGCGCGGCGCTCCGGAGTTCTGCCCGCTCTCCATCGACCCACAAATAAACCGGCTCGACGGCCCGGCCCTGAAACACAATGGCATCCCAGCCCGCCTTTTTCAGGGCCGCCGGAAAATGTCCCCCCGAATTCGAACAGGTGACGGCGCCGGTCAACGGCGATTTGGTCATCACCATGTAGCGCGCCCCGGTGGGCGCGGCCGTGCCGGTCAGCGGCCCGGTGGCCATGACCAGGTCGTTGTCCGAACCCAGGGGATCGGTTCCGGGGTCGACGTGGTCCAAAAGATGCCGCACCCCCAGGCCGCGCCCGCCGATGTAGTCCCGGGCCACCTTGGCATCCAGCGGCCGCGCCTCCACCCTGCCGCCGCTCAAATCCACCCACAACACCTTGCCGCACCATCCACGCATTGTCTGCTTCCTCCTCTGGTAACGGTTACAAACCGCTCTAGTCAGATACTCCCTGTCTGGCCGATTGTCTTTCGCCCGACCGCGTTGCAACACTTTTTGATTATTATCGTAAAATGGACAGCCGTACCCTGTCAACAGACACGCATAGGCGATACTGGCGTCTTGTTTTGCGGACAGCCATGGGGTACTAGAAGCATGACCGCACATTCAGTAAATATCCCGTTTTTTCGGAGGCCGGCATGGGCAAATTCGAGGCAACCAGCATCGCCGATTTCAGGAAATGGCTGGAAGAGGCCGGCAACGGGGTCGTTATGGTTGACCGCCTAGGAACGATTCTGGTGTTCAATCGCATGGCCCGGCGGCTGCTCGGCAAATCCTCCTCCGACCTCGTGGGTCGGTTTATCGGCGATATCTTTCCCGATTCATGGCAGGACCTGAAGCACATTCTCGACACCGGCCGACCGCAAACCGCCCGGCGGGTGGAGTTCGAAAACGGCACGATCATCGCCAACCGTACGCCCATCATGGAGAACGGGCAACCTGTCGGCGTTCTCAGCATCTTTCAGGACATCGGTGAGTACGAAAGAATCCTGACACAGCTCGAGGCCTACAGGCAGCTCAACGAGGAGATGAACGTCATCATCAACTCCTCTTATGACGGGCTGTGGATATGCGACCACGAGGGCAAAGTGGTGCGGGTCAACAGCGCCTCTGAAAAGATGAGCGGTGTGAAACAGGCCG
Organism: uncultured Desulfobacteraceae bacterium; assembly: GCA_964442705.1. GTDB lineage: Bacteria > Desulfobacterota > Desulfobacteria > Desulfobacterales > JALSRD01 > JALSRD01. The sequence goes on from CAYUAQ010000028.1 coordinate 10,517, forward strand.
ATGTCCTGGGAAAGCGGATGGAAGACTTGGTACGTGACGGTATTTTTGACAAATCCGCAACACTGGAAGTGTTGAAACACCGCACGGCGGTGACCCTCATCCAGAAGCTGCAGGACGGCCGGCACGTGTTGGTGACGGGCAACCCGGTGGTGGACGCCGACGGAAACATTCGGCTGGTGGTGGTCAACGCCCGGGACATTTCCGAGTTGAACCGCCTGCAGGCCGAACTCGAACAGAGCCGACAGCTCAACTACCAGTACAGTTCCGAGCTCAAACACCTCCATCGCTACCATCACCTGCACACGAAAATCATATTTCGCAGCAACAGCATGAAGCGTGTTTTCGAAACCGCCATGCGGGTGGCGCGGGTGGATTCCAACATACTCATCTCCGGGGAATCCGGTGTGGGCAAGGGGCTTTTTGCAGAACTGATTCACCAGGCTTCGGGCCGGGCCAAGGCCTCTCTGGTCCACATCAACTGTGGTGCCATCCCGGAATCCCTCATCGAAGCCGAGCTGTTCGGATATGAAAAAGGCGCCTTTACCGGCGCCCGCACCGATGGCAAACCCGGCTATTTCGAAATGGCCGAAGGCGGCACACTGCTGCTGGACGAAATCGGAGAGCTGCCCCTGGGTGTCCAGGTAAAACTGCTGCAGTTTCTCGAAAAAAACCGCATCATGCGTATCGGCGGGACCAGGACGCGCAAGATCAACACCCGTATCATTGCAGTGACCAACCGTGAACTAGAGAGCATGGTCCGGGAAGGCACTTTCCGGGAAGATCTCTTCTTCCGGCTCAATGTGGTCCCCATCAAAATACCGCCCCTGCGTCACCGCCGGGAGGATATCCCCCCCCTGGTTCATTTCTTTCTCAAACAGTTCAACGAAAAGTGCAAAACCTGCAAGGTGCTGACCCCGGCGGCATTGGATGTGCTGCTCAGCTATCCTTTTCCCGGAAATGTCCGCGAGCTGGCCAATCTGATTGAACAGCTGGTGGTCTTGACACCCCACGACCAGATCGGCCCTGCGGATCTGCCCGCGGCCGTTCGGCTCCCCGAATCCGAGGCCTGCCTGCTTGAAAGACAGGACGAGTGGGAGCTTTCTAAAATTGTCCGCGATGTAGAGAAACGCATCATCCTGCAGGCACTCAAGCAATGCGGGAGCCAGCGTAAAGCCGCCCGTCTGTTGAACATCGACCACTCGACACTGTCCCGCAAGATTCGGCGCTATGGTATTGGCAGTGTTGCAATTACACACCGCGTTGATTAATTGCACCATTACGGTTTTTATCAATCATTTCAGGGTAGTTTCGCTCTTTTACTGGCGCTGATTGGCCGCCAGATGGTGCACTATTTCACCACTTCTGCAGCGAGAAATGGTGCTTTCTCACAGGACAGAATAGGTCCCGGAAATCCCTCTTCGGCCCCACTGAAAGGCAACCTATTGTATTAATATCCTTTTTATTACGAGATCCCCCTTCCCGGACCCCCGCTGTGCAACTCGAAGCGGATGGCACGGGGTTTGCTGTTCTTTTCACCGGGGGGAAGCCCTTTTCGAACACCGGCTTTCTGATTACACCCAAGTTCCCTGAGACGTCTCCGCCACTGAAACGCAAGCCATCATGGACCAGGCCCCTTCTTTCGATATGCTGGCAGAAGCCCTTGTGCCCGATGAAAAGCGGGCCATGATACTCGTTCAGGAAAAGGTGACGGACAACGGGCAAACCGTGCTGCAGCGCCTGCAGGCGCTTGTCGGCAGGGGGGCGGAATTCAAGCCGATGAACGACAAAGCGCCCCTGATTTACCTGGTCACCCTGCCGGCCGAACTGCTGCACGAGGCTGTTTTGAAACTCACCGCGCAGGGTGTAACGCGCCTCAAGGCCGTGCAGCCGGTGGCGCAGGTGACATCTCCGAGCAAGAAAAGAGGATAATCACCATGGCGGCAGAACACCGGGATTACCTTTTCTACCAGACCCGCAAAAAGCTTCCGCTGATCCAAAAGGCCCGGGGAGTCCGCATGTGGGACGACAGCGGGCGGGAATACATCGACGCCTGCTCGGGCGCCATGGTGTGCAACATCGGCCACGGTCACCCCCGCATCCTGGAGGCCATAAAACGCCAGGCCGACAGCGCCTTTTTCGCCTACCGCCTCCAGTTTGAAAGCCGCCCGGCTCTGGAGCTGGCGCAAAAACTGGTGGCCCACACGGCCGACCACCTGGATCGTGTTTTTTTCATTTCCGGCGGCTCCGAAGCCGTGGAAACCGCCATGAAGCTCTGCCGACAGTATTTCTACAGCCGGGGCGAAGGCGGGCGGCACCTGTTCATCAGTCGCATACCGTCGTACCACGGCTGCACCCTGGGCGCGCTGGCCTTGACCGGCTACGCACCTCTGGAAGCCCCCTTCAGGCCCCTGTTTCAGGCTTATCCCAAGATCCCGGCGCCCTACTGCTATCGCTGCCCTTACGACGGCACCTATCCCCAGTGCGGTTTGCGCTGCGCCCACGCGCTGGAAGAGGTCCTCCGGGAGCAGGGACCGCAGAATGTGGCCGCCTTCGTCACCGAACCCATCGGCGGGGCCAGCACCGGCGCCATCGTACCGCCGGATGAATACTTCGGCGTCATCGAGACAATCTGTCGTAAATACGGCATCATGCTGATCCTCGACGAGATCCTGACGGGGTTCGGCCGCACCGGCCGACTGTTCGCCTACGAGCACTGGCAGGTACGGGCCGACATCCTGGCGATCTCCAAGGGAATGGCCTCAGGGTACTATCCCCTGGGCGCGGTCATGACCCGGGCCGACATTGCCGCCCAGGTGCTGGACAGCGGTGGCTTCGCCCACGGCCACACCTATGCCGGCAACCCCATGGCCTGTGCCGTGGGTCTGGAAGTTTTCAACATCATTGAGGAGGAAAACCTGGTTCGGCACGCCGCCGACATGGAACCCCGGCTGCGCATGGGACTCGAGTCCCTGGCCGACCGCCACGGCGTCATCGGCCAGGTCCGGGGAAGGGGTCTGCTGATGGCAGTCGAACTGGTGGCCGACCCGAATTCACGCAAACCTTTCGCGCCGGAACTGGAGGCGGCCGAACGGCTGACGGACACGGCCTACGACCTGGGGCTGATCATCTACCCGCGCCGTCCCATCAACGGGCTGGCCGGCGATCACGTGCTCATCGCCCCGCCCCTGACGGTCACCGATACAGAAATCGCCGAAATTCTGAACCGCCTGGACGAGGCCCTGGCCCGCACCGCCGCCGCCCTGGCGCAGGGGGAAAAAGAGGGGGGCCGCCGTGGATAAAACCGCTACGCTCGAACAGGCGCTTGCGCCCATCGGTTCCGGCGCCACCATCATGGTGGGCGGTTTCGGCGTTCCGGGAACCCCCTTTACCCTGATCTACGGACTGCTGGAACGGGAGGTAACGGACCTGACGCTGATCAAGAACGAGGCCAACGAAGCCGGCCTGGGGGTTTCCCGGCTCATCGAAGCCGGGCGGGTCCGCCGGCTGATCACCTCGCACCTGGGGCTCAACGCCCGGGCCATCGAGCTGATGAACCGCGGAGAAATCCAGGTGGCCTTCTATCCCCAGGGCATCCTGGCGGAAAAAATCCGGGCCGGCGGCGCGGGCTTGCTGGGCATTCTCACCGACATCGGCATCGACACCATCCTGGCCCGCGACAAGACCCGCATCGACGTTCAGGGTCGCCCCTGCCTGGTGGAGCCGGCCCTGCGGGCCGACGTCGCCCTGATCCACGCCGCCGTCGCCGACCGCAACGGCAATCTGATCTACGAGAAGAGCGCCCGCAACTTCAACCCCTTGATGGCCATGGCCGCCGACCGGGTGATCGTCGAAACCGAAAAACTGGTGGAAATCGGGGAATTGGATCCGGACGGCATTCACACGCCGTCGGCCTTCACGGACAGCATCGTGGTCCTGGACCGCCTGCTGCCCGACTACGGCATACTGGAGCACCATGTCCTATAAGGAGAAAATCGCACGGCGGGCCGCCGCTGAAATCCGCAGCGGCCAGGTCGTCAACCTGGGCATCGGGATTCCCACCCTGATCCCCGACTACCTGCCGGCGGACGTCCGCATTCTGATCCATTCGGAAAACGGCATCCTGGGCATGGGGCCGCGGTGCCGCCGCGACAGCGCCGACCGCAACCTCATCGACGCCGGCGGCAGCTACGTCGGCCTTCGGCCCGGCGCCGCTTTTTTCGACAGCGCCGTCTCCTTCGCCCTGATCCGCGGCGGACGGCTGGACATCGCCTTCATCGGGGCGCTGGAAGTCTCAGGCAGCGGCGACCTGGCCAACTGGATCATCCCCGGCAAATACACGCCGGGCATCGGCGGCGGCATGGAGCTGGCCCAGAAGGCCCGCCGGCTGGTGGTCACCACCACCCACACCACCAGCCGGGGAGCACCCAAAATCCTGGCAAGCTGCCGCCTGCCGTTGACGGCCAAAGGCTGCGTCGACACCATCATCACGGAACTGGCCGTCATGCACGTCACGTCCCGGGGCCTCGTGCTGGCCGAGATCGCCGCGGAAACCGATGTAGAAGAGATCCGGTCCAGGACCGACGCACCCCTGGTGATACCGGAAAAACCGCTGCCCCGCTTTTAACACCGAGACCGCCATGTCCTGCAACAAGAGAGAAAAACAGATCCTGGCCGCCGTGGATGCCCTGGCCGACGACATCCTCGATTTCACCTGCCGGCTGGTGGCGGAGGAGAGCACGCTGGGCCGCGAGCAGTCCGTTCTGGGTGTCATGGCATCCGAACTGCGCAAACTGGGCTTCGCCCCCCGGCGTATCGACATCGATCCCGCGGCCTTGGCCTCGCACCCCGGCTTTGCGCCCGTTCCCTGGGACTACACCGACCGCTACTGCCTCGTGGCCACGCTGGAGGCCGCGGAAGCCGGCGGCCGGAGCGCGCTGTTCAACGGGCACCTGGACGTGGTCAGCGCAGAACCGCTTTCTTTCTGGGAGCACGACCCTTTCGATCCGGCAGTCAGGGGTGGTTGGCTCCACGGGCGCGGCGCCGGGGACATGAAGTCCGGCGTGGCCGCCATGGTTTACGCCGTGCAGGCCGTCAAAAGGGCGGGGTTCGGGCTCAGGGCGCCGCTGACCATCGAGGCCGTCATCGAAGAAGAGTGCAGCGGCAACGGGGCCCTGGCCTGCCTGGCCGCCGGCTGCGACGCTGAGGCCGTGCTGATCCCGGAACCCTTCGGCCCCACCATCCTCACCAGCCAGCTGGGGGTTTTGTGGTTCAAGGTCACCGTCAGCGGTGTTCCGCGCCACGTGCTGGCCGCGCGCAGCGGGGTCAACGCCATTGAAAAGTGTTTCCCCCTCATCGAGGCGCTGCACCGCCTGGAAGATGACCTCAACCGGGAGCAGCGCCCCGCGGCCTTCCGCGACATGGCGCACCCCATCAATCTGAACATCGGCAAGATTCACGGTGGCGAGTGGCCGTCGACGGTGGCGGCCCGGGCGGAGTTCCACGGACGGCTGGGGTTTTTCCCGGGTACCCCTTACGAGGAGGCCGCCCGGCGGGTGCGGGACACCATCGCGGGCGCCACCGCCGGCGACGGCTGGCTGCACGAAAATCCACCGGTGGTCGACTTTTACGGGTTTCGTTCCGAGGGGCACAGCGTCGCGCCGGACCTGCCGGCCTTTACGGCGCTGGCAGACTGCCACCGGGATCTCACCGGCCAGGAAGTCCGGCAATATGTGGCCACCTGCACCACGGATCTGCGGGTCTTTCATTCTTTCGGCACCGGACAGGCCACCTGTTTCGGCCCCGTGGCCCGCAACATCCACGCCGCCAACGAAGCGGTGCGGGTGGATTCCGTGCTGCACACGGCCCGCACCTACGCGCTTTTTCTCTCGCGCTGGTGCGGGATAACGGATTGAAAATGCAAGAATTTCACCTAAAAACGCATGAAGAATAAGCCCTTGAAAGTGTGGGCCATGCTGGCCCCTGCGCTGAGCGCCGTCTTTCTGCTGATGGTGGTGCCGGTGTGCTTCGTGGTGGTGTACAGCTTCTGGCTGCGGGCCCCTTCGGGCGCCGACATCCCGGCCTTCCAGTTCGGCAACTACGCTAAATTCTTCGAGGACTTTTTCTATCCCGGCATCATGCTGCGCACCATCCGCGTGGCGCTGGAGACGGTGGTACTGTGCCTGGTGATGGGCTACATCCCGGCCTATTTTTTTTACCGCACCGAGTCGCGCTTCAAGCCCTTCATGATCCTGCTGGTGATGCTGCCCTTCTGGATCAGCTTCATCATCCGCACGCTGAGCTGGATCAACATCCTGGGCGACACCGGGCTGATCAACCACGTGCTGATGCGCCTGGGAATCATCACCGAACCGCTGTCCATGCTCTACAACGAGGGCGCCGTGCTGCTGGGCCTGATACAGTACCTGCTGCCCTTCATGATCTTGAACATCTACGTGACCCTGGAGGGCATCGACCGGAGCCTGGTGGAGGCGGCCAAGAGCCTGGGCTGCACCGAGTGGCAGGCCTTTCGCGAGGTGACCCTGCCGCTGAGCCTGCCCGGGGTCAGCGGCGGCTGTCTGCTGGTGTTCGTGCTGACGGCGGGAACGTACCTGCCGCCCATGATCCTGGGCGGTCCGCGCAACGAGATGATCGCCAACCTGATCTTCAAGCGCGTCATCGGCACCCTGGACTGGCCTTTCGGATCGGCCATCAGCGTGATCCTGCTGACGCTGTTGGTCATTATCATCTACACTTACAACCGGTACCTGGGCATCAACCAGCTGTTTAAAAATTTGCGGTAGGAAACCATGAAGACATTCTCCGGCTGGTCACTGATAAGGCTGTACACCATCATCGTCTACGTATTCATGTTCGCGCCCATCGTGGCGGTGGTCATCCTGTCGTTCAACCCGCAGCAGTTCGGCTCTTTTCCCATGGAGAGCTTCAGCTTCCGGTGGTACGTGAAGCTGGCACACAACCAGACCATCCTGTACGCCTTCAAAAACTCGCTGATCCTCGGGTCCCTGACGGCCATCGTGGTCACCGCCATCGGCATCCCGGCCTCGCTGGCTTTCGTACGCTACGACTTTCCGGGTAAAAACGCCCTGAACACCCTGCTGCTGATGCCCATCATGGTGCCGGAGATCGTGCTGGGCGTGGCCCTGTTGCTGTTCATCCGCTGGCTGCAGCAGCCCAAGAGTTTCGCCCTGCTGCTCATCGGCCACGTGGTGCTGACCCTGCCCTACGTCCTGCTGGTGGTACAGGCCCGCCTGGTGGGCATCAAGCGCGAATACGAAGAGGCCGCCCTGGTGCTGGGCGCCAACACCCTGCAGACGTTTCGCGAAGTCACCCTGCCGCTGCTGATGCCCGCCATCCTGGCCGGGATGCTCTTCGCCTTCACGATCTCCTTTGATGACATCACCGCCACGCTCTTCTGGGCCACGGCCCAGAACCAGACCGTGCCGGTTAAAATCTTCGGTATGCTGAGAAACTCCATCAGCCCGGAGATCAATGCCCTGGGCACCGTCATGATCGTGCTGACGGTGACCATCCCCCTGCTGGCCGGATACCTGTCGCGGCGTTTTGCCCGCGGCGAAAACGACAACGCCCGAAAAAAGGCGTAAAGCAACGCACAACCGAAAGGAGGAGACCATGACACGCAAAATGGAAGATCACCTGGACCAGGCCTACGAACGATTCACCAGCGGCGAGATGACGCGCCGGGATTTCGTGCGCCTGATAGGCATTGCGGGTGCCGCCGCCGGACTGGTGGGCGGTCCCTTCGGCATCATGACGCGCCGGGCCTGGGCCGCCCAGTCCATCCGCTTCGACGGCTGGGGCGGCGTGGTTTCCGAGGCTTTCCGCAAATACGCCTTCAAACCCTTTACCAAGGCCACCGGCATCAAGGTGGTCGAGGGCGAGTTCGGCGACATGGACACCTACCTGACGCGCGTCAAGGCGTCCTTCCCGCCCGGCGGCGAGTTCAACCTGGCCCATTTGAGCGGCGTGTTCGACTACGCCCGCTACGCCAAGCTGGGATTCAACTCGGTGCTCGACGAGGCCAAGATCCCCAACCTCAAGAACGTCATGGATGCCATGATGAAGCCCTACCGCGCCATTACCAACGGCAAGCTCTCGGCCGTTCCCTACGACTACGGGCAGACCGGCATCGCCTACAACACCAAGTACATCCCCAAGGACAAGGCCGAGAAACTGGGCGCCGCCCTGCTGTGGGACAAGTCCCTCAAGGGAAAACTGGGCAGCTGGGGCGACTGGCGCACGAACATCTGGTACGGCGCCCTGAAAACCGGTCAGAACCCCAACAACATCAAGGACATGAAAGCGGTCTGGGATGCCCTGCGTGCCCAGCAGTCGATGATCAAGAAATACTGGGGCTCGGGCGCCGAACTGATGAGCCTGCTGGCCAACGAGGAAATCTACGCCACGGTGGCCTGGTCCGGACGGGTGGCCGCCCTCCAGGCCCAGGGACACCCCATCGGGTTCCTGTCGCCCAACAACTGCTACTCCTGGCAGGAGTGCATCTTCGTGCTCAAGGGCACCGACCTGGCGGTGGCCCAGAAGCTGCTGAACTTCATGCTGGAACCTAAGTGCGCCATCGCCGTGGCCGAGGGCCAGAAATATCCGCCCAGCCTGGATCCCACCAAGGTGCCCATGCCCGATGCGGTCAAGAAGCTGCCGGCCTTCGATCCCACCGGCAAGCTCAAGGGCTATCTCTTTGCCGATCCGGAGTATTGGAACGGCCATCAGGTGGAATGGGCCGAGAAATGGGACCGCATCAAGGCGGGGGCATAACCATACCGCAATGTGGGGGAACGACAGGCCGTGGGAAACAGACAGAACCGCATCATGGTGAAATTCGAAGGTATCTTCAAGCGCTTCGGCAAGGTCGTGGCGGTTGAGAAAATGGACCTGGAAATCGCCGAGGGTTCCCTGGTGACGCTGCTGGGGCCCTCGGGGTGCGGCAAAACGACCCTGCTGCGCATGATCGCCGGTCTCGAGGAACCCACGGCCGGCAGCATCTACGTCAAGGGGCAGCGCATCAACGATGTGCCCATCCACCGGCGCAACCTGGGCATGATCTTCCAGAACTATGCCCTGTTCCCCCACAAAACCATTTTCGAGAACGTGGCCTTCGGCCTCAAGTACCGCCAGGTTCCCAAGGCGCAAATCCGTGACCGCGTCACCCGCGCCCTGGAAATGGTGCGCCTGCCCGGCGTGGAAAACCGCTATCCCTCCCAGCTGTCCGGCGGGCAGCAGCAGCGCATCGCCCTGGCCCGCGCCATCGTCATCGAACCCGACGTGCTGCTGATGGACGAACCGCTGTCGGCCCTGGATGAAAACCTGCGTGAAGAAATGCGCCAGGAGATCGAAAACCTGCAGCAGATGCTGGGCGTCACCACCATATTCGTCACCCACGACCAGCGCGAGGCCCTGTCCATGTCGGATAAAATCGTGGTCATGCGGGCAGGGCGCAAGCTGCAGGAAGGTCCTCCCGAAGAAGTCTACAACGCCCCGGTAAACCACTTCGTGGCCGATTTTCTGGGGCATTCCAACTTCATCGAGGGCCGCACCTGCGGCAGCGAAGCGGGGCGGGTGCGCCTCCGGCTGGACGACGGCAGCGAAGTGCTGGCCGTCACCACGGAGCCGTGGCCCGACGACACCCCCGCCGAAATCGTCGTGCGCGCCCAGAAGATAAGCATCGCGGCGGCCGACGAACAGCCGGAGACGGCGCCCAACACCTTCACCGGCAAGGTGGCCGCCATCAGCTACATGGGCGGTGAGGTCCGGTATTTCGTAGAGGTGGACGCCGGCTTTCAGCTGCAGGTCATCACCATGGCCAAGGACGAGATATTTCGAAAGGGCCGCGCCGTGGTGCTGCACATGGATCCCGCCAATTGCCGGGTGCTGAAAAAATAGCGTGTCCCACCGCTTCCCCTGCGGCACCAAAACCGGCTGTGAAAGCCGCCATGTCTGCTTTCGACAGCCGGGTGGTGTACCGGGGCCCAGCGTTCACTTGAAACAGGGAGGAGAGACCATGCGAGAGGTGGTAATCGCCGGCTACCTGCGGACAGCCCAGTCCCGGTCGCGCCCGTCGGACCCCGGCAGGGACTGGTTTCACCGGCTGCGGGCCGACGAACTGCTGGCCCGCCTGCTGCCCGAACTGATCTCCGCCGCCGGCGTCGAGGCCGAAGAAATCGACGATTTTCTGGTGGGTTCGGCCATGGGCGTCAGTGAGCAGTGGACCTTCGGCGGCCGCACGCCGGTGTTTCTGGCCAACCTGTCGGAGAAAATTCCGGCCAAATTCATCGACCAGCAGTGCGGCTCGGGCATGGCGGCCGTGCAAACCGCCTTCATGGAGATCGCCACCGGCTTTGCCGACATCACCCTGGCCGGCGGCATGGAACATATGACCCGCGTCCCCATGGGACCGACGCTGTTTGAAAACGGCACCATCGTCATGCACCCCGGCCTGTTCAGCGAAGAAAAATACACCCACTGGGACATGTCCACCAGCCTGAACATGGGGCTGACCGCCGAAAAACTGGCCCGGGTATCCGGCATCGCGCGAGACCGCATGGACCGCTGGGCGCAGCGCTCCCACCGCTTGGCCCAGCAAGCCCTGGAAGACGGCTTTTTCGACGGCGAAATCCTGCCCATCACCGCGCCCCAGGCCGACGACTCCGAACTGACGGTGCGCCGCGACCAGTCCATCCGCAGGGCGGTGTCCCTGGAGCGCCTGGCCGAACTGAAACCCGCTTTTACCGCCGACGGCGTCATCACGGCCGGCAATGCCTCGCCCCTCAACGCCGGGGCCAGCGCCATGCTGCTCATGGACGGCGAAACGGCCCGAGGCCGCGGCATCATCCCGCTGGCGCGTATCGTCTCTATCGGTTTCGCCGGCGTGGATCCCACCGTCATGGGCGCCGGCCCGGTCCCGGCCGTCCGCAAGGCCCTGGAAAAAGCCGGCCTGGAGGTCGGCGACATCGACTACTGGGAGATCAACGAGGCGTTCTGCGTGGTGGCGCTGAACTGCATCGACGCCCTTGGCATCGATGCCGAACGGGTCAACGTCATGGGCGGCGCCATCGCCATCGGCCATGCCCTGGGGGCCACGGGCATCCGGCTGACCGGGACCCTGGCCCGCATCCTGAAGATCCGGGGCGGCCGCCTGGGATGCGCCTGCGCCTGCATCGGCGGCGGCCAGGGCGTGGCCACCATTATCGAAACCTTATAGTTTCAGTCTTTGATGCCCAAAGGCCAACGGCCGGCCCATTATGAGCATATACACATAATATGCTTGACACCCGATCCGCCTTCATCGTAGTCACAAAAGAGAACCATCTCATGAATTCATTCAGCACCGTTGTGCGGCAGCTGTTTTTTCATCCTCGGGGTATGTCATGAAACTCACGGTCCTGGTTGACAACAACACCCTGATCGACAAGTACCTGCAGGCCGAACCTGGTGTTTCTTATCTCATTGAAATAGATGAAAAAAAGATATTATTTGATACGGGATACTCCAGCATTTTTATCGCCAACGCCACGAAAATGGGTATCAGCCTCCTGGATATCGATTTTGTCGTTCTCTCCCACGCCCACCTGGACCACACCTGGGGGCTTCAGCATCTGATTCAACATTATGCCGACGCCCGTTTTGAAAACATACCGTACAAACGCCCGACACTGATCGCCCATCCGTTGATCTTCACTCCGCGAGCGATACAGGGCCTTGGGCAAATTGGATGCCTGGTTTCCAAGGAAATGGCGAAAAACCATTTTAACGTGCTGCTCACCGAAGAACCCTTCCCGATCCACCCGAAACTGACTTTTTTAGGGGAAATTGAAAGAATTACCGCTTTTGAGTCCCAGGCTCCCATCGGGAAAATCCAGATGTCGGGTTCGGAACAGGATGATTACGTCATGGATGATTCGGCCCTTGTCTTTCAGTCTGCAGAGGGCCTGGTTGTCATAACGGGATGCGCCCATGCCGGCATCTGCAATACCGTAGAATACGCCTGCAAAGTGTCGTCAGAGAACCGGATTTACGATATCATCGGGGGGTTTCATCTGCTCGATCCCCCGGAATCTCAACTCAGGGGAACCGTGGCGTATTTTAAGAAGCGGCATCCCCGGACCGTTCATGCCTGCCATTGTACCGGCCTGGACTCGAAACTGGCATTGTCACAGGTGGTAAAAATTGAGGAAGTTGGCAGCGGACTCAGGCTCAGCTTTCCGGATTGACCGCATATGGGAATAAGGAGGAGAGAATGACAAAACACGATTTGCGCAACCGCATCTTCATGGCAGTATTTGCAGGCGTATTCTTCTTTGCAGCCTCTGGCACAACAGCCCCGGCATTTGGTTCAACGCCCGGTTGAAGTGGTCAGAACATTGGAAGGTCAGGAATGAAGGGCGCCATCGGTTGCTCCGGCCGCTGAATGGTGACGGTTGATCGGGTGCCGATAGGCTTGCTCAGTACCAGAGTCCGCTGGTGACATGCCATTTTGGGGGCCGCTCCACGGGGGAAGTCAAGTTGACCGCCCAGGGTGCGACTTCATCCGGTATTTTTAATGTCGGTCGTTTGAAATGCTTCTTCAGCGACAAAAGGCGGGCAACCCGTTCTTCGGTTTTCGGGTGGGTGCGTAGCATTGAAGGTTCGGGAATACCACGACCGGGCAGGAATACGCGTTTCAGCCAGCCACCCTGAACCTTTTCTATCTTCCTCAAGGCGCTGGCGAGACCCTCCGGGTCTTCCGTCAGCCATGCGGCGCCGAGATCTGCGTCGAATTCGCGTGTGCGAGATAACGCCAGCTGCGCCAGATCGCTCAGTGTCGGCGCGAAAACCAACAGGAAAATCGCCGGCCAACTGATGGTGGCGCCAGACAGTAGAATCAACGGTAGGTTGATCACCAGTAAAAATTGTCCCGCCAGCGACAGCATCCTGGTCGCGCGGCTGAAGGTATCGGCCAGCCCCATGACAAAAAGGTCGCTGTTTCTCACATGGCTGATTTCGTGGGCAATTACTCCGCGCAACTCACGCCGCGTCAAATGCCGCAGCAGGCCATCGGTAACAGCAATCGCCGAACGATTTCGGTTGCCGACAGCAAAGGCATTAAGCATTTTGCTGGGAAGATAGTAGATTTCCGGAACGTGGCCGATGCCGGCACATGATGCCAGTTCGTGGATAATGGCGTAAAGCTCCGGTGCTTCCTGGGGAGACAGTTTGCGTGCGCCATACAGGCGCATCACCCAGTGCGGCGACACCGCAGGCCCCAGCATCACAGATACTGCGCCAATCATCAGCATGAGCCATATACCGTCTGATCCCCATAACAACATGCCAAGTAGCGCCAGAAATGACGCCATGACGAACAGTATTACTATTGACTGCAGTCGGTTGCGCCAGCGATGCTGTAGCCAGATGGAAGTGTCGATCGTTTCAGTCATGAGGTTGCTGCATCCCGTGTTTTCATTGTAATCATAACTATTCGCATTGCCGGGACACCGCTGACAATAGGCTTCGTGAAAGGAAAAGTCAACCAGTGATATCATCTCTTCAAATTTCTCATACCGGCCGACCAGCCGCTCCTTTGTTCCGCCACAACCGAGAGCTTCTCCCATTTCAAGCTGGGTGACGGTCTTGTCCAGAAGGGCGGTCATTTCCTTATTTTGCTCCTTCGTGCGCCCCTCTGTTTCGGTCAACTTCTCCGCCTTTTTCAGCAGCACTTCAGCTCGGAGAATCGGCAGCGGAATGATATGCCTGGTGATGACAATGGTGGAAAGCAGTTCATACAAAGCCTCTTTTGCCTCTTCGAATTTACTTTCATTCACCAGTTTTACTACGGCTTTGATACCTTCGTCATATCCTTTCAGCGGCAATGAAGTAACAACGATATTGTTCTCCGAAGCCAGGCCGGACAGAAGCGTACGGGCCTGTTGGACTTCACCGTCCTCCAGAAAATCCTCGGCCACTTTTACCGCTTTCCGGACGGCATCCACCGTTGCATGAGGATCAAACTGTTCCACCCGCACATCTATGGGTGCATAGGCCACTTCTGGCTCCACGGCAACGGCGACTTCCAGCTTACCCATAACCACAACCAGTGCGTCGATGACTGCCTGTTATGAGCGTATACACATAATATGCTTGACACCCAACGCGGCTTCATCGTAGTCACACCAAAAGGAATCCGTGATGGGGAAAATCAGCTTCGATCAACACGGGGATGTCGTCGGTGGGGGATTTTCCATGTACCCGGTTCAAAATGGCACCTATGCAAAGATAAAATGATTTGCAAAACACCCGAGCCGCAGTTCCGTCGCACCGCTTTGCACACTCCCGGCAGGAGGTGGCCCTTTCACGTTTGCACGGGTAAATATGCGCCATGAGCCGTGCCATAATCGCCGATCTGATTCTGGCCAATGGACTGATCCGCACCCAGGAGCCTGACCGCCCGATGGCCGACGCCGTGGGTCTGGCCGGCGGCCGTATCGTGTTTGTCGGATCCGCACGGGATGCCGCCGCCTTTGGGGGACCGCACACGCGGCGCATCGACCTCGGGGGCCGGCTGGTGCTGCCCGGGTTTATCGATTCCCATTTTCACTACCACCAATGGGCCTTGAACCGCGTCAACCTTGATCTTTCCGATGCCACCAGCCTGAAAGAGGTGCTTGAGCGGGTCAGAGGCGCCGCGGCGCAGAAGAAACCTGGCCACTGGATCCTGGGCTTCCGCTTCAACGAGTGCGATTGGCCTGAAAACCGCCTTCCCACCCGGGGCGACCTGGACAGGGTCGCCCCCGACCATCCCGTTGCCCTGTGGCGCTGTGACCTGCACCTGGCATGCGCCAACTCGGCCGCCCTGGCAACGTCCGGCATCGATGAGACCACGGCCGATCCGGACCAGGGCGTCATCGACCGGGATAGGGGCGGCCGTCCCAGCGGCATCCTGCGCGAACTGGCGGTCAACCTGGTCAAAAACGTCATTCCCGACCCGTCCCTGGAAGACACGGCCGCAGCCATGAGAGCGGGCATGGCGGCGCTCCACAAACTGGGCATCACCGGAATCCACGACATGCGCCTGATGGGCGGTCTGGAAGGCAGCACCGCCCTGTCTGCCTGGCAGATGCTCGACCAGGGAGGGGACCTCGACCTGCGCTGCTGGGTGTCCATCCCCGGCGAGCGCCTGGAGGAGGCCGTGTCCCTGGGGCTGCGCAGCGGCTTCGGCAGCAGCCGGCTGCGCCTGGGACTGGTGAAATTTTTTGCCGACGGCGGCATGGGGGCGCGCACGGCCTGGATGCTGGAACCCTACCTGGATGCCGACGGCGGCATGCCGCTGACGCCCATGGCGGCGCTTCGCACAGCCCTGGAAAAAGCCGAGCGGGCCGGGCTGGCCGTGGCCATCCACGCCATCGGCGACCGCGCCAACCGCGAACTGGTGGGAATCTTCGAAAAGGTGCTCGCACGGCGGAGCACATCTTCATCGGCTCTTCGGCCGGCCATGCGCCACCGCATGGAGCACCTGCAAATGATGCGGCCCGAGGACCTGTCCCGCCTGTCCAAACTTCCGGTGGCAGCCTGCGTGCAGCCGCCCAACCTGCCCCTGGACATCGACATGATCGACGCCAGCGTGGGCCCACTGGGAAAATTCGCCTACACCTTCCGGGACATGCTCGACGCCGGGCTGGCCGTGTGCTTCAGCTCCGACTGTCCGGTGTGCGACCCCAACCCCCTGGTCGGCATCCAGGCGGCGGTCACCCGCTGCCGGCGGGACGGCACGCCTGCCGGCGGATGGTACCCGCACCAGCGGGTCGGCGTGGCCGAAGCGGTGCGCGCTTACACCCTCACCCCGGCCCAAATCAGCGGCTGCGCGGAGTCCCTGGGCAGCATCCGGGTCGGAAAAAAGGCCGACCTGGTGGTCCTCGACCGCGACATCTACCGTGTGGATCCCATGGAAATCCCCTCGGCCAGGGTGGCAATGACCATCTTCGACGGCCGGGTGGTGTACGACCGGAATCGCAACGAAAGCTGAACACCCATGCCGGAATTCAGTGCGCCGGAAGGATGTTCAGGGACTGCAGCAGACGGGCGGCATTGCCGCCCAGGATGTCGGCCTGAGTGTCCGGGGGAAGCCCGCTTATTTTAAGCTCGTTGAAGTACCTGGTGGGCGGCAGCAGGGGATAGTCGCTGCCGAAGAGGATCTTTTCGCACCCCACGATCTCGGCGGCCAGCCGGTAGACGGCGGTGTCATATAAGTAAGGGGAGGCGGCCGTGTCGAACCATACGTTCTTGAAGCTCTCTTTGACCTCTTTTTTCAGCAGGTTGTAGAAAAACAGCCCCCCGCCCCAGTGGGCCAGCACCATCGGGTTTTCCGGAAAGGTACGCACCAGGCGGTACAGCTGGGCCAGGGTGTTGGGGGTCTTGCCGGGGTACTGGTGGCCTACGGGCTCGTTGGTGTGGATCAGGGCCAGGGCCCGGTGCCGGCGGCAGACCGCCATCAGGGGCTCCAGCTGGCGCAGGCACTCTGCGTCAATACCCGAACGGTAAAAAGCCAGCTCGCCCATACCGCCCAGCCCCGCTTCCAGGCAGCGTTCCACCTCCCGGGCGGCCCCTGGCATGGCCGCATCCAGGCAGGCCAGGCCCACCAGCCGGTCCGGATAGCGCTCTACGGCCGCCAGGATGTAGTCGTTGTGCATGCGGCAGGTGTCGGGATTTTTCCAGGGGAAACCGAACACCACCGACACGTCCACCCCCTGTTCATCCATGGCCGCCACCAGCTGGCGGGCACCCGCCATTTGGGCCCGGGGCGATTCGTAGAGCAGCTTGAAGGCGGCTTCCCCTTCGAAGTAATCCTGGCGCTCGCTGCGGATGGCGGGGGGGAAAATGTGGGTGTGAATGTCGATGATCATGGTGTCCCTTTCCGGTCCGCCGTCAGACAGATGTTGACCTGCAGCGGTGAACTTTTTATACTTTTTTAAAAGACTGTCACTGAAGCCATGCCAAGGGGAGGGAAACATGTATTTCGAAAAAGCGGGTAAAGTCAACACCGAAGCTGCACTCAAAGCGGCCTTCACGCGCGCCCGGGAGCTGGGCATCGACGAAGTGGTGGTGCCGTCCACCACCGGCGCCACGGGCTTTGCGGCCCTGGAGCTCAATCCCGGCTGCCGCCTCACCGTGGTCACCTACCACTGCGGTTTCCGCGAACCCTTCCAGAAGGTGATGCCCGACGAGGTGCGCGCCGACCTGGAAGCGCGCGGCGCGGCGGTGGTCTCGGCCACCCACGCCCTGAGCGGGGTGGAACGCTCCCTGGCCAACAAACACAGCGGCATCTACCCGGTGCTGATCATCGCCGACACCCTGCGGCTCTTCGGCCAGGGCACCAAGGTGGCCGTGGAAGTCTCTATCATGGCGGCCGATGCCGGCATGCTCAGCGGCCAGGACATCGTGGCCCTGGGCGGTACCGGCAAAGGCGTGGACACCGCCCTGGTGCTGAAGCCGGCCAACCAGTCGGACCTGTACGACATGCGCATCCGGGAGATCATCTGCAAACCCAGCCATTTTTAAGATGATCAGGAACCACACCTTATGACTGAAAGAACGCTGAACCGCCGCCGGTTCCTGCAGCTGGCGGGACTGTCGGCCGTGGGCACCGTGCTTGGCTGCGCGGTCAACCCGGTCACCGGCCGGCAGCAGCTCATGCTGGTGTCCGAAGACGAGGAGATCCAGATCGACCGCCAGCGGTCGCCCTTCCAGTTTTCCGAGGACTACGGGGCGCTGCAGGACAGCGCCCTGAACGTCTACATCGACCGCACCGGCCGGGCCATTGCCCGCAACACCCACCGGCCCAACATGCCCTATTCTTTCCGGGGCGTCAACGCCGTCTACATGAACGCCTATGCCTTTCCGGGCGGCAGCATCGCCATCACCCGCGGCATGCTCATCGAACTGCAGAACGAGGCCGAACTGGCCGCCGTGCTGGGCCACGAGATCGGGCACGTCAACGCCCGGCACACGGCCCAATTGATGTCCAAGGGCCTGCTCACCCAGATGCTGGTGGCCGGTGCCACCATAGCGGCCTCCACCCAGGGCTTCGGAGACCTGGCCGCCCAGCTGGGATCCCTGGGGGCCGGCGCCCTGCTGGCCTCCTACAGCCGGGACAACGAACGCGAAGCCGACGCCCTGGGAATGGCGTACATGGTGCGCACCGGCTACAGCCCCAAGGGCATGGTGGGGCTGCTGGAGATCCTCAAGCGCAAGTCCCAAAAGGGCGGCAACGCGGTCAACCTGCTCTTTGCCACGCACCCCATGAGCGACGAGCGCTACCGCACGGCCCTGCGCGAAGCCACCACGCGCTATGCCGCCTCGCTGAACCTGCCCCTCCACCGCGAGCGTTTCATGGAGAACACCAAGCGCCTGCGTGCCCAGAAGGGCGCCATCAAAACCTTGCAGCGGGCCGAGGCCGAAATGTCCCGGCGCAATTTCCGGGGCGCTACGGACCTCTTTCGCCAGGCCCTCAAAATGGCGCCCCGTGACTACGCCGGCCTGGTGATGATGGCCAGGTGCCAGCTGATGCAGAAAAAACCGGGCGTGGCCCTGCCCTATGCCCGCGCCGCCAAGCAGGTCTACCCCTCCGAGGCCCAGGGCTACTTCGTCAGCGGCTACGCCGAACTGCAGCTCAAGCGCTACGAAGCGGCCTACGAAGATTTCCGCCGCAACGAGCAGCTGCTGCCCGGCAATCCCAACACGGTCTTTTTAAAAGGATACGCCCTGGAGCACATGCATCGCCGCAAGGAGGCCGCCCAGGCTTACTACCGCTACCTGCAGCAGGTAAAGCAGGGCAAGATGGCCCAGTACGCCTACCAGCGCCTGGTGCGGTGGGGATACCTGAAGCGGTGAGCGACGACTGGGAACGCCACGTGGTGCTGGTGGCGCCGCGCATCCACTGGAACACCGGCAACGCCGGCCGCACCTGCCTGGGCACCGGCAGCCGCCTGCACCTGATCCGCCCCCTTGGATTCTCCCTGGACAGCCGGCACGTCAAACGTGCCGGGCTGGACTACTGGCTCCAGGTGGACCTGCACATCTGGGACACCTTCGCGGACCTGCTGGGCGCCTACGATCCCCGGCCCGGCGAAGTGGCCCTTTTTTCCAAAAGGGGTACGCGCTCCTTCCGGGACCTGCCGCCCTCCCGGCGCCTCTTCCTGATCTTCGGCTCGGAGACCGGGGGCCTGCCGGCGGACATCCTGGACCGCTATCCCGGCCGCACCTATCACATCCCCATCAGCGACCGCATCCGCAGCCTGAACCTGTCCACCGCCGTGGCCGTGGCCCTGTACGAGAGCCTGCGCGCCGGGCCCGAATTTCACGGATGGCGCCCGCAACCGGAGGCTACCTAACCGCCTGTTCTTTCATGCCTTTGTGCCTTTGTGCCTCTGTGCCTTTGCGCCTGTCAATATTTTCAGCGAGCCGTTTGACAAGCCCGGCCCAGTGCTTATATTCTGCATGCAATTAAAGGACCATGCTAAAAAAGTAATGTGATAAAAAGGTCCATTTCAGGAGGATACAAAACATGCGTTTCGACAAATTCACCATAAAATCCCAGGAGCTGATCCAGCAGGCCCACTCCCTGGCCACCCGGCTCGGCAACCAGTCCATAGAGCCCGAGCACCTGCTGGCGGCCATGCTCGATGAAAAAGACAGCGTGGCCTGGGCCATGCTGCGCAAGCTGGGGGTCGCCCCGGAGAACGTGCAGCAGGACCTGACGGCCGCCCTGGAGAAGCTCCCCAAGGTCAGCGGTGCCGAGGTCTACATCTCCCAGCGCACGCGGGCCGTGCTGGACGCCGCCTTTTCCGAAGCGTCCAAGATGAAGGACGAGTACGTCAGCCTGGAGCACATCCTGCTGGCCATCAGCGACGAAAAGAACGGCGAGGCGGCGCGCATCCTGGGCACCCACGGCGTCAACCGCGAGGCCATTTTGAAGGTGCTCATGGAGATCCGCGGCAACCAGCGCATCACCGATCCCAATCCCGAGGAAAAGTACCAGGCCCTGGAAAAGTACAGCCGCGACCTGACCGAACTGGCGCGCCTGGGCAAGCTGGACCCGGTCATCGGGCGCGACGAGGAGATCCGGCGCATCGTGCAGGTGCTGTCGCGCCGCACCAAGAACAACCCGGTGCTCATCGGCGAGCCCGGCGTGGGCAAGACCGCCATCGTGGAGGGCCTGGCCCAGCGCATCGTGGCCGGCGACGTCTCCGAGTCGCTCAAGAACCGCCGGCTGGTGGCCCTGGACATGGGCGCCCTGATCGCCGGCGCCAAGTACCGCGGCGAGTTCGAGGACCGTCTCAAGGCCGTCTTGAAAGAAGTCGAGGCTGCCGAGGGCGAGATCATCCTGTTCATCGACGAGCTGCACACCCTGGTGGGAGCCGGTGCCAGCGAGGGCGCCATGGACGCGTCCAACATGCTCAAGCCCGCCCTGGCGCGCGGCACCTTGCGCTGCGTGGGCGCCACCACCATCAGCGAGTACCGCAAGCACATCGAAAAGGACGCGGCCCTGGAGCGGCGCTTCCAGCCCGTGATGGTGGCCGAGCCCAGCGTGGAAGACACCATTTCCATCCTGCGGGGCCTCAAGGAGAAGTACGAGGTGCACCATGGCGTTCGCATCAAGGACGCGGCCATCGTGGCGGCGGCGGCCCTGTCGCACCGCTACATCTCGGACCGCTTCCTGCCGGACAAGGCCATCGACCTCATCGACGAGTGCGCCTCCAAGCTGCGCATCGAGATCGACAGCATGCCGGCCGAGATCGACGAGCTGCAGCGCAAGATCATGCAGGCCGAGATCGAGCGCCAGGCCCTGAAGAAAGAGACCGATCCCGCTTCCATGGAACGTCTGGGCAAACTGGAGCAGGACATCGCCGGCTGGCAGGAAGAGATCAGCGCCATGAAGGCCCACTGGCAGCGGGAAAAGGAGCTGATCCAGCAGATCCGCCAGATCAAGGAAGAGCAGGAGCAGCTGAGCATCGAGGAGCAGAAGGCCCAGCGCGAGGGCGACCTGGCGAAGGTGGCCGAGTTGCGCTACGGCAAGGCCAACGAGCTGCAGGAACGTCTGGAGGAGACCCGGCGCAAACTGGCCGAGCTGCAGAAGGACCGCAAGATGCTCAAGGAGGAGGTCGACGAGGAAGACATCGCCGAGGTCATCTCCCGCTGGACCGGCATCCCGGTCAGCAAGATGCTGGAAGGCGAACGCGAGAAACTACTGCACATGGAAGAGCGGCTGTCCCGCCGCGTGATCGGCCAGAGAGAGGCCATCGAGGCCGTCTCCAACGCGGTGCGGCGTGCCCGGTCCGGACTGCAGGACCCCAACCGCCCCATCGGGTCCTTCATCTTCATGGGCCCCACGGGCGTGGGCAAGACCGAGCTGGCCAAGGCCCTGGCGGAGTTCATCTTCGACAGCGAGCAGGCCATGGTGCGCATCGACATGTCCGAGTTCATGGAGAAGCACG
The DNA here is from genome assembly GCA_964442705.1 of uncultured Desulfobacteraceae bacterium. Taxonomy (GTDB): domain Bacteria; phylum Desulfobacterota; class Desulfobacteria; order Desulfobacterales; family JALSRD01; genus JALSRD01. The sequence goes on from CAYUAQ010000028.1 coordinate 32,035, forward strand.
CGGTCTCACGCCTGATCGGCGCCCCCCCGGGCTACGTAGGCTACGAGGAGGGCGGCTACCTCACCGAGGCCGTGCGCCGGCGCCCCTACACGGTGGTGCTGTTCGACGAGATCGAAAAGGCGCACCCCGAGGTCTTCAACGTCCTGCTGCAGATCCTGGACGACGGCCGCATGACCGACGGTCATGGCAAGACGGTGGACTTCAAGAACACCATCATCATCATGACCAGCAACATCGGCAGCCAGTTCATCCAGGAACTGGGCACCGCCGACCGCCAGGAGATGGAGCGGCGGGTCACCGAGGCCCTGCGGACCGCCTTCAAGCCCGAGTTTTTAAACCGCATCGACGAGACCATCATCTTCCACAACCTGACCGAGGAAGAGATCGCGCAGATCGTCGACATCCAGGTCCAGCGGCTCAACGACCGGCTGGGCGAACACGGCCTGGAGCTGGTGCTCTCGCACGAGGCGCGGCAGCTGCTGGCCCGGCAGGGCTACGACCCGGTCTACGGCGCCCGTCCGCTCAAGCGGGCCATCCAGCGGCTCATCGAGAACCCGCTTTCGGTGGAGATCCTGGCCGGCCGCTTCCTGGACGGCGACCGCATCCGGGCCGACGCGGAAGGCGACCGCATCGTCTTCACCAAGGCGTAACCGGCCTGCCGCAACGCACACCACGAAACCGCCGGTTCCCTCACGGGGCCGGCGGTTTTTTTCTCACCCCTCCAGTACGGGGATCACATTGAATTTCACTGCGTCCACCAGCCCCTTGTCCGAGATGCGCAGCTCCGGGATGACCACCAGCGCCATGAGGCTGAGCTGCATGTTGGGGTTGTTGAGCCGGCAGCCGCAGGCCGAAAACCCCTCCAGTACCGTCGCGGCCCGCGCGGCCACGGTCTCGGCGTCGCGGTCGGACATCAGCCCGGCGATGGGCAGGTCCACCTCGCCGATGATGGCGCCGTCCTTTACCACCACCTGCCCACCTCCGATCTTGGCCAGCCGGTTGGCGGCCTGCGCCATATCGTCATCGTCGGTACCCATCACGATCATGTGGTGGCAGTCGTGGGCCACGGTGGTCCCGACGGCGCAGCGCCCGGTGAGCCCGAATCCCTGCACCAGCCCCACCTGCACCCCCGAGGTGCCATCGTGGCGCGCCACCAGCGCGATCTTGGCGAGATCCGCCGCCGGGTCGGCCGCCACCTCGCCGTCGCGGGCCGTGGCCTTCAGGCGCAGGTGACGCGTGGGGGCCTGGTTTTCGATCACGCCGATGACATGGGCGGTCAATCCGCCGTCCCGCGGCGCCGCCAGCCGGAAATCCGCCGCCGTCAACGACCGCGCCAGGTGTACCGACTGCACGGCCCAGTCCGGGTAGTCGAACCGCGGCTGGCGGCAACACAGTTTGCCGTCCTCGGCGATCACCTCGCCGCGCACCAGCACCTTGCTTGCCGAAAATTCCACCAGCGACGGCGTGATCACCATGTCGGCCAGGCGCCCAGGCGCGATCATGCCCACGTCCCGCGCCATGCCGAAGTGCACCGCCGTGTTGAGCGTGGCCATCTGAATGGCCGTCACCGGAGCCACCCCCTGGGCGATGGCGCAGCGCACCACGCGGTCCATGTGCCCGTCATGGACCAGGGTCTCGGCGTGGCAGTCGTCGGTGCACAGCAGGAAGTGCCGCGGGTCCAGGCCGTCTTCGGTCACCGCGCGGACTTGGCGCGCCACGTCGTGCCAGCTGGACCCCAGGCGCAGCATGGCCTTCATGCCCTGGCGCACACGGGCCGCGGCGTCCGCCCGGCTGGTGCCTTCGTGGTCGTCCTCGGGTCCGCCGGCCACGTAGCCGTAAAACCCCAGCCCCAGGTCCGGCACCGAGTAGTGCCCGCCGATGACCTTGCCGGCCGCCCGCGTGGCGGCCATCTCGGCGTGCATCTTCTCATCGCCCGCCGCCACGCCGGGAAAATTCATCATCTCGCCCAGGCCCACGATGCCCTCCCAGGTCATGGCCTCGGCCACCTCCTCGGGCCCCAGCACCGCACCGGGGGTCTCCAGCCCCGGCGCCGACGGCACGCACGACGGCATCTGCACCCACACGTGGATGGGCTGTCCCGCGGCCTCGTCCACCATCAGGCGCACACCCCGCAGCCCCAGCACGTTGGCGATCTCGTGGGGATCCACAAAGATGCCAGTGGTCCCCCAACGGGCCACGGCGCGCACGAACTCGGTCACCGTCAGCATGCCCGACTCCACGTGCATGTGCGCGTCCAGCAGCCCCGGCACCAGGTACTGTCCCCCGGCGTCCAGCACCCGCGTCTTTTCGCCCAGCGTATGCCCGGCATCGGGCCCCACGTATGCGATGCGCCCGCCTGCCACGGCCACGTCCGTGCCCTTGATGATCTCCCCGGACTGCACGCACACCCAGCGCCCGTTTCTCACCACCAGCTCGGCCTTTTCCCGGCCCGTGGCCACCGCCGCCAGCCGCCGGGTCCGCTCCGCAATCTGCTGCATCGTCTCCATATCGTTTCCCCTATCGTTTGGTTTTTCAACCTCTCTACAAATCCAGCGGGCTCCTGACGCCCAGCACGTTCTTTCGCGCCACGTGCGTGTAGATCATGGTGGTCTGCACGTGGGCATGGCCCAGCAGTTCCTGGATGCTGCGAATGTCGTAGCCCTTTTCCAGCAGGTGGGTGGCAAAGCTGTGCCGCAGCGTGTGAACCGTGGCATTCTTAGCGATCCCCGCCCTGGCCACGGCCCGCCGGAACTGCTTCTGCAGGTTATTGGCCGACACGTGGTGGCGCCGTACGATTTTGCTGCGCGGATCCACAGAAAGCTTCTGCGACGGAAACACCCAGAACCAGCCCCACTCTTTGCCGGCATTGGGATATTTTCGCTCCAGCGCGTCGGGCAGCCACACGCCGGCTACATGCGCTCTGCGGTCTTCCTCGTACAAATCCCTTACCGTTTCGAGGTGCGCCCGCAGCTCATCGTAAATACTTTCGGGCAGCATCGTTGCGCGGTCCTTGTCGCCTTTGCCGGATTTGACCGTCAGGCAGACTCGCTCGAAATCCACATCCTTGACCCGCAGGCGCACGCACTCCATCAGGCGCAGCCCGCAGCCGTAAATAAGCTGCGCCATCAGGCGATTGTGGTTCTTGAGGTGCTCAAAAATACGCAACACCTCGGCCTGGGTCAACACCACCGGCAGCCGGCGGCGGGTCCGGGCTCGTACCACGGATCGGATCTCATCCACATCCTTGTCCAAAACATGGCGGTAAACAAACAGGATGGCGTTAAAAGCTTGGTTCTGCGTAGCCTTGGCGACATTGCGCTCTACCGCCAGATGGCTGAGAAAATCCCTGAGATGCGAGGCATCGATATCTTCAGGAGCACGACCACCCAGAAAGCGGTAAAACTGCCGCAGCCAGCCCAGATAAGTCTTTTCCGTGCTCATGGAGCGGTGTTTGAGGCGCAGCACCCGGACAGTCTCTTCGGCCACCCGCCGCCACTGTTCCTTCGCGTCCCCGCTGCTATCCTCAGGATCAGATTTTGTCCGGCGCCGGTAATACCGGTACAACTTAACCGCCTCGGCTGCCTGCGCCACCTGCCAGTCCTCATATTGGCGGCTCAATTGCCGGATGAACCGCACGAGAAGCTCGGAACCATCGAGCCCCTTATGATCGGGGCGTTCACAAAAAGCGATGTATTTTGAGACCCATACACCATAGAATGATATATTCTTGGCTGGTACCAGCCGCTTATCCTGCAGGTATGTTTCAAACCCCTTCATAACCGTTTCTATTCTTATACAGAGTCCACATAAGATTCGATTTTAGAATAAAATATTTATCGGGCAAAATGCAAAAATTTTAAGCTTCTCGATAAAAAAGGCCTATTGTACTGATAACAAACGGTTGCTATCCGAATAAATTTTGGAATATATAGAAAACCATCTACAAAATTCAAGGTAAAAATTGCTTGATTTCCAAATTAATCGGCGATAACCAATAAAAACAGATATTCAACTCAATAAACAATGTTGAACAGACCCGCTATTCGCGGGGGAAGTAAAACAGGAAGTAATATAGTGGAA
>CAYUAQ010000029.1:0-35147 GCA_964442705.1 uncultured Desulfobacteraceae bacterium
CCTGAAGACGGCCCCCAACCTGCAGTCCATGACCTGGTGGCCCACCTACCCGACACCCAGCGACTGGCTGATCGGCATGTTCAAGACCGAGCAAAAGACCCTTTTCAACCTCTCGCACTACACCAACCCCAAGGTGGACGCGCTGCTGGAAAAGGGGCTCAAACTGGAGGGGGTGGATCGCGCCGCCGCCATCAAGGCCTACGAGGAGGCCCAGAAGATCATCGTCGAAGATGCCCCCGCCATTTTCTACGCCGACATCCGCAGCCGTATCGTCAAGCGGGCCTCGGTCAAGGGCTTTTCCGTCAACCCGGCCTACAGCGGGCTGTTTTTCTACAAGCTCTACCGCCAGTGAAACCGCCGGTGGGCGTATTCGCAACCGCCCGCCGCCCGTTGAACCATGAAAAGGTATGTGCTGAAAAGAATACCCCTGGCTCTGCTGGTGCTGATGGGGGTTTCACTGATCACCTTTTTCGTCTCACGGGTGATTCCCGGCTCCCCGGTGGCCATGTGGGTGGGCTCCAAACCCACCCAGGAACAGCTGGATCGGGCCATCAAGGAGCTGGGCTTCGACAAACCGCTGGCACTGCAGTACCTGATCTACCTGAAAAAGCTGGCCCGGGGAGACCTTGGAGTTTCCCTGCGGACCCACCGCAGGGTGTCCGAAGAGCTGCGCAGGCGCTGGGCGGCCACCTTTGAACTGGTGACGGTGTCGATTCTAATCGCCCTGCTGGCTGGCATTCCGGTGGGTATCGTGTCGGCCACCCGCAAGGACTCCGCCCTGGATCACGCCAGCCGGGCGGCCTCCATATCCGGCGTGGCCATGCCCATCTTCTGGCTGGGCATGATTCTGCAGCTTTTTCTGCACGGCCGACTGGGATGGCTGCCCCTGCAAGGCCGTATCGACTCACAGATCCTCATCGCGCACCCGGTGCACACCCTGACGGGCTTCTACCTGTTGGACTGTCTGGTCACCGGCAACTGGCCGGCCTTCGTCAGCGCCCTGCGGCACATGATCCTGCCGGCTATGACCCTGTCCTTCGCCTCGCTGGCCGTGGTCACCCGCATGTCGCGCTCTTCCATGCTGGAGGTGCTGCGCGAGGATTTCATCCAGACCCACCTGGCCTACGGGGTCGGCACCCGCACGCTGCTGTACCGCTACGCCCTGAGAAACGCCATGATTCCCACCGTCACCGTGGTGGGACTCAGCTATGGCCTGATGCTGGGCGGGTCTTTCATGGTGGAGTCCATATTCGACTGGCCCGGCCTGGGGCGCTATGCTGTGCTCTCCATCGAAACCAATGACTTTCCGGCCATCATGGGGGTGACGATCCTGTTTGCCTTCACCTACATCGTGCTGAACCTGGTCGTGGATCTGGTATACTATGCCATCGATCCGCGCATTCAAACCCCCGGCGGGACCGCTTAGGAGGTGCGCATGGCGCAAGGCCTGTCATCCAATGCGCGCATCCCCCGCAGGGGGGGACTGCGCTACCTGCGACACATGGCGCGACGCAACCCGCTGTTCATCGCCGGCCTCACGGTGTTGACGGGCCTGCTGATGGCCGCCCTGTTCGCGCCCTGGATCACGCCCTACCCTCAGGATGCCGGCTACGGGATCAATTTTGCCGACAAGTTGCAGCCTCCCGGTCTACGGCATCTGTTCGGTGCCGACGCACTGGGGCGCGACATCTTCACACGGGTGGTTTTCGGGGCCCGCATGTCGCTCCAGATCGGGTTGACGGTCATATCGCTGTCCCTGGCCATCGGCGTCCCCCTGGGGCTGATTGCCGGCTTCTTCGGCGGCCGCACCGATGAGATCATCATGCGCATCACCGACATGTTCCTGGCCTTTCCACCGCTGCTGCTGCCCCTGGCCATCGCCGCCGCCCTGGGGCCGTCGATCATCAACGCCATGATCGCCATTTCGGCCTCGTGGTTTCCCTGGTACGTGCGGCTCATCCGCGCCCAGGTGCTCACCGTGCGCGAAGAACTGTTCGTCGAATCGGCCCGCTCCATCGGCGTTGGCCCGCTGCAGATCATGGTGCGGCACATTCTGCCCAATGTGATGGGGCCGGTGATCATTCAGGCCTCCATGGACATGGGGTATGCCATCCTGGCGGCGGCCAGCCTGAGCTTCATTGGCGTGGGCGCCAAGCCGCCCACGGTGGAGTGGGGCCTGATGATCACCTCCTCACGGGCCTATTTTCTCGATTACTGGTGGACCGTGACTTTTCCCGGGCTGGCCATCTTTGTCAGTGTGCTGGCCTTCAACCTGGTGGGAGACGGCCTGCGGGACATCCTGGATCCCAAGATCCGGGATTGACCCCCCGACCACAACAACACACACGCAGACCCATGGCACAGGCGCTCCTGAAAATAGAGGATCTCAAGACTCACTTCTTCACCTACAACGGGGTGGTGCGGGCCGTGGACGGCGTGAGCCTCCAGGTGGCGCGGGAGGAGATCCTGGGCATCGTGGGTGAAACCGGCTGCGGCAAATCGGTGACCATGCGTTCCGTGCTGAAACTGATTCCCGAGCCCGGCCGCATCGTCTCCGGCCGGGTGCTGCTGGGAGAAACCGACCTGCTGGCGCTGGACGACAATGCCATGCGCCGGGTGCGCGGCGGCCGTATCGCCATGATTTTTCAAAACCCCCTGTCTTCCCTGAATCCCGTTTTCACCATCGGTGAACAGGTCTGCCACATCATCCGCATCCACCAGGAGGCGGATGCGGAGGCGGCCCGCCAGCGGGCAATGGAGATGTTTTCGCTGGTGCGGCTGCCGAATCCCCGCCGCCTGCTGCGTAAATACCCCCACGAGCTCAGCGGCGGACAGCTCCAGCGCGTGATGATCGCCATGGCCCTGTCCTGCCGGCCGCAGCTGCTGGTGGCCGACGAGCCCACCACGGCCCTAGACGTGACCATCCAGGCACAGATCCTGACGCTCATGCTAAAGCTCAAAAATGAGACCCGCACCGCCGTCGTGTTGATCAGCCATGACCTGGGCGTGGTGTCGGAGGTGTGCGACCGGGTGGCCATCATGTATGCCGGGCTGATCGTGGAAGAGGCACCGGTGCGGGAAATTTTCAAAGCCCCGCTTCACCCATACACCCGCGGGCTGATAGCGGCCATTCCAGGCCGGGGCCGGGCCAGGGATGAACTGGCGACCATCCCCGGTTCGGTCCCGGACCTGGTTCGGCCGCCGGAGGGATGCCGTTTTCATCCGCGCTGTCCCCTGGGCGAACCCGTCTGCCGGCGACACACCCCGCTGCTGGAGACCCGCGCTGACGGCCACCGCGTGGCGTGTCACCTGGAATGAGCGCTGAGACCATGCAACCGATTGTGGAATGCCAAAACCTGAGAAAGTACTTCCAGACCGAGGGAGGTACGGTACACGCCGTAGACGATGTGTCCTTCTCCATCCTGCCCGGAGAGACCGTGGGACTGGTGGGTGAGTCGGGCTGCGGAAAATCCACTATCGGACGGTCGCTGCTGAGGCTCATCGAACCCACCGGCGGCCAGGTGCTGTTCAAGGGCCGCAGCCTGCTGGAAATGCGCCGGCAGGACCTGCGGACCCTGCGCCGGGAAATGGGCATCGTCTTCCAGGACCCTTACTCCTCACTGAATCCGCGCATGAAGGTCTTCCAGATCGTGGCCGAGCCGCTGAAGACACACCACCTGGCCGACGGCGCAGGGCTGCGCGCCACGGTGCTTGGCCTGCTGCGGCAGGTGGGGCTGGGAGAAGAGCACCTGTCGCGCTTCCCCCACCAGTTCAGCGGGGGCCAGCGGCAGCGCATCGCCATCGCCCGCTCGCTGGCGCTGAATCCCGGCTTCCTGATTTTCGACGAACCCACCTCGGCGCTGGACGTTTCCGTGCAGGCCCAGGTGCTCAATCTGATCCAGCACCTGCAGCGTGACAAGCAGCTGACCTACCTGTTTATCACCCACGATCTGCAGGTGATCAAACACATTGCGGACCGCATCCTGGTGATGTATCTAGGCCAGCTGGTGGAGTCCGGCCCGGTGGAAGCGGTGTTCCGGGAACCGTTGCATCCCTACACCCAGGCGCTGCTGTCGGCCATTCCGGGCGTGGACCCCGAGGCCCGCGCAGAGCGCATCCTGCTGGAGGGCGACGTGCCTTCGCCCATAGACCCGCCGGGGGGGTGCCGCTTCCACACCCGCTGCCGGCAGGTGCGGCCCCGCTGCCGGCATTCCGAACCCGCCTGGCGAACGCTGGCGGCGGATCGGCAGGTGGCCTGTCACATGTTTTGAACCGAAAAAGGAGTAAAGCCATTGTCCCGTATACTCGGTTTTGCCGGCATACAGATGGCGGTCACGCCCGGCAGCGGCAACCTCGACCGCATGGGCCGTAAACTGGCCCGCATCAAAGACCGCTACCCGTGGGTCCAGCTGGTGCTTTTCAGCGAATTGTGCGTCTTCGGCAATGATCTGCGCTGGGCCCAGCCGGTCCCGGGCGAGGCCACCGATCGGCTCTGTGACCTGGCCCGGCGTCACGACCTGTGGTTGGTCCCCGGCTCCCTCAGCGAATCGGCTGACGGCCGCGTGTTCAACACCGCACCGGTCATCAGCCCGGCCGGGGACCTGGTAACCCGTTATCGCAAACTGTACCCCTGGCGTCCCCGCGAGCGATGTGCGGCCGGCAGCCGTTTCTGCGTGTTCGACCTGCCGTCCATCGGCCGCCTGGGACTGACCATATGCTACGATCAGTGGTTTCCGGAGGTCATTCGCCAGCTGACCTGGATGGGCGCCGAAGTGATTCTAAACCCGACCATGACGACCACGGCCGACCGCAAACTGGAACTGATCCTGGCCCGGGCCAATGCCGTCGCCAACCAGATCTACGTGGCCAGCATCAACGGACTCGGCCACGGCGGCAATGGACGTTCCATCCTGGTGGACCCGGAAGGGCACATCCTGGCGCAGGCCGGCGAAACCGAAGGCGTGCTGACGGCCCGCTTGGACTTGGACCGGGTCACGCGCATCCGCGAAGAGGGCACCCTGGGCCAGTGCCAGGTGTTGAAAAGCTTCCGGGACGGCGGACACCGCTTCGCGGTATATGAAAAGGGCCCCGCGGCCGGCGAAGGGTTCCGCCGGCTGGGACCGCTGGCCGATGGGCGCGATTCACTCGAGGCCGAAAATGCCCTGCCCAAGTGAGACGGAGGAGTATTCATGCAGATCGATACCAGCCAGAAAGCCGCATGGGTCGAGGGGAGCAATCTGCTGCGGTTGCAAGTGTACGAGTACCTGCGGGCCGAGCTTCGGTGCGGCAACCTCAAACCCGGCATGTTCATCAGCATCAGCCAGCTGATGCAGCGACTGCATCTCAGCCGGACACCGCTGCGGGATGCGCTGCTGCAGCTCCAGACCGAAGGATTCGTCACCTTTCTGCCCCAGCGGGGCGTTCGCATCAACAGGCTTACCCAGCGGGACATCCAGGATCTTTACGAAATCCTGGGTGCCCTGGACTCCCGCGCTCTGCTGTCGGTTTTCGATCAGCTGGGGCCGTCCCGGATTGAAGCCATGACCCGCATCAATGAGAAAATGCTGAAAAACATCACCAATGAAGACTTCAACGTGTACTGGGACCTGAACACGGCCTTTCATCATACCTACCTGGATCTTTCCCTCAACCGGCCCCTGGTGAACCAACTCACCATCGTGCGCCACAGGCTGTTCGAGTTCGGCAAGAAAGACTGGAGCATGAAGATGCGCCTGATGAATTACGACGATCACGTACGGCTGATCGAGCTCATCAAAGCGAAAGACCCCGTGGCGGCGGCCGATTTCATCCGCGACGTGCACTGCGTGATCAACTACTGATCCACCCGCCGGCGGTGGCCCATTCCCCCGCCGGCGCTTAAACACTTGCGTCTTGGCCGCACAGCATGTATTTGGTGATGCATGACACCACCCTTGAGCAGCAAAAATCTGCAGTATTTTATCGACCGCAACGACATCCGGGCCACCATCCTGCGTCTTGATGAGCACACGGCCACGGTCGGCGATGCGGCCCGGGCACTGAAGGTGGCCAGCGACCAGATCATAAAATCCCTGGTTTTCGTGGCCGACGGCCAGCCCCTGCTGGTGATCAACAACGGCCTGGCCCGGGTAGACCGCCGCAAACTGGCCGCCGTGCTGGGCATCGGACGGCGCCGCGTCAAATTCGCCACGGCCGAGCAGGCCCTGGAAATCACCGGGTTCGTGGTGGGCAGCATGCCTCCCTTCGGCCACCGGCAGAAACTGCGCACACTGACCGATCCAGCCGTAACCCGCCAGGGCACCGTTTTCGGCGGCGGGGGCGACCTGGACGCCATGATGAAGTTGACATCCACCGAACTGTTGCGGGTCACCGCCGCCGAGGTGGTGGAGATCTCCCTGGGGCAGGACTGACACCCAGCGCAGCCAGTTTCCGGATTTTGCCATGCGCCTGCTGAGAACCATCCTGTTTGCCGGGCTTCGCCTGCGCTACCTGTTCGAGCGCGCCGCGGGACAGGGGGCATTCGGCCGCCCGGAAGCACAGCCCGTGGAAAACGCCGGCCGGCCGACGGACAACCGGCTGAAAAGCGCTCTGTGGAAACACTACGTGCGCCAGTTCAACGCCGCCTCCTGTTCGGTGGCCACCATGGCCACCGTTGTCAACGCGCTGCTGGAGACCAGCGGGCGGTTGACGCATCCCATAACCCAGCCGGACCTGCTGGAAAAGGTGCGCACGGCCAACTGGAAGCAGCGCATGAGCGCTAAAGGGGACCACGGCAGACGGGGTCTGCCCCTGCCGCTGCTGGCCAGGATCGTGCAAAGCAGCCTGGACGTCCACCGCATCGAATACCGCTCCCTGGAGATGCTCCAAGCCGTCAAGGACCGTCGGCGGGCCGGTCCTGTGCGACAGGCCCTCGCGAGGCACCTGGCCGCGTTTGAAAGCCGCGGGGACCGCATCATCATCGCCCACTTCGACCAGGGCGAGGTGCTGCGCTCCCTGCACATCCCCCACATTTCGCCGGTGGGGGCCTTCGAAGCGCAGACTGCCCTGGTCACCGTGCTGGACGTGGACCCCGAGGCACCCGGCCCTTACCGGATTCCTTTCGATATTTTCTACCGGGCACTCAGCTCGGACTACAATGCGCTGTTCAGGAGATTCGGCTACGGCAGCGGCGGCTGCATCATCGTCGAAGCGCCATCCGGCAAAGGGGGGCACTGGTGACCATGCCATCCCACTCGGCCCCGCGACATTCCGGCGGAGACAGTACGGAGACTTTTCCCGTCAGACTGTTTGAGAGGCTTGCGCAAGATCAGGCCGAAACCTTCGCCCTGGTGCTGGCCTCGGCGGGCATCGGCAGCGAACTCCGCCGGGGAGCGCGTGGATGGGAGCTGTGGGCCGGCGAGGATCGATGGGAAGAAGCGGTCCGCATCATCGACGCTTATGGCGAGGAAAACCGGCCTGGGAACTTGCCCGCCAGGAAGCCGCTGCTGCAGGAATACGGCCGGACCGCCGCCGGCCTGTGGGGTGCCCTCATCCTGTTGGCCTGTCACCTGGCCGTGGTCCACAGCGGCGGCATCAGCGCCTACGCCCGGGTTTACGGTGCTGCCTCAGGCCGCATCCACGACGGCCAGCTCTACCGCTGCGCCACCGCCCTGCTGCTGCACGCCGATGCCGTGCACCTGGCCGGCAACCTGCTGGGTATCGGCGTGTTTGCCACGGCGGTGTGCTCGGTGGCCGGCTGGGGCGTGGGCTGGCTGATGATCGTGGCGGCGGGCATTGCCGGCAACCTGATGAATGCTTATTTTTACAGTGCAGGGCACCTTTCCATCGGCGCTTCCACCGCGGTCTTCGGTGCGGTCGGGATCCTGTCGGCCCTGCAGTTCGTAAAAAGAATCGCGCAGGCGGGTCAACGTGTAAAGGCCTTCATACCCTTTGCCGCCGGAATGGCCCTGCTAGCCATGCTGGGTTCTTCAAAAAATGCGGACCTGACGGCCCACCTGTTCGGTTTCTTCAGCGGAATCTTTCTGGGTGCGCTTTACGCCCTGCAGGTAAAACGCGTGCCCGGACCCAAGGTCCAGGCAGGTGCGCTGCTGGCGGTGGCGATCGTTCTCGTGGCCGCCTGGCTGAGGGGGTTTTGACATGCCGCAAAAAGATGCCAGACAGGTCATCCAGGGGCTTCTGGCAAGCGCCGATGTCCGCATCGACGGCGACAGGCCCTGGGACCTTCACATCCAAAACCAGGATTTTTTTGAAAGGGTGCTGGCCGGCGGGTCCCTGGCCCTGGGGGAGAGTTACATGGACGGCTGGTGGGAGTGCCAGGCCCTGGACGGGTTTTTCGACCGCATCCTGCGCGCCGGGCTGGACAAGAAAGTGCGCCTGTCCCGGGAAGTCCTGTGGGCCGCAGTGCGGGCACGCCTGATGAACCTGCAGCGCCGCTCGCGGGCCTTCGACATCGGCAGGCACCACTACGACCTGGGTAACCGGCTGTTCTCCGTCATGCTGGACAAGGGCATGAACTATTCCTGCGCCTATTGGGACGACGCACACACGCTGGATGAAGCCCAGGCGGCCAAGCTGGAGCTGATCTGCAGGAAGCTGGGCCTGGAGTCTGGCATGACGGTGCTGGACATCGGGTGCGGCTGGGGCGGTTTTGCCCGCTATGCCGCCGAAACCCGCGGGGCCACGGTCATCGGTATCACCGTTTCCCGGCGGCAGGCGGAATATGCCCGGCGCTATTGCCAGGGACTTCCCGTGCGCATCGAGATGCAGGATTACCGGTCGCTGGGAGAAAGCGTCGACCGCATCGTCTCCATCGGCATGTTCGAGCACGTGGGGTGCAGGAACTACCGCACCTTCATGAAAACCGTGCGCCGCTGCCTGAAACCCGACGGCCTCTTTCTGCTGCACACCATCGGCGGCAACATGTCGGTGCGGTCCACCGACCCCTGGATCGACCGCTATATCTTCCCCAATTCCATGCTGCCTTCGGCAGCGCAGATCGCCTCGGCGGCCGAGGGGCTGTTCGTCCTCGAGGACTGGCACAGTTTCGGACCCCACTACGATGCCACCCTGATGGCCTGGCATCATAATTTCACAACGGGCTGGCACCGCCTCAAAGATCGCTACGACGACCGATTTTTCAGAATGTGGACATACTACCTGCTGTCATCTGCGGGCAGCTTCCGGGCCCGGGTCAACCAGCTGTGGCAGGTCGTATTGTCAAGAAGCGGCGTGCGCGGCGGTTACCAGCGCATCCGCACTCCTTCTCCCGGATAATGAGTAAGCGAGGTGAGTGTTCATGGCCGGCAGATTCGGCAAGTACGGTGATTTGAAGAGAAAAGCGGCACTGCGGCGCAGCCGCAGGGTAAAAGTGGCACTTCAGCAACCCGGACGTCCGCAGAAAAAGACCGCTTCCAAACGGGGCTTACGATGAAAGCGCGGCCTCCACACGCTAGGCCAGTCGACGAGGGGTGCTTTTTCTGTGCAGCACAATGCTGAGGCTGTAGAAGCCAACGGTAAAAGCGCACAGCATGCCGAGGGACAGCGGCAGGGAGAAATAGCCGCTGCCCGTCAGGCCGTGGCGGGCCAAGTCGCAGGTGTAGGTCAACGGCGAAAAAGCCGCAATGGTGCGGCCCCAGACAGGCATAGCGGCCAAGGGCATGAACACGCCGCTGACGAAAATCAGCGGCAGGCGGATGACATTCAATATCAGCATGATGTTTCCGGGCGAATCCGTGGGCAGCGTCGCGATGAGGCTGCCCAGGGCAGAGAAACAGATCGCCGACAGGCAGATATCAAGTCCCAGCAGGGACGGCTGGGCCGGGCTGATGCCCATGGTGACGATGCTTACCGCCAGCAGAAAAAAGGAGATGGCGATGCCGTAAACGGCCCCGGCGAAGATGTCGCCCGAGACAATGGCCGCCATGGAAGCCGGTGTGGAGACCAGGCGCTCCAGGGTGCGGCTCAGGGTTTCCCAGGGGGCCACCAGGGGCGAGGTGGAAGAGGAAAGAAAAAAGAGCGTCATGCCCAGCATGCCGGGCAGCAGCACCGGCATGGGGATGTTCCTGCCGAAGGCAAAGGCCAGGAACAGGCAGACCGGGAAAAAAATGCCGAAAATCAGGACGGGCGGCTTCAGGTAGTAGATGCGCATGTCCTTTTCGGCCACGGCCAGGGCGGCCCGGCACTGCCATAAGAATTTACTGGATGCCATGCCGCGTCTCTTTCCCGCTGGTCAGATGCACAAACACGTCTTCCAGACGCGGTGCGCAGGTATTCAGCGACAGGATGGTGAGACCTCGCTGCTGGGCCAGAAGGGCCACGCGGCCGGCCACCTCGCCGGGCTGATCCGTAAAGAGGATATAGGTGCCCTTGCGCTGCCGGATCTCGTTGACGGCCCCCAGTGCCGCCAGTTCACCCATGTTCTCCAGGGGCTTTTCGAATACGACTTCCACGCTCTGGGCGCTGCTGAAGTCGGCCCTCAGGACGTCGGGGCTGTCGATGGCCGCGATCCTTCCGTGACAGATAATGGCGACCCGGTCGCACAGGCGGGCGGCTTCCTCCATGTCGTGGGTGGTCAGAAAAACGGTAACCCCCCTGCCGTTGAGGTCCACGATGAGGTTCCGGATCAGGCGGGTGCTCTCGACGTCCAGGCCCGAGGTGGGCTCGTCCAGGAACAGCAGCCGGGGATCGTGGATCAGCGCCATGGACAGGCTGATGCGCTGGTTGAGGCCCTTGGACAGGGTTTTCGTCTTGGCTTTCCTGCGCTCCAGAAGCCCGAAGAACTCCAGCAGCTGCGCCGCCTTTTTTTCGCGCTGTTTTTTTCTGAGGCCGTACAGACGCCCCATGAGCATGAGATTGTGCCAGGCCGAAAGATCCCGGTAAGGGTTGGCGTTTTCCGGCACCACCCCCACGGCGATTTTGGCCGCCATGGGGCTCTTCAACAAGTCGTGGCCCATGATACGGATGCTGCCGGCGGTGGGCTGCAATATGCCGGTCAGCAGACGCTGGGTGGTGGTTTTGCCGGCACCGTTGGGCCCCAGAAAACCGAAAATTTCACCGCGTTGCACCTCGAAAGCGATGTCGTCCACCGCTCGGACGGCACCAAAATATTTCTTAAGACCTGAGACTTCGATGCTGTTCGCCATGATTCCGGTTATTGACTACCCCCTTCTCTGGCGACCTGTCAACAAATGTGGTATTATCTTCCCTGAAAAAGCGGTGTTGATTTTCTTGGGGTTGGCCGATAACATGGTAACATCCCTCGGGGAAGATATTGCCATGATGAGACCGGAAACGCACCAATCCATTCTGGACGTCCTGGCGGAAATGATCGTCTGCCAGGATCGGGATCTTCGTATCCTGTGGGCCAACAACGCCTCGGCCGCCTCCGCAGGAGAAACACCGGAAAACATGGTGGGCCGCCACTGCTATGAGGTCTGGTACCACCAAACCGAGCCCTGCCGAAACTGCCCGCTTCTGAAAGCCATGCACACCAGGCGGCCCGCGGAATCCAGAATCACGACCCCGGAGGGCAGAACCCGCCTGCTGCGGGGATACCCGACGTTCGACGAAGACGGCAACGTTACCGGCGCCGTTGAACTCGGACTGGATATTACAGACCAGGTGGCGCTTGAAAATGCCCTCAGAGACAGTGAGCGACGTTTCCGGGAAGTCTTCTGGAGTACGGCCAGCGGTGTGGCTATCTACGAGGCCGTCGACGGCGGCGAAGATTTCGTTTTCAGGGACATCAATCCCGCCGGCACACGCATCGGCGGCATAAAACGGGAAGACCATCTGGGCCGTCGCGTCAGCGAGGTCTACCCGGCCGTCAGGGAAATGGGTTTCCTGGAGGTGCTGCAGCAGGTCTGGCACACGGGCACCCCCCGACGTTTCCCCGTGTCGCTCTACGAAGACGGCAGGATCAGCATCTGGGTGGAGAATTACGTCTTCCGGTTGCCCTCAGGCGAACTGGTGGCCGTGTTCGAGGACCGCACCAAACAAAAAGTCGCCGAAGCCAGGCTGATCGAAAGTGAAAAGAAGTACCGGCTGCTGGTGGAAAACCAGACCGACCTGGTGGTCAAGATCGACATGCAGGGCCGGTTTTTATTTGCCAGCCCCTCTTACTGCAAGCTGTTCGGCAAAACCGAAAAGGATCTGCTGGGCCGATCTTTCATGCGGCTGGTCCACGAAGATGACCGGGAGGCTACCGCCCGGGCCATGGAATCCCTGGCCCGACCACCGCACACCGCCTGCATGGAACAGCGCGCCATGACCGTGAACGGCTGGCGCTGGCTGGCCTGGGCCGACAAGGCGGTGCTGGACGAGACGGGCAACGTCATCGCCATTGTAGGGGTGGGCCGGGACATTACCGATAGAAAGACCCTGGAGAAAAAGCTCATCCAGGCCCAAAAGATGGAAGCCATCGGTACACTGGCCGGCGGCATCGCCCACGACTTCAACAACCTGCTCATGGGCATCCAGGGGCGGGCATCGCTGATCATGTCCGGCATTGACCGCAACCATCCCCACCATGAACACCTCAAGGGCATCGAGGAATATGTCAAGAGTGCGGCCAACCTGACCAAACAGCTGCTGGGATTTGCCAGAGGGGGGAAATTCGAAGTGGCCCCCGCCGATCTGAATCTCCTCGCAGACAAGTGTATCCGCATGTTCGGTCGCACCAAGAAGGAAATCAGGATCGAAACCGCTTACGCCGCCGACCTGCCGGCGGTGGAAGTCGATCAACCGCAGATCGAGCAGGTACTCTTGAACCTGTTTGTCAATGCCTGGCAGGCCATGCCCGGCGGGGGGACGCTGTATCTGCAGACCGAACGCGTCGAAATCGATGAGCTTTATGCCAAGTCCCACCAAGCGGCTCCGGGCAGCTACATCAAGATTTCCGTCACCGACACGGGCACGGGTATGGATGAGGCCACCAAAAGCCGCATTTTTGACCCCTTTTTCACCACCAGGGAGATGGGGCGCGGTACCGGACTGGGGCTGGCTTCGGTCTACGGCATCATCAAGAGCCATCGAGGGCTCATAAACGTTTACAGCGAAAAGGGCTGCGGGACGACCTTCAATATCTACCTTCCGGCCGCGGAGGGTGACGCGCTCCCGGAATCGCCCGCAGAAAAAACCCCGGCCAGGGGGTCGGGGACCATCCTGCTGGTGGATGACGAAGCCATGGTGCTGGATATCAACCGGCCCATGCTGGAAAAACTGGGATACCGGGTCTACTGCGCCGGCAGCGGACGGGAGGCCCTTGATTTCCTGAAAAATCGACCTCCTGAGATCATGTCGTGAATGAGCGCGGCACATCTGACATTGAACATCCCCTGTAGAATGATGTATGCTTGTCGAAACCAATTGCACCGGCCAGGCGTTCCGAATGCAGGAGGGGGAAAACCGTAATGGACCAGAAACGTTACATTTCGGCCCAGGAACTGCTCAACGATTCCTTCAAGTTGGGCATCCGCATCTATAAAAGCGGATTTCGGCCCAGCTTCATCGTCGGAATCTGGCGGGGGGGCACTCCCGTGGGCATCGCCGTTCAGGAAATCCTGGACCAGCTGGGGGTCAAAACAGACCATATCGCCATCCGCACGTCCAGCTATACCGGTATCGGCAAAAGGGACAAGATCGTCCGCGTGCACGGGCTGGAATACGTGGTGCGCCACGCCAACTGGGACGACGGCCTGCTCATCGTAGACGACGTGTTCGACAGCGGCAACAGCATCAGGGCGGTCGTCGAAACCCTTGAAAAAAAGATGCGGCGCAACCTCCCCGGGGACATCCGCATCGCCACCCCCTGGTACAAGCCCGGCAACAACGAGACCGACATCGTGCCGCACTACTACCTGCACGCCACCGACCAGTGGCTGGTCTTTCCCCACGAACTGGAGGGACTCACCCAGGAAGAGATCTTCGCCAACAAACCGGGCCTGCGGGAACTGTACGAAGAAGCGGGACTCATCAGATGATCCTCACCGGCAAGGGGAGATTTGCACAATGCTCGACATGGTAAAACGTTTTTTCGGCAAATCCCGAACGGACGCTTCGGCCGTATCGCGGCCGGGCTCCGAACACGACGTGCGCGTGGCCACCTGCGCACTTTTTCTGGAAATGGCCCGCATCGATGAACGGTTCACGCCCACCGAACTGAACACCGTCATCGGCATTTTGAAAGAGAAATACGGCCTGTCGGTCGAGCACGCCGAAGCCCTGCTGGCCGAAGCCGACAAAAACCTGAAAGAAAGCATTGACTACTGGCACTTTACCAACCTGATCAACGAAAATTATTCCACGGCTGAAAAGCTTGAAATCATCGAGATGCTGTGGTGCATCGTTTTCGTCGACGGCCGCATGGACAAATACGAAAACTACCTGATGCACAAGCTGGCGGACCTGCTGCGACTCTCCCACAACCAGCTGATCGACGCCAAATTGAAGGCGCTGGGGAAAACGGCATGAAAAAACTGATCAACAAACCCGAAGATGTGGTCAAAGAATCACTGGCCGGCCTGGCGGCCGCCCACCGCGACCTGGTGCGGGTGCACTTCGATCCCGACTTCATCGTGCGCGCCGATGCTCCCATAGCCGGCAAGGTGGGCATCGTTTCCGGCGGCGGCAGCGGCCATGAACCCCTCCATGGCGGGTACGTGGGAAGGGGCATGCTGGATGCCGCCTGCCCGGGAAAGGTATTCACCTCGCCCACCCCGGACCAGATGGAGGCCGCCACCCGGGCGGTGGACGGCGGCGCCGGCGTACTCCACATCGTCAAGAACTACACCGGCGACGTGATGAACTTCGAGATGGCCGCCGAGCTGTGCCAGGCCGGGGGCCTGGCGGTGGAAAGCGTGCTGATCAACGACGACGTAGCCGTGGAAGACAGCCTGTACACGGCCGGCCGGCGGGGCGTGGGTACCACGGTGCTGGCCGAGAAAATCTGCGGCGCCGGCGCCGAAAAGGGCATGGACCTGGCGGCGCTGGCCGCCCTGGGCCGACGCGTCAACGACAACGGCCGCTCCATGGGCATGGCGCTGACCTCCTGCACCGTGCCGGCGGCGGGTAAACCGACCTTCGATATCGGCGCAGCCGAGATGGAGATCGGCATCGGCATCCACGGCGAACCGGGCCGCGAGCGCAAACCCATAACCGGCGCGCGGGAGATCGTGGCCATGATGATGTCGGCCATCGTCCCGGACCTGCCCTTCCGGCGCGGGGACACGGTCATCGCCATGGTCAACGGGATGGGCGGCACACCGCTGATGGAACTCTACCTGGTGTACTACGAAGTCGACCGCATCTGCCGCGACAGCGGCATCACCATCGCCCGGCGCCTGGTGGGCAACCACATCACCTCCCTGGAGATGGCCGGCTGTTCCATCACCCTGCTCAAGGCCGACGACGAGATGCTCGAACTGTGGGACGTACCGGTACTGACAGCCGGCCTGCGCTGGGGCTGCTGAGGGAGGCTGCGGTGGAAAACATCGACAGAGACGACCTGCTGGTCTGGCTGCGGGAACTCCAGCGGGTTTATGCCGAAAACAGAGATTATCTCACCGAACTGGATGCCGCCATCGGCGACGCCGACCACGGCATCAACATGGACCGCGGTTTTACGGCCGTGGTCAAGGGGTTTGAACAGCGCACTCCCCCGGACATGCCGACCGTGCTCAAGACCGTGGCCATGGTGCTGATCAAAACCGTGGGCGGCGCTTCTGGGCCGCTGTACGGCACCTTTTTCCTGCGCGCCGCCGGGGCCTGTCCCGCCAAACCGGAGCTGGCCGCGGCGGACGTGGCGACCCTCTTCGACGCCGGCACGCGGGGCGTGATCGAACGCGGCAAGGCCCAGCCCGGCGACAAAACCATGGTGGACGCCCTGCTGCCGGCTGCAAACGCCATGCGTCAGGCCGCAACCGATGGTGCTGCAATGGAGGCCATGCTGCAGACCGGGGCGGCGGCAGCCGAGTCCGGCATGCGGCAGACTATCGGCATGCAGGCCCGCAAGGGGCGCGCCAGCTACCTGGCGGAGCGCAGCATCGGGCACCAGGATCCCGGCGCCACCTCCGCCTTTCTGATGGTCCGGGCGGCCGCCCGAATCTGGGGAGACTGATTCCCCCAGTACGGGCCGTGCCAGCAGCCTGCATTGGTTTGGCCTGCTCACCACGGAGCCCACAGAGCACGGGGAAAAGCTTTCTTGTCTACCCCCTGCGATCGCTGTGATCCGTGGTTAACTTTACTTGTTTTTATGACTCCCTTCCGGTCATAAAATGCTGAAAAGGGCGCTGTCATGGTGGGATTGGTGATCGTTTCCCACAGCCGGGCGCTGTCCGCGGCCCTGGCAGACCTGGTGCGCCGGGTGGCCCGACAGGATCTGCCGCTGGCCGCCGTGGGCGGCAGCGGTGAAGACCACACCGATTTCGGCACCGACGCCGTGGACATCGCCGCGGCCATCCAATCCGTCTGCCAACCGGAGGGCGTGGTGGTGCTCATGGACCTGGGCAGCGCCGTGCTCAGCGCCGAAACCGCACTGGAGTTTCTGGACGACGCGATGCGCACCAAGGTGCGCCTGTGCAGCGCCCCCCTGGTGGAAGGCGCCGTGGCCGCCGCCGTCCAGATCGGCCTGGGAAGCGACCTGGAGACCGTCTGCCGTGAGGCCGGCCTGGGACTGGTACCGAAAAAGCGGCACCTCGATGCTTCCGGAGACCAGCCCCTGACCGTCTCGCCCCCATCGCCGCACGGCCGCGGCAGGCGGCGTTGGCAGGAGATCCGCCTGACCGTCAAAACACCCCACGGCCTGCACGCCCGGCCGGCGGCCCGCCTGGTGCAGGCCGCCGGGAATTTCCATGCGCAGGTACGCATCCGCAAGGCCGGCAGCGGCCAGCCGCCGGTGGCGGCCGACAGCCTCAACCGCATCGCCTTGCTGGACGTCGCCCGGGGAGATGAAATCGTGGTGGCAGCCGTCGGCCCCGAGGCGGAAAAGGCGCTGGCCGCCGTGCGGGACATCGTGGAAAATCCGGGCAAAGATACCGGGGGAAACGTTCCGACGGCCATATCCCTGCCCTCCGAAATCGCCGGTGAACGGCGAGGCGTGAAAGCGCTGGCGGTCTCACCCGGCGTTGCCGTGGGCCCCCTGTTCACCTACCGCCCGCCGGCACCCCAAGTTCCGGCGCACCGCATCTCCGACCCGGAGAGAGAGTGGAAACGGCTGCAGCGCGCCCTGGCACTGGTGGACCGGGAGGTGGTCGCGCAGTACAACCGCGCCCTGCGGCAGCTGGGGGCCGATGAAGCCGCCATTTTTGAAGCCCACCGTCTGATGCTCAAAGACCCGGACCTGCTGGACCGGGCGCACCGCGCCATTTTTGAACAAAAACGCAACGCCGCCCTGGCCTGGCAGAGAAGCGTGGCCGCTGTTGCCGCTGGCTACGAAGGGCTCTGCGACGACTACCTGCGCCAGCGAGCCGCCGACCTGCTGGACACCGGCCGCCAGGTGCTGCTGGCCTTGGCCGGGCGATCCCCCGGCCGCCGCGTGGACATGCCCGCAGCATCCATCCTGGTAGCCCGGGACCTGGCGCCGGCTGATCTGACCGCCATTTCCCCAGACCGCCTGCTGGGCCTGGTAACGGTGGCCGGAAGTCCCACCTCCCACAGTGCCATCCTGGCACGCTCCCTGGGCGTACCGGCCTTGGCCGGGGCGCCCGCCTCCATTGTGCAGTTGCCGCCGGGAACGCCACTGGGTCTGGACGGTTTCAACGGCCGGCTGTGGGTCGACCCGCCGGCGGACCTCATCGAGGACCTTCGGCAGAAGCGACGACGCTGGCTGGCGCAGCGCCGGGAAAGGCGCCGTGCCGCCCGCCAGCCGGCCGCCACCACCGACGGACGGCGTGTATGCGTGGCGGCCAATGCGGGATCGATCGCCGAAGCCCGGGCTGCGGCCGAAAACGGGGCCGAAGGCATCGGGCTGCTGCGCACCGAATTCATCTACCTGTCCTGCACCGAACCGCCCGCGGAAGAGGCCCAGCGAACCACCCTCAGGGAAATCGCCAGCCTCATGAGCGACGCAACGGTTTGCGTGCGCACCTTGGACGCCGGCGGCGACAAGCCCCTGTCCGGCCTGCAACCGGCCCCCGAAACCAATCCCTTTCTGGGCGTGCGCGGTGTGCGCCTATCCCTATCCCGCCCGGACCTGCTGCACGTCCAGCTGCGGGCCGTCCTGAGGGCCGCCGCCGACGGCCCCCTGAGACTCATGTTTCCCATGATCTCCACGGTGGAAGAAGTCGAGCGGTGCCTGGCGGCGCTGGAGGCGGTCCATCATCAACTGGAAGACGAAGACATGGAGCACGGCTGGCCGCTGCCGGTGGGCATCATGATCGAAACCCCGTCCGCGGCCCTGCTGATGCCCGAACTTGCCGGGCGCCTGGACTTTTTCAGCGTGGGCACCAACGATCTTGTCCAGTACACCCTGGCGGCCGAGCGCGGCAACCCGGCCCTGGCGGCCTATGCCGACGCCCTGCACCCGGCCGTACTGCGCCTGGTGCGGCAAGTGGTGGAATGCGCCCACGACCGCGGCAAGCCGGTCAGCGTGTGCGGGGAACTGGCCGCCGACACAGCCGCCGTGCCCGTCCTGATAGGCCTGGGGGTGGATGAACTGAGCGTGGCGCCGGCCGCCGTGGCCGACGTCAAGGCGCTCATCCGGCGACTGGACAGCCGCCGGTGCCGGCACCTGGCTGCCGAGGCACTGGCATGCGACCGGGCCACCGCCGTCCGGCGAAGGGCGCAAGCCTTTCTGGCGAAGCTTTCATCGTCCCCGGATGTTGATAAAAACAACGGCCTGGTGTAGGAAAAAAGCGCGGTTTGGCGGGAAAACTCCAGAGGAGGGTGGCCGCGGGTGGCCCCCTGAAATGTTTTTTCCCAGGCAGGTGACCACGGGAAACTAACAGGGAAAATCGGATCCCCTTGGAAAATGGAGATGGACTTCAAAAAGGCCTGCTCGCTGGACGACCTGGTGAGGGTGTTCGTGGTGCGGGGCATCGTCTTCTGTGCCGGCCAGGGCGTCTCCTATGCCCTGGAACGAGACGAATACGACTGCAGCGCCATCCATATCCTGGGCGAAGTGGACAGCGAGCCGGCCGCGGCCGGCCGCATCCGGGCCGTGGACGGCTGGGCCAAGCTGGAGCGCATCGCGGTGCGCCGTCGGTTCCGCGGCCGGGGCTTCGGCCACCGGCTGACCGACTTCATGCTGGAGACCGCCCGGCAGAGCGGGTTTTCACGCTTCAAAATGCACGCCCAGGCCCACCTGGAGGATTTCTACCGCCGCCACGGCTTCCGCCCGCGAGGGGAAATCTTCGACGAGGCCGGCATAGACCACGTTTTAATGATCCTGGAGGAAGGTCAATAATCTGACGCTGCCTGCGGGCTTTTCCTCCGGCGCCGGAGACCAAGCCGGGCAGCCGTTTCCCTTACTGGGACAGCAGGTGCCGCCGGCCTGGACACAGGGGGAAAGGGCCGCTGTTCACACACCGGAACGTTTCTCTCTCCGCCACTTTTTTACAAGTCCTCAACATATTTTTACAGCACATTTACAATCCGATGTGATACACGGTGGTGCACAGGAAGCGGATTCCCAAGTCCATCCAGCGCCCAGTCAGCCCCACCGAGGCCAGATACGCAAACCGCTTCCCACCGCTGCATCCTGCTGTCTCCTGTGCGCTGGAGGACACTTTCTGAAGCACAACGCGGCCTGCAGCCGGGCTGAAGTCTTTTCCCGAAGCCGGGCTTGGGAAATTGCCACGGGGGAACCGTTCTGCTTCGGCCGGCTATGCCGGCATTGTACCTATTTGCCAACAGAGTGGACATGCCGATGGAGAAAAAAAAGAGGGGAAACCGGACGTTCAAAGTCATTCTGATTCTGGCGGCGATTGCAGCGGTGCTGATTCTCATGTCCATTTCCATGGCCAAGACCTCCACCACCAGCTACTGCATGTCCTGCCATGAGATGAAGCGTTACAAGACCGAGCTGGAGAAGTCCTCCCACGCCGTGGACAAGGACAAAAACCCCATCGAGTGCCGGCAGTGCCACATTCCGGTCGAAGCCGGTCCCAGGTACGTGGCGACAAAGGTCTTCCTGGGCATGAAGGACATGTTCACCCACTATTTCGGTGATCCCGAAAACCTCGACCGCCGCCAAATGCAGCAGATCGCGCGGCGTTTCATCCCTGACGAAAACTGCCGCAAGTGCCACCAGGATCTCTTCAAGACCACCGACGGCAAAAACATTTCCGAAATCGGAAAGTTATGCCATGAAGCCTATCTGGGTGAGAACGGCACCACTTGCCGGGGCTGCGCCGGGTGCCACTTCAACATGGCCCATCTGCCACGTTTCGACCGCAGGTATTTTTTTAACGCCGAATTCGCTCAACGCCTCCCATTGGAACAGGAGAAAAAGTGATGTCTTCCAATGCCGACGCCGCAACCGGAAAAAGGGTGACCAAGTGGCTGGTACTCATTGTGCTGTGCATTCTGGCGATGGGCATCATTGCCTTCATCTACCTGCAACAGGCCTTTCCGGAGGTCAAGTGTACGGCGGCCAAGCACCTGGAGAGCCCGAACTCGGCCGCCGACTGCTATGCGTGCCATCTGAAGGCCACCCCCAAGGTCGCCCAGGACTGGTATGAGAGCAAGCACGGCGTGATGCTGGTGAAGTGCTTCGTGTGCCACGGAGAGCCGGATGGCAAGGGGTCGGTCCCCTATGCGGTGGATCCGGACGTGAACACCACCTGCCGCAAGTGCCACGATCCCAGCGTGAACCGCATGGTGGCGAAATACGGGCTGCAGCCGGAGTGCAACCAGTGCCACCCCTATCACCAGAATTCGCTGCACCACAAGGCCTACGTCAAACCCAAGGCCAAGCAGAAAATCGACTGAAACCGCCGCACCCAAACCTTTTCAAACACAGGGGGAATGAGCCATGGGAATCAGTAGACGGGAGTTTTTAAAATATACAGCCGCTTCTTCCGCTTTCATGGCCATGGGCGTACCCTTTGCCATGGCTGCCGGCAAGGACAAAGAGGTCGATCAGTGGGTCAAGGGGGTCTGCCGTTTCTGCGGCACCGGCTGCGGCGTCATGGTGGGCGTTAAAAACCAGAAAGTGGTGACCGTAAAGGGAGACCCCAACAACCACAACGCCGGGTTTCTGTGCCTGAAAGGCGCCCTGATGGTCCCCATCATCTACGCCAAGGAGCGCATCACCCGCCCGCTGATCCGCAAAAACGGCCAACTCACACCCGTCAGCTGGGACGAGGCCATGGAGCTGGTGGTCTCCAAGTTCCAGGATGCCATCAAAGAAAACGGACCCGACGCAGTGGGATACTACGGATCGGGCCAGGCTTTGACGGAAGAGACCTACCTGGCCAGCAAGATCTTCAAGGCCGGCCTCAAGTGCAACAACGTCGAGGGCAACCCGCGCCTGTGCATGGCCTCGGCCGTGGGCGGGTACGTCACGACCTTCGGAAAGGACGAGCCCTGCGGCTCCTACGACGACATCGATGCCGCCACCTGCCTGTTCATCATCGGCTCCAACACGTCCGAATGCCACCCCATCCTGTTCAAGCGCATCGCGGCCCGCAAGCAGGCCGACCCCAACGTCAAGATCATCGTGGTGGACCCGCGCAGAACCAACACGGCGCGCATCGCCGACATGCACGTGACCTTCAAGCCCGGCACCGACCTGGCCATCCTCAACGGCATGGCCTACGTCATCATCCAGGAGGAGCTGGACAACTACCGCTTCCACTCCAAGTACGTCACCTTCATGGACAACAGCAAACAGAAGAAGACCTTCGAGGACTACCAGAAGTTTCTGGAAGACTACACCCCCGAAAAGGTGGAGCAGCTCTCGGGGGTGCCGGCCGACACCACCCGCAAGATGGCCAAGATCTTCGCCGAATCCTCGGCCACCATGTCCCTGTGGTGCATGGGCATCAACCAGCGCATCCGCGGCGTGTGGGCCAACAACCTGATCAGCAACCTGCACCTGCTCACCGGCCACATCGGAAAACCCGGCGCAACGCCCTTTTCGCTGACCGGGCAGCCCAACGCCTGCGGCGGGGTGCGCGACACCGGCGGACTGTGCCACATGCTGCCCGCCGGCCGCCTGATCAAAAAGAAGGAGCACCGCAACGAGATGGAAAAACTCTGGGGCCTGCCCCAGGATTCGCTCAACCCCAAGCCAGGTCTGCACACCATTGCCATGTGGTCGGCCCTGGCCGAGGGCAAACTCAAGGCCCTGCTGGTGCTGTGCACCAACCCGGCCCAGTCCCTGCCCAACCTGGACAAGTACCGGGCGGGCATGGCCCGCAAGGACAACTTCATCGCCCTCATCGAGACCTTCAGCGACGCCGAGACGGTCAAGTACGCCGACGTGGTGCTGCCGCCGGCCTACTGGTGCGAGCGCGAAGGCGTGTTCGGGTGCTCCGAACGCCGCTACGCCCTGATCAGCCAGGCCATCGACCCCCCGGGCGAGTGCAAACCATCGGTGAACATCCTGGTGGATTTCGCCCTGCGCATGGGCGTGGACCCCAAGCTGGTGCCCTACAAGAACTCCGCCGACGTGTGGAAGGAGTGGCGCGCCGTGGCGCGGCCCACGCCCTACAACTTCTGGGGCATCACCCGCGAGCGCCTGCGCAGGGAGTCGGGCATCCGCTGGCCCTGCCCCACCGAGGACCACCCCGGCACCAAGATCCGCTACGTGCGCGGCGAGGACCCCAACATCCCCAAGGACTACAAGAAAAAATACTTCTTCTACGGCAAGCCCGACGGCCGGGCCGTCATCTGGTTCCGACCGTACAAGGGCGCGGCCGAAGAACCGGACCAGGAGTATCCCTACGTGCTGACCACCGGGCGCGTCATCGACCACTGGCACACCGGCACCATGACCATGAAGGTGCCGGAACTGCGGCGCTCCTTTCCCAAGGCCTACGTGGAGGTCAGCACGGCGGATGCCAAGAAAATCGGCATCAACAACGGGGACAACGTGCTGCTGGAAACCCGGCGCGACAAGATGGTTTTTCAGGCCCGGGTGAGCGATGTCTGCCGGCCGGGGCTGGTGTTCGTGCCCTGGTTCGATGCCCACCTGCTGATCAACAAACTGACCAAGGATGCCATCGACAAGGGGTCCAAACAGCCGGAGTTCAAGATCTGCGCCACCAAGGTGAGCAAGGCATAGCCATGGCCATCGCCGGACTGCTGGTGCATACCCTTCCCGAGGATCTCGAAGCGGTGGAGACCGAGATAGGCCGCATGCCGGAGATGACCACCTACGGGATTCACCAGAACCAGTACATCGTGGTGGTGGCCGAGGTACCCTCCGCCCAGATGGAGAAGCGGGTGGATGCCATCAAGGACATTCAAGGCGTTCTGGCCATCTACACCACCTATGTGACGCTGGAAGACGAGGTTCTCGGGAGTTGAGCGGGGCATGCTGAGATCGCGATTCCTGAGGCCTCCGGGCGCCCGTCCGGAAAAAGAATTCCTGGCCCGCTGCCTGCAGTGCGGCCAGTGCGCCCAGGTGTGCATCTTCGACTGCATCCGCATGCGCACCGGATTCAACCCTTTCCTGTCGGGAACCCCCGAGATCTCCCCCCGCCAGGCTCCCTGCTTCCTGTGCATGCGCTGCAGCGCCATATGCCCGTCCGATGCCCTGGAAGACGTCCCCATCGAAAAGGCCAAGATGGGCTTCGCGCGGCTCACCCGGAAGAAATGCTATACCTGGGAGGGGTTGATCATCTGCCGCAGCTGCTTCGAACGCTGCCCCCTCAAGGCCGCCGCCATCATCCTGGAAAAGGGGCTGTACCCGGTCATCACGGACAAGTGCGTAGGCTGCGGCGTCTGCGAGCACGTCTGCCCCCGGAAGGCCATCGTCACCATCCCCACGAGATTCGTGACGTGAGGGCTCCCACCATCAAAACCTGGCGTCGGCTGATCCAGTTGGGCGTGGCGGCGGCCTTCATCGTGATTCCGCTGCTGAACCATTTCCGTATCAATGTGCTGACGGGCAATTTCCTGGCCTTCCGGGCCGGTGGGCTGACGCTGGCCGACCCCCTGGCGGTGCTGCAGATAACCCTCAAGAACTTCTATCTCTCCATGGACCTGCTGACCGGTGCGGCCATCGCCCTAGGGCTGGCCGTCATCCTGGGTACCGTGTTCTGTTCGTGGATCTGCCCCTTCGGCCTGCTCTCCGAGCTGACTCAGGATGCCGCCCGGCAAAGATCTGCCCGAGGAAACCGGGTGGCAGCGGAGAGAAGCACGGGTTTCAGCTTCAAAGTCGCTCTTTTCGTGCTGGGCCTGGCGGGTTTCCTGGTTTTTTCCACCACGCCGGTGCTCAACCAGCTGTCACTGCCGGCCTGGTACTCACGGATTTTCCAGTTCTACTTCGAGCAGGGGCACGTCTCTCTGGCCATCGTTTTCCTGACCGCCCTGCTGGCCGTGGAATTTGCCTTGCGCCAGCGCCTGTGGTGCCGCTACATCTGCCCCCAATCCGTGCTGCTGATGACCGTCAAGCTGCTGAACCCCTCCAGGCTCAAGGTGCACTTCGAGCGCGAGAGATGCGTCTGCGCCAAGCCCCGCGACCCCTGCCACCAGGCCTGTTCGCTGTCACTGGACCCCAAAACCCTGGGAGACACCATTGATGCGGCCTGCAACAATTGCGGCGACTGCGTGGTCGCCTGCAAGCGGCGCGGCGCAGCGCTGTCCTACGGCTTCAAGAATCGTGGAAAAAGCGGCAAGGGTGGAAAAATCTAAAGCCCCACCGTGCGGCAGGCCTGAAGGCCCCCGACGTCTGGCCGGATAGTGCTTGACATTGTCCCGGCATTCTCTCTATGGTTCAGCCGTAAGCTACGACAGGCAAGGGGTTGATTCACCACCGAAAAAAAGGAGGGCAACCATGAAAAAGCATTTTGCGTTCATCCTGGCGGCGGTATTTGTGACGGCATTGCTGGTGAATGGCCCGGCAGCGGCCAAGACCTTCAAGATCGGGGTAACGGTGATCGTGGAGCACCCCGCCCTGCAGGCCGACCAGAAGGGATTCGAGAAGGCCCTCGAAGAAGCAGGTGTCCAGGTCACCTACGACTACCAGAACGCCCAGGGCGAGATGGCCAATGCCCAGGCCATCGCGCAGAAATTCGCCAGCGAAAAAGTAGACCTGGTGCACGCCATCGCCACGCCCACGGCCCAGGCCACGGTCAAGGTGATCAAGGACATCCCCATCGTGTACTCTTCGGTCACCGACCCGGTGGATGCCGGCCTGGTGAAAACCATGGGGCCCGACGGCCACAACGTCACCGGTGTGTCCGACGCCTGGCCCATCGACCGCCAGATCGGCCTCTACCACGACATGGCGCCCAAGGCCAAGAAATGGGGCACCATTTACAACGCCGGCGACGCCAACTCGGTGAAGAGCATCGGCTGGACCCGCGAGGCCATGAAAAAGCGGGGTCTGGAACTGGTGGAAGTCACCATCTCCAGCTCCAGCGAGGTCTACACGGCGGCCCAATCCCTGGTGGGCCGCGTGGACGCCATCTACATCACCTCGGACAACATGGTGGCTTCGGCGTTCGGTTCGGTGGCCAAGGTCTGCAACACCAACAAAATCCCGCTGTTTGCCGGCAACACCGACCAGGTGAAGCTGGGCGCCATCGCGGCCCTGGGGTTCAACTACTTCCAGGTGGGCTACACGGCGGGCAAGAAGGCCGTCCAGATTCTCAAGGACGGCAAGAAACCGGGAGACATCCCCTCGGGCCTGGCCGAGAAACTGGACCTATACGTGAGCCCTAAAAACGCCAAGAAGCAGGGGTTCACCATCGGCGGCCAGTTCCTCAAGAAAGCCGACAAGGTTTTTGACTAACCTACCGCAATGATCATTCTAAACGTCCTGCCCATGACCCTCCAACAGGGCCTGGCCTATGCCCTGGTGGCCCTGGGCATCGCCCTGACTTTCCGGGTGCTGGCCTTTCCGGACCTGACCGTGGACGGCAGTTTCCCCCTGGGCGGCGCCGTGGCGGCGCGGCTGATCGTGGCCGGTGTGGATCCGGCCGTGGCGGCGGCGACCGCCACCCTGGCCGGGTTCGTGGCCGGCAGCCTGACGGGGCTGCTCAACACGCGGCTGAAGATCAACAGTCTGCTGGCCGGCATCCTCATGATGACCATCTTGTACTCGGTCAACCTGAGGATCATGGGCCGTGCCAACATCCAGCTGCTGGACCGTCCCACCATCTTTTCGGCCATGGAGAACATGGACGTGGTGCGCTACGTGCCGGTCATCATCTTCTTTTTCGTCATCACCATGGCCGTCAAAGTGCTGCTGGACCTGTTCCTGCACACCCAGTACGGCATGGCCCTGCGGGCCACCGGTGACAACGAGGACATGATCCGCTCGCTGGGCGTCAACACGGACAACGCCACGGTCTTCGGCCTGGGGCTGTCCAACGCCATGGTCTCCCTGTCCGGCGCCCTGGTGGCCCAGGACCAGGGGTTCTCGGATGTGGGCATGGGCATCGGCATGATTGTGGCCGGACTGGCCTCGATCATCATCGGCGAGGCCCTGGTCAAACCCCGCACCGTGTTCCGGCTCACCCTGGCCGCCGTGGTGGGGTCGGTCACCTACCGTTTCATCATATCCCTGGGCCTGCGTCTGGGGCTGGCACCCACGGATCTGAAGATGGCCACCGGTTTCATGGTCATCCTGGCACTGGGCATCCCCGCCATCCGGGGAAAAAGAGAGGGCAAAATCCACCTGCGGGGGGTGTAGAGCCGTAGCAGCCATGCTGGAACTTGAAAACGTCACCAAGATATTCAACCGCGGCACTCAGGATGAAAAACGGGCCCTGGACGGTATCAACCTGGTGGTCGAAAAGGGGGATTTCGTCACCATCATCGGCTCCAACGGGGCCGGCAAATCCACCCTGCTCAACGTCATCGCCGGCACGCACCAGCCCGACGAGGGCTGCGTGCGCATCGACGGACGGGACGTTACCCACTGGCCGGACTACCGGCTGGCCCGCTACATCGCCAGGGTCTTTCAGAACCCCACCATGGGAACGGCCGGCACCATGACCATCGAGGAGAACCTGGCCCTGGCCGAACGCCGGGGCAAGCGGCGCGGCCTGCAGTGGGGGGTTAGCGCCGCCCATCGGCGACGCTACCGGGAACTGCTCAAAATTCTGGAACTGGGCATCGAAGACCGTCTGAAGCTGGCCACGGGTCTGCTCTCCGGCGGCCAGCGGCAGTCCCTGACCCTGCTTATGGCCACCCTGTCCCTTCCCAAGGTGCTGCTGCTCGACGAGCACACGGCCGCCCTGGATCCCCGCACGGCGGAAAAGGTCACTCTGCTCACCGACCAGATCGTCCGGGAAAACGGCTTGACCACCCTGATGGTGACCCACAACATGAACCAAGCCCTCACCCACGGAAACCGGATGATCATGCTGCACCAGGGGCGTATTCAGATGGATGTGCGCGGGGGGGAAAAACAGAACCTCACGGTCGCCGAACTCATCGCCAAGTTCGGAAAAACCCTCAAGGACGAAACGCTCCTGTCCTGCGACACCTGACCCGGCCGGTTTTTTTCAATCGCTGCCGCTGCCGGAGGCATCTCCTGCCGCCAGACGGCCGGCGAAATTTTCCAGAAAAAAATTCAGCCGTTCCTGCTGCGCGTCGGTCAGGTTCTCGAAACACAGGCTGCAGCGCTGGCACGTCACCACGGAGAAATTGGTGCAGCCGATGCCGCTGGTGCGGGGTATGCCGTCGGCGATGAGGCGGCAGGGGATGCCAAAGAGGTGAAACTCGTTTTCAGGGAGAAAAATATCGACCAGGGAGACATCGCCGGCATCGCCGCCATAGTAGAGGTACTCGAACAAAAGCCCGCCCCTGCTGATATTGACGATCTTGCCCAGCCGGCCGGAATCGGGGCTGACGGCGGCAAAGGCGGTTTTGAGCGGTGTCAGGCGCCTGTGTTTTCTGCGCTCGATGGTCATCGTCGAGACCCCCCGACCGGCAGTTGCCGTAGTGCCTATGTTCTCAGAAATTCACTCCACTGTTATCGTGTATCGCATACATCGGATTGGTGTAGATTACAAGACTATTTTTTTCATCGTGTCGCTGCATCGCTACACGGTAACACGACATTATATTTCTTTTCCCGGGCCTCTGTTCACTTCAGGCGGCCCTTCAGAAGATCGGCAAAGGGATTGTGAAAGGGCCTGGGAGGTGTTTTTTTCCGGTCCCGGCGCTGCCTGACAGGCCGTTGGGGCCCGGCGTTTTTGGGGCCACCGGCACCCGATGCGCCGCTGCCGGACTTCATGGAAAGTGAAATGCGCCGGCGGTCGGTGTCCACGTCCAGCACCGTTACCAAAACCTTCTGCCCCACCCGCACTACGTCCGCCGGGTTTTTGACGAAGCGGTCGGCCAGCTGGCTGATGTGCACCAGCCCGTCCTGGTGAACCCCGACGTCCACAAAGGCGCCGAAGTTGGTCACGTTGGTCACGATGCCGGGAAGCCGCATGCCCGCCGTCAGGTCGGCCATCTCGTGGACATCCTCCTCGAAAGCGAAGGCCTCGAAACGCGGCCGTGGATCGCGTCCGGGCTTGGCCAGTTCTTCCATGATGTCCCGCAGGGTTGGCAGCCCCACGTCCTCGGAGACATAACCCTCGATGCGAATCCGTTTTCTGAGCGTCTCATCGGACAGCAGGTCGGCCACATCACATTCCAGATCGCGGGCCATGACGGCCACCAGGGGGTAGCGCTCGGGATGCACGGCGCTGGCGTCCAGGGGGTTGCCGCCGCCGTTGATTCTGAGAAAGCCGGCCGACTGCTCAAAAGCCCGCGGCCCCAGGCGCGGCACCTTCAGCAGCTCCCGGCGATTGTCAAAGGCGCCGTGCGCGTTGCGATAGGCGACGATGTTGGCCGCCAGCTGGGGACCGAGGCCGGACACGTAAGTGAGCAGTTCTGCGCTGGCCCGGTTGACGTCCACGCCCACGGCGTTGACGCAGCTGGTGACGGTGTCGTCCAGGGCCGATTTGAGGGCCCCCTGGTCCACGTCGTGCTGGTACTGGCCCACACCGATGGCCTTGGGGTCGATTTTGACCAGCTCGGACAGCGGATCCATGAGCCGGCGACCGATGGAGACCGCCCCCCGAAAGGTGAGGTCCAGGTCCGGAAACTCCCGGCGGGCGGCCTCCGAGGCCGAATAGACCGAAGCCCCGCTCTCGTTGACCATCTCCACCAGCACGCCCTCCAGTGCCAGGTTGCGGACCAAGGCCTCGGTTTCCCTGCCGGCGGTGCCATTACCGATGGCAATGGCCTCGATCCCGAATCGGCGGCACAGTCCCATCACCGTCTCGGCAGCCTGGTCGGCCCTGGCGTCTGAAAAATGGGGGTAGATGGTGTCGTGGTGCACCAGCTTGCCCTGCCGGTCCAGGCACACCAGCTTGCAGCCGGTGCGAAAACCGGGATCGATGCCCATCACCCGCCGGGCGCCCAGGGGCGGGGCCATGAGCAGCTCCCGCAGGTTATCGGCAAACACCCGGATGGCTTCGGCATCGGCCCGCTGTTTGGTTTCCAGGCGTATCTCAGTCTCCAGCGAACGCGACAGCAGCCGCCGGTAACCGTCCACCAGGGCCCTGTCCACCTGTTCGCCCTCCGGTCCCTCTGTCTTGATGAAAAAGGCGCGCAGCATTTCCAGGGCCTTTTCCTCCGGGGGGGCGATGGTGAGGTTCAGGAAGTCCTCCTTCTCGCCACGGCGCATGGCCAGCAGACGGTGGGACGGCACCGTGGCCACCGGCTCTTCCCAGTCGAAGTAGTCCCGGTATTTCACGGCCTCCTCTTCTTTGCCTGCGGCCACCGTGCTGCGGACCGTGGCCTTTTCGGCAAAAAGGCGGCGCAGGGCGGCACGCGCCGCGGCGTTTTCGTTGATCCACTCGGCCATGATGTCCCTGGCGCCGGCCAGGGCCTCGTCCATGGTGGCGACACCTTTTTCAGGGTCGATGAAATCCTCGGCCAGCTCCAAGGGATCCTGCCCGCTCTGGGCAAGGACAGCCTCGGCCAGGGGCTCCAAGCCCTTTTCCCGGGCCATGCTTCCCCGGGTGCGGCGTTTGGGCCGGTAAGGCAGGTAGATGTCTTCCAGCACGTTCATGGCATCGGCGGCCATGACCGCGGCACGCAGCTCATCGGTGAGATGGCCCTGGTTTTCCAGGGACTTTAAAATCGTCTCGCGCCGGCGATCGAGTTCCCCGCGTTTTCTCAACTGGTCGCGAACGGCGGTCACCACTACCTCGTCCAGGCTGCCGGTAGCCTCCTTGCGGTAGCGGGAGATGAAAGGCACGGTGGCGCCTTCGGCCAGCAGCTGCGCCACGGCACCCACCTGGGCGGCGGAGATGCCCAGTTCGGCCGCGACGTCGTTGAAATAAGTCTGTTCCACGTAAATCGTTCTCCTTTGGGGTTTCGGAATCCGGCATGGCTCCGGCCGGACGGTCGGCGGAATGCCCCCTATAGGGGGCGGGCAGCCGGAAGTCAACCGCTGTTTTGCCGTGGACCTCCATTTTCAAGGCAACCAGCCGAATGGCCGATAACTCATGTGACGATCATCAGGGGTAACGTCAAATTCAACACCACGGCCATGACGAGAACCATCACCATCACCAGCGGCAAAGGCGGGGTGGGCAAAACCAACCTCAGCGTCAACCTGGCATTGGGCCTGTCTCGGCAGGGCCAGTCGACCTGCCTGTTCGACGCCGACCTGGGCTTGGCCAACGTCAATCTGCTGCTGGGACTCTACCCGGACAAATCTCTCGGGGACGTCATCGCGGGGCGCTGTCGGCTGGCGGACATCGTGGTCAAAACCGCCGGCCTGGACATCATCCCCGGCAGTTCCGGTGTGGAGACACTGGCCGGTCTGGAGGAGCACCAGCGCGACAGGCTGATTGAAACCCTGGGCGATTTGAAAAGGTATGATTTCGTACTTTTCGACACCTCGGCCGGCATCTCCGGCAACGTGGTTTCCTTCTGCCTGTCTTCCCCTGAAATCATCCTGGTCCTCGTGCCGGAAGTCACTTCCCTGACAGATGCCTTTGCACTCTTGAAAACACTGGCGCTCAACGGGTTTTCGGCAACGGTGCGTGTGGTGGTCAACCGCTGCCGCAGCCAGCCCATGGGTCGGCACGTTTTCGACAGGTTCCGGGAAACGGTGAAGCAATACTTGAAGTTTGAACTTTCCCTGCTGGAAGTCATCCCCGATGACGGCTGCGTGGAAGCGGCCGTGGCTGCCCAACAGCCCTTTGTCCAGCGCCATCCGGATTGCGCCGCTTCCCGCAAGGTGATGTCCATGGTGCGGCGGCTGATCGAAACCCCGCCGGAGGACCTGTACCCCAGCGGTGTCCAGTCGTTCTGGCGGAACTGGCTCCGGCACCGCACCGGAAGCCTGCGGATCCCCCTGGCCGAAGAAACGAAAAGGCAGGAGGAACCTCCCTCAGCTGAAAAGCCCTCCCCGGCCGCGCCCGACGGTTCCAGAAATGAGGCCTCCCCCCCTGCCCCGACGGGACCCTCCCCGGAACTTGAGGCAGGGCCCGAAGCGCACCTGCCGGTTCTGCCGGCGGTGGCCCTGGCCTGTATTCAGGCCTGCCGCTCGGGCGGGGCCGTCGGGCGCCTGGTGCTGTTGGACCCGGCCCTGACCGCCAACGTGCTGGAGCTGGCGGCGGGCAGCGGCAGACCGGCCGATCCTGCCGCCGTAATCGAACAGCAGATCGCCGCCACAGACACCGGCACACTGGAAACCCTGGCCC
The DNA here is from genome assembly GCA_964442705.1 of uncultured Desulfobacteraceae bacterium. GTDB lineage: Bacteria > Desulfobacterota > Desulfobacteria > Desulfobacterales > JALSRD01 > JALSRD01. The sequence continues at coordinate 31,830 of CAYUAQ010000029.1, forward strand.
TGTCCAGTGTTCATTTTCCCCATTTGCAGCGCCTGCCGTCGGGACGCGCCCTGAACCTGGTGCGCTTCTGGCATCATGGCTTCGAATGTGCGCTGCTGGCCGAGGCACTGGCCGAAAAAACGGGCCTGGCCGACCCTCGGGAAGCCTACCTGGCCGGGTTGCTCCACGACATCGGCAAACTGGCATCCGCGGCGACATTCTGCCTGGATTCAGGCCAAGCGGCGGTGGATGGCGGAAAATATCCGGTGCACGCCGCCATCGGTGCCGAAATGCTCGCCAAGTGGGGATTTTCGTCCCTGCTGATAGATGCCGTCCGTTACCATCACGCCCCGGCCGCAGAGATCCGGCACGCTTTTTCCCTGGTCAAAATCGTTTTTGTGGCCAACAGCCTGTCGTGTTCCTCCGAGGGCAACGGCCGCAGAGGACTGCGGCACGCCGACCAGTTGCTGTCGGTTCCTCCTGCGCACATGCAGGAAATGGTGCGACAGTCCGACACCAGCGTGCAGGAATGGGCCACCCGCCTGGGCATCGATCCGGCAGCGGGCAGCGACAACGGGCAACGGGAACAAAACGAGAGCGACCGGAACGAAGAAAGCCTGCTCGACATGCTTCGCAGCCGGGCCCTGCTGGGCGGGTGGCTGCAGTCACTGTTGGAAACCGAGGGGACTGCGGCGGTCATCGACAGGGTCTGCGGCACCATCCAGCGGCTGTTCAACATCCCGGGGCCGCTCTTCTTCCTGCACGATCCGCGGCACAACCGCCTGGCCTGCCGCAACGCCCCTGCCGGCACCAATCTGGACATCGACCTGGAGACCAACCGCTGCCTGCCGGTCACCTGTTTCGGCCGCAACACCGTGGTGTCCTCCCTGGATAAGCCCGGCGAAATCATGGACCGGCAGCTGTCCCGCTTTCTGGGGCGCGAGGGGATCGTCTGCCTTCCCGTACCCGGCAAAGGCACCTGCCACGGGGTCATCGTCATCGCCGCCGATCAGGACGAGGCCCGCCGATTGAAAGACCGGCGCACCCTGCTAGACCTGCTCACCCGCCAGGCCGGCTGCGCACTGGGCGGGAATCATCTTTAGTCCGTTGCCTGTTGTCCGTCGAAAAAGGCGGGTGCAACGGACACCACCCGAGTGTCCGGGATTGGTTCAGCGATGCTTCATGGTATTCAGACAACCACTTGATTACAAACCAATAGTCATGCGATATCGCATGCAGTTGGCGCCGTTCTGGCGGTGGTCCACGAAGGCCAGTTTCTCGATGTTGGCATAGGCCAGGCGGCGGGCTTCCGCCAGTGTCCTGCCGCCGGCCACCAGGTGCAGCACCCTTCCGCCGTAAGTCACCAGCCCCTTTTCGGGGTCGTTGTCGACGCCGGCGAAATAGACGGCCAGGCCCCGGTCCAGATCGTCCAGCCCTGTGATGCGGTGTCCCTTGCCGTAGCGCTTGGGATAGCCCGGGTTCCAGCCCCGGGAAGCCTTGGAGCGTCCCTCCATGGCGATCACGTCTACATAATGGCGGTCGTTCCAGACTTGTTTGATACGGTCGAGCGTGCCTTCCCAGACCGCCATGCCCAGCTCGAAGAAATCGGTGCTCAATTTGCGGGCCAGGACCTCAAACTCGGGGTCGCCGTGGCGCACGTTGATCTCGAAGACCGAGAGCCGGTTGTCGGGGTCCAGGTTGAGGCCGAAGTACAGCACACCCTTGTAGTTCCAGCCCAGGTCGTTGTAGACCACGTCCACGAAGGGGTTGACAATCTCCCGGATGATGCGGTTGACCAGGGGATCGCTTACCAGCCGATGGGGACAGTAGCAGCCCGTGCCGCCGGTGTTCAGGTTGCCCCCGAACTTTTCGATGGACTCCCGGTCATCGGGATCGAAGGCCGTTTTGTAGTCCTGGCAGAACATGCGCAGGGGAAGGGTCTGACGTCCGTCCAGATAGACGAAAAAGGAGATCTCGGTGCCGTACTTGCGCTCCTCGATGACCACCCGGCTGCCGGCCTCGCCGAAACGCCTCTCCACCATGAGGGCCTCCACGGCAGCCACGGCCTCCTCTTCGTCGCTGCAGACCAGGGCGCCCTTGCCGGCGGCCAGGCCGTTGGCTTTGACCACCACCTGGTAGCCGATGGTGCGCACGTAGCGCCGGGCCTGCGCCGGGTCGTAGAAGACCTGGTACTCGGGCTTGGGAATCCCGGCGGCCTGGAGCAGAAAATCGGTGAAGGCGCGGTCGCTCTCGATGCGGGCAAATTCCTGGCGCGGCCCCACGGTGGCGATCCCCCGGCTGTTGAGCGCGTCCACCAACCCCCGGGAGAGGGGATTCTCGGAGCCGATATCCACCAGGTCAACGTCTTTTTCCAGGCAAAAGTCCGCCACCGCGGCAAAATCAGAACCATTCGACAGCGTGACCTGCTCGATGAGTCCGCGCTTGCCTTTGGGGGTGACCAGCACGCCGGGATTGCCGGGGGTGAAGTACACCTTGTCCACATGCTGACTGTCGGCGTATTTTTCCGCCAGACAGTGGTCTCTCCCTCCGCTGCCGTACACTAAGACTTTTGCCATTTGCTTTTACTCCTTTTTTCCGTTAGTTATATCACAACTTTGAAATATCAATTTAATCCCCGGCCCCAGGCTGTGATTTGTAGCCTGCCGGTCGACCGCATTTCAAGCACTTTTTTGTCGCCCCTCCTTCCGGCGTCCCGAAAACCCGCAACGCCGGGGTAGGGCTATCTCACGGAACGACCAGCATGCCCGATGACGGCGACCGTCGTTATCCATGTGCACCCGTGTGCCAGGGGCGGGAAGGGGTCAGACCGTGGGCATAACTCCTCTCTCAGGGGGATATGCGACTTGCGATCGCCCTGTGGCGACGGGGATATCCCCTTGACACCCCCTGGAAAACTGGCCTATATTTTCGGCCCGAATGCAACGGCAACTTTTTTGAATAACACGGCCATTTCCCGGGAAACAGGCGTTTTGGAACTTACCCTAGGCTTTTCGCCCTGCCCCAACGACACCTTCATCTTTCATGCCCTGGTCAAAGGAGTCCTCGACACCGGCGACCTGCGTTTCCACGAACAGCTGCACGACGTGGAGACCCTCAACCACATGGCCATGGAACAGCGGCTGGACATCACCAAGCTGTCTTTTCACGCCTGGCTCAAGGTCCGGCAGGCGTATACCCTGCTCAACAGCGGGGCGGCCCTGGGATACGGCTGCGGCCCGGTGTTGATCGCGACGCGCCCCATAGGCCGTGAGGCCCTGGCTGCGGCGCGCATAGTCTTTCCGGGCCGCTGGACCACGGCCCATCTGGTCTTCCGGCTGT
>CAYUAQ010000030.1:0-4944 GCA_964442705.1 uncultured Desulfobacteraceae bacterium
TCGAATCGCCATCGCGGAGCGGGCGGCTTCCGGTCGCGGGGCACTACCCCCTTCCGGTTTGGGCTGACACGACACCGCGGTTTGTGGTATAAGGCCGGTCACCGAATTCAAGAGAGGAGATCAGACCATGAAAATACTGGTGACCGGATCACAGGGCCAGCTCGGCCGGGAGCTCATGCTGCAGGCGGCTGCCGCCGGCCTCCGCGTCGAGGGGGTCGACCTGCCGGACTTCGACCTCACCCGCCCCGACCACATCGAAAACGCCGCCGGGCGGTGCCGGCCGGACCTGCTGGTCAATGCCGCCGCCTACACCCAGGTGGACCGCGCTGAATCCCAGGAGGCACTGTGCATGGCCGTCAACCGTGACGGCCCCCGCTATCTGGCCGAATACTGCCGGAAAGCCGGCATCCCGCTCATCCACGTGTCCACCGATTTCGTGTTCGACGGCCGCAAAAAGACCCCCTACACCGAAACCGATGCGCCGGCCCCGTTGGGCGTCTACGCCCGGAGCAAGGCCGAGGGGGAAAAAGCGGTGCAGGACGCTCTGGCGCAACACCTGATCCTGCGCACGGCCTGGCTCTACAGCATCCACGGGCAAAATTTCGTCAAGACCATGCTGCGCCTGGGCGCCGAGCGGCCCGAAATCCGCGTGGTGGACGACCAGTACGGCTGTCCCACCTCGGCCGCCGACCTGGCTGCCGCCATCCTGGTCATGGCCGGTCGCGTGGCGGCGGGCAACGGCGTGCAGTGGGGGATCTACCACTACTGCGGCAGCGGCGTGACCAGCTGGTACGGGTTCGCCTGCGAGATCTTCAATCTGGCCCGCCGGCATGCGGACCTGAAGGTGACCCGCCTAACCCCCATCAGGACCAGTGACTATCCCACGGACGCGGCCCGCCCCCCCTATTCGGCCCTGGACTGCCGTAAGATCGAAGAAAAATTCGGCCTCCGGCCGCCGGCCTGGCAGGAGAGCCTGGCCGTTACCGTGGAGAAGCTCTGCCTGCGGGAATAGGTCTCCCCGGCAGCAGAAGGCCTTTTTCGACCGGAATCCGAATCTGGCCTTTCGGATTGTGCTTCATGGAGGCAAAAAACGAGTCAGCCTCGACTCTTGATAAGCTTGATGGCAGCCTCGAACTTCTGACTGATGGCCAGGGTCATCTCGGCCGCATCGGCGATCAGGCGCCCCTCCTGGGTGAAATTTTTTTCCTTTGCTTTCCGGGCCCAATCCCTGTAATTTTCGGCGTGATCTTCGTTGTGGCGAATCCAGTGTTCGAGCAGTTTGACCAGTTTCTGGTCAAAGGAAAGCTCCTGCCCTGTTTCACCGGAATGATCGTGGTCGTGGTGGTGTTCGTGGTGGCCCATGGACTTCTCCTCCCTGGCGGATGAATTGATGGCAGATGCCAGCGCTGTTTCCAACACACCGCTTGTACAACCAACACGGGCAGACAGTCAATAACCCTTGCGTGAGCGGGCATGCGTAAACTGATCATTTTCCTGATCCTGACGACGGGCATCCTGTGCGGAATCATGGTCGGCGGCTTTCTTGCCCTCATCCATGACTTGCCCCCCATTCGTTCTCTGGAATCGTTTCAGCCCTCGGCCATCACCCGCATCCATTCGGCCGACGGTGTTCTGCTGGACGAGCTTTTTGCCCAAAGGCGGCAGCCGGTTGCCCTCGCTGTCATTCCCGAAGCCCTGAAACAGGGACTCCTGATCACCGAGGACCGCAACTTCTACCACCACAGCGGCATCGATTTCAAGGGCATCCTGCGCGCCGTCGTCAAGGACATTCGGGCCGGACGCTTTGTGGAAGGGGCCAGCACCATCACCCAGCAGCTGACCAAAACGCTTTTTCTGACGCCCCGCAAAACCCTGCGCCGCAAACTGCGGGAGGCCTTTCTGGCCCTGCAGCTGGAACGCCGCTACACCAAGGACGAGATCCTGGAACTCTACCTCAACCAGATCTACCTGGGCTCCGGCGCCTATGGTGTGGAGATGGCCGCCCGCCGCTATTTCGGCAAACCGGTAAAAGATCTGGACCTGGCCCAGTGCGCCCTGATCGCGGGCCTGCCCAAGGCGCCTACGCGCTATTCACCCCTGGTCAATCCCAAGCTGGCCGTCAAGCGGCGCAACCTGGTCCTGAGGCAGATGCAGGCAGCCGGACTGATCAGCGCCGGACAGTACCGCCGGGCAGCCGGGCAGCCGCTGCAGCTGGCGCCGGCACCGGCGAAGCGGCGGCGGGCTCCCTATTTCGTGGACTACGTGCGCCGCCGCCTGGAAAAACGGTTGGGGGCCGATCTGCTTTACAAGGGCGGTCTAACGGTGACGACGACACTGTCCTTTGCACTGCAGCAGACCGCCGAGCAGGCCCTGACCCACGGCCTGGAGGCCCTGCAGGGGCGCATGCGGGCGCACGGCGTAACGGGCGCTCCCCAGGGCGCCCTGGTGGCAGTGGACGTTCACACCGGCGCCATCCTGGCCATGGTCGGCGGCAGAGATTACGGTCAGAGCAGCTACAACCGTGCCGTGGATGCCCGCAGGCAGCCGGGATCGGCCTTCAAACCCGTCGTTTTCGCCGCCGCCGTCGCGCAGGGATTTCCTCAGAACCGGCTGATTCTGGATGCCCCTGTGGCTTTCCGGGGGGCCAGCGGACGTCAGTGGCGCCCGAAAAACTTTTCCGGAAGCTACCTGGGAGAGATCACCCTGCGCCGCGCCCTGGCGCTTTCCAGAAATATCCCGGCGGTGCGGCTGATAGACACCATGGGGCCGGCCGCCGTGGTTTCCTTTGCGCACCGCCTGGGCATCACCTCACCCCTGGGGCCCAACCTATCTCTGGCCCTGGGGACGTCAGAAGTCTCGCTGCTGGAGCTGACCGCCGCCTACGCCGTCTTTGCCAACGCCGGGCGGGCGGTCCTCCCTTTTGCCGTCCAGAAGGTGGTCGACCCCAACGGCAGGGTCATCTGGCGACCCGAGCGTAAAATTTCCAGCGTCATGCCCCGGGCGGCGGCGGCCATCATGTGCGACATGCTCCAGGGGGTCATCCAGGAGGGCACCGGCCGAAAGGCCCGTGTCATCCGGCGACCGGTGGCGGGAAAAACCGGAACTACCAACGACTACCGGGACGCGCTTTTCGTGGGCTTTTCACCGGGGCTGGCCGCCGGCGTATGGGTCGGCCGGGACATGCCCGGGACCCTGGGGCGCGGAGAGACCGGCGCCCGGGCTGCCCTGCCGGTGTGGATCGAATTCATGCAGGCGGCGCTGGCAAACCGCTCCTACGAGGATTTTGACATCCCCGACGACACCGTGCAGCGCTTCATGGATCCGGGCTCCGGGCGCCTGGAAGCTCCTGGAACCCGCAGTGCGGTCAAGGCCCTGTTCAGAAAGGGCCGCGAAACACGCCCGGCCTCCTGAAGCTCCTCGTAGTGTATCTTCTCAAAAACCTCCGGCAGTGGATTGCCAAAGGAGCGCCGGAACTTATTGAGAAGGTACCTCGCAGTCTTTTAAACGCTCAGAATCAGTCCATTTCTCGTTGACCATCCAGCGACCATGTGGTATGTTTAAACGTTAATTTTTTGAAGCCATTGATTCGACGGTTTCAGTTCTATTTTCATTTCTTTTTTCAGATAGATATATGCCGGCGTAAGGCACGGTGGGGAGGTAGGCATGAAAGAGGTTGTCATTGTCAGCGGGGCGAGAACGGCTATCGGCACCTTCGGTGGCGGACTCAAAAGCGTTCCCGTGGTGGAACTGGCCGCCCTGGTTATGAAAGAGGTGTTCAAGAAGGTCGACCTGAGACCGGTGACCAGCGATGCCACGGCAGCCCTGGCGCCGGAAAAATTGCAGGATCGGGGACTCATCGAATTGGAAAAGAGGGCCCGGGACTGGGACGAGGCGGCACAGGCGGTGGAGGTCGACGAAGTCATCATGGGCAACGTACTACAGGCCGGACAGGGACAGAACACGACCCGACAGGCCATGATCAAGGCCGGGCTGCCCAAGGAGACGCCGGCGCTCACCATCAACAAGATCTGCGGCTCGGGCCTCAAGTCCATTGCCATGGGAGCGACCGCCATCATGAGCGGCCAGGCCGACGTCGTTCTGGCCGGGGGCCATGAAAGCATGAGCCAGGCCCCCATGGCATTGCCCAAGGCACGCTGGGGTTATCGCATGGAGCTCACCGGCAGCGGTGAAGTCACGGACCTGATGGTCTTCGACGGCCTCTACGAGATTTTCTACGGCTACCACATGGGCGTGACTGCCGAAAACATCGTTTCCCTATACGGCATCAGCCGAGAGGAGCAGGACAAGCTGGCCGTGCTGAGCCACAACCGCGCCCGCAAGGCCATCAGCGACGGCCTTTTCAAGTCCGAGATCGTGCCGGTGGTCATCAAGAGCCGCCGCGGGGACACGGTTTTCGACACCGACGAGCGTCCCATGGAAACCGACATGGAGAAGATGAGCAAACTGCGGCCGGTGTTTAAAAAAGACGGCAGCGTGACGGCGGGCAACGCGTCGGGCATCAACGACGCCGCAGCCGCGGTGCTCCTGATGAGCGCCGAACGGGCCGCGGACCTGAGATTGGAGCCGCTGGCCACCATCAAAGCCTTCGCCTCCGGCGGCCTGGATCCGGCCTACATGGGCCTCGGACCGGTGCCGGCGGTGCGCAAGGTGTTGAACCAGACCGGCATGGGCATCGACGACCTGGAGTTGATCGAACTCAACGAGGCCTTTGCCGCCCAGGCCCTGGGGTGTATGTATGAACTGGGCATCGACGTGGAAAAGCCCAATGAACTGGGAAGCGGCATCTCGCTGGGACATCCCATCGGCTGCACCGGTGCCCGCCAGATGGTCACCGGAATTTACCACATGCAACGCCAGGGCTACGGTACGGGGATGATCAGCATGTGCATCGGCGGCGGCATGGGCATGGCCATGATCATCGAG
>CAYUAQ010000030.1:4954-34812 GCA_964442705.1 uncultured Desulfobacteraceae bacterium
ATCGAGAGAAAATAATCCCCTGTCAACCGGTTGAGGAAAGGGAGTTTCATGGACATTACCAGAAAACTGGCCATACTCGTTTTTTTCGGCGTACCCGTAATCATCGGCGGCGGCATCGTTTACGCCCTGTTCGGCGGCATGGTGCCCGTGGTGGTGTGGGAGATTTTTCTGCTGCTGCTCGCCGGGGCGTTCATAAGCGGGTAGCGGTACCCACCGGTCGATGCCCCCGGGGGCCGCGCCCCGGGATTCTCCGGTTGCGGTGACAAATCCTGCAACACCGCAACCGGAACGAAGCCTTTTCCCGGCCCCGGGGCTGCAGTCAGAAAACCGCCACACCGCCGGCCGGTCAGGCCGGGGAGGGGCACATTTCACCGTCAGTGCAAATGAAAATCAATGACCGAACACCCGAGCCCATATATGATGCTGGGTTTCTTTCTGACCCTCTTCCTGATTACGACGGTGCTGATGGGATGGCTGCTGTGGCCGTTTTTTTCCACGCTCTTCCTCTCGGCCGTGGTCACCGGCGTGTTCAACCCCCTCTACCGCCTGATGGTCGGCAAGGTGCGTCCGCCGGTCGCTTCCCTGGCGACCTGTGTCGTCATTTTTTTCGTTCTCTTCATCCCCATCGTCATGTTCGTCGGCATCCTGTCAAGAGAAGCCTACGGGTTCTACCTGATGGGGAGAAACGCCGTACTGACGGATGTCATCAGGGATTTCTTTGAACACAGCCAGCTGCTGGAACGGGCCAACGAACTGCTGGGCCGGTTCAACCTCGAACTGAGCAGTGTAGAATTGAACCGCGCCATATCGCAGGTGGGCAAGGTGGTGGGGCTCTTCCTGTACCAGCAGGCCAGTGCCATCGCTTCCAACGTGGTCGATTTCGTCATTTACTTTTTCTTCATGCTGATGATCGTCTACTTCCTGCTCATCGACGGCAACAAGCTGATCGCTTTTCTCATCAACCTGTCGCCCCTGCCCAGGGAGCAGGACGAAAAGCTGATCGCCAAATTCCAGGACATCGCCGGCGCCATCCTCATCGGCAACGGCCTGGGGGGACTGATCCAGGGAACTCTGGGCGGATTCGTGTTCTACCTCTTCGGCTTCAACTCCCCCTTCCTGTGGGGCGTTCTCATGTCCCTGCTGGCTTTTCTGCCCATCATCGGCATCGGCCTGGTGTTCATCCCGGCGGCGGTCTATCTCTTTTTCAGCGACCGCATCGGGGCCGGTGTATTTTTCATCGTGTTCTACATCATCCTGTCCGGCAGCATCGAGTACATCTTCAAACCCAAACTGGTGGGACACCGCCTGCAGTTGCACACCCTGCTGGTGTTCCTGTCCATCGTGGGCGGATTGAAGGCCTTCGGCATACTAGGCATCATTTACGGTCCCGTCATCGTCACGGCTTTTCTGACGCTGACGGACATCTATCATACCAATTATCAGAAACTGGTTGAACCGGAAGAAGCAGGCCCCGCCTGACCGGTCCGCCACAGTGTTATTATAACCCAAGTGGACATCTGATTTCATGATTACCAACGAACATCTGCCTGAAGTCAGCATCGAAAACGAGATGAAACGCTCGTATCTGGACTACGCCATGAGCGTCATCATAGGCCGGGCCCTGCCCGATGTGCGGGACGGCCTCAAGCCGGTTCACCGCCGCGTCCTGTTCGCCATGTACGAGCTGAAAAACGACTGGAACAAGCCTTACAAGAAGTCGGCCCGCATCGTGGGTGACGTCATCGGCAAGTATCACCCCCACGGCGACACCGCAGTGTATGACACCATCGTGCGCATGGCCCAGGATTTTTCCCTGCGCTATCCGCTCATCGACGGTCAGGGCAACTTCGGCTCCGTGGACGGCGACCCGCCGGCGGCCATGCGCTACACCGAGATCCGCATGTCGCGGCTGGCCCACCAGATGCTGACGGACATCGACAAGGAGACCGTCGACTTCACCCCCAACTACGACGAATCCATGGTGGAGCCGACCCTGCTGCCGGCCAAGTTTCCGTCGCTGCTGGTCAACGGCTCTTCGGGCATCGCCGTGGGCATGGCCACCAACATCCCGCCGCACAACCTGTTTGAAACCGCAGATGCCCTCAAGGCCCTCATCGACAACCCCCGCATCTCCATGGAGGAACTGATGGAGATCATGCCGGGGCCGGATTTTCCCACCGCCGGTATCATCTACGGCAACAAGGGCATCGTGGACGCCTACAAAACCGGCCGCGGCATCATGCGCATCCGGGCCCGCGTGATGATCGAGAAGGACCGCCGCACGGGCAGCGAGACCATCGTCGTCACCGAGCTGCCATACCAGGTCAACAAGGCCAAGCTGATCGAAAAAATCGCTTCCCTGGTGCGCGCCAAGACCATCGAGGGCGTGCGTTATGTGCGCGACGAGTCCGACCGCGAAGGCCTGCGGGTGGCCATCGGGGTGAAAAAAGACCAGATGGCCGGCGTGATCATCAACCAGCTCTACAAGCACACCCAGATGGAGACCAGTTTCGGGGTGATCTTCCTGGCGGTGGTCAACAACCGCCCCGAACTGCTGACCCTCAAGGAAATACTGGAGCACTTCATCCTGCACCGCCGGGAGATCATCGTGCGCCGCACGCGTTTCGAGCTCAAGAAGGCCGAGGCGCGCGCCCACATCCTGGAAGGCCTGAAAACCGCGCTGGACCATCTGGACGAAGTGGTGGCCCTGATCCGCAAGGCGGCCTCGCCGGCCGAGGCCAAGTCCCAGCTCATGGAGCGCTTCGAGCTCACCGCCATCCAGGCCCAGGCCATTCTGGACATGCGCCTGCAGCGGCTGACCGGGCTGGAGCGCGAAAAGATCATCGAGGAGTACCGCAACATCCTCAAGGACATCGCCCGCTACAAGGAAATCCTGGCCAATCCGCGCCTGGTGCTGCAGATCATCAAGGACGAGCTGACCTGGATCCAGGAGGAGTTCGGCGACGACCGCCGCACCGAGATCGTCACCGAAACCCGGGAGATCACCATCGAAGACATGATCGTGGAAGAGGACATGGTGGTCACCATCTCCAAGAGCGGCTACATCAAGCGCACCCCCATCACCATCTACAACAGCCAGCGCCGCGGCGGCAAGGGCAAGACCGGCATGCGCCCCAAGGAAGACGACTTCGTCGAGCACCTCTTCGTGGCCTCGACCCACCACACCTTCCTGTTTTTCACCAACCGGGGCAAGGCCTACTGGTGCAAGGTCTACCAGATCCCCCAGGCCGGACGCGTGAGCCGCGGCAAGGCCATCGTCAACCTCCTGAACCTGGAAAAGGATGAAAAGATGACCGCCGTGCTGGCCGTGCCCGATTTCGAACCGGGCTACCACGTCCTGATGGCCACGCGGCAGGGCCTGGTGAAAAAAACCGACCTGATGGCGTACAGCCGCCCGCGCGCCGGCGGCATCATCGCCATCGACCTGGTGCCCGGCGACGAACTGATCACGGCCCACATCACGGACGGCACCATGAACGTTTTTCTGGGATCGACCATGGGCAAGTCCATCCGCTTCCACGAGTCCGACGTGCGCCCCATGGGGCGGGTTTCCCGCGGCGTGCGCGGCATGCGCCTGGAGCCCGGCGACTTCATCGTGGGTATGGAGGTGCTCAGCCACGGCCAGACCCTGTTCGCGGTCACCGAGAACGGCTTCGGCAAGCGCACCTCCATCGACGAGTATCCGGTGCGCAAACGCGGCGGCAAGGGTGTCATCACCATCAAGACCACCAAACGCAACGGCCGGGTGGTTAGCATCCTGCTGGTGGAGGAACAGGACGACCTGATGCTCATCACCGATGCCGGCAAGATCATCCGCATGCCCATCAGGGGAATTTCCGTCATCAGCCGCAACACCCAGGGGGTCAAACTGATGGACCTGGAACCGGGGGAACACGTGGTGGGCGCCGCCCGTCTGGCGGAAAAGGAATAGGAGGCCGCCCATGTCGTCGCAAACGCAAAACGCTCTTGAAGTCACGTCTGTCGGGGTGGTGGGCGCCGGCAGCTGGGGCACGGCCCTGGCCAATCTGCTGGCCCTCAAGGGGATTGCCGTCGACCTGTGGGTTTTCGAACCAGAAGTGGCTGCCCAGATCGCCGGACACCGCGAAAACCAACGCTACCTGCCGGGCATCCAACTGTCGGCCAACATCCGGCCTTCCAGCGACCTGGCCCGAGTGGCGGCCGGCAAGGAGGTGCTCGTCATGGTGGTGCCGTCCCACGTCATGCGGCAGACCGCCCGGCAGATGGCGCCGCACCTGTCGCCGCAGACAATAGTCGTGTCGGCCTCCAAGGGCATCGAAAACGACACCCAGATGACCATGATCGAGGTGCTGGCCGAAGAACTGGGACAGATCCCCCCCCGACAGCTGGCCGTGCTGTCGGGCCCCAGCTTTGCGCGCGAAGTCGCCCGGCAGGTGCCCACGGCCATCACCGTGGCCGCCCGGGATGCAAGTGTGGCGGCCCGGCTGCAGCAGATCTTCGTCACCGACTATTTCCGGGTCTACACCAACGACGACCTGGTGGGCACCCAGCTGGGCGGGGCCGTGAAAAACGTCATCGCCATTGCGGCCGGCATCATCGACGGCCTGGAGCTGGGGCTCAACACCCGGGCGGCCCTGATCACCCGTGGGCTCACCGAACTGCGGCGCCTGGGCCTGAAAATGGGGGCCAGCCCGCGCACCTTCACCGGCCTGGCCGGCATCGGCGACCTGCTGCTGACCTGCACCGGCACCCTCAGCCGCAACCACGGCGTGGGCGAGCGCATCGGCCGCGGCCAGAAGCTGGACGACATCACCGGCAGCATGAACATGGTGGCCGAAGGGGTCAAAACGGCGCGCTCCATCTACAACCTCTCCCGCCGGCTGGCGGTGGAGATGCCCATCTGCCACGAAGTCTACCACGTCCTCTACGACGGCCGCTCGCCCCGCGAGGCCCTGGTGCGCCTGATGACCCGCGAACTCAAGCAGGAGCTGGACGAGCTGTGAAGACAGACAACGAGCACCGGCACGGGCACCGCCGGCGGCTGCGGGAAAAATTCCTTTCGGCCGGGCTGGCCGGTTTCCACGACTACGAGGTCATCGAACTGCTGCTGACCCTGGCCACGCCGCGCAAAGACTGCAAGGGGCCCGCCAAGGCGGCCCTCGCGAAATTCAAGAGCCTGCCCGGCGTGCTGGAAGCCTCCACGACCGACCTGTGCACCATCGCCGGCATCGGGCCCACGAACGTTTTCGGCATCCGGCTGATCAAGGCGGTGGCCGACCGCTGCCTGCAACAGAAGCTTGAAGGCCGCAGCCCGCTCAACAACTCCCAGGATCTCTACGACTACCTGCGCCTGACCATGCGCGACAAGTCCCGGGAAGAGTTCAAGGCGGTCTTCCTGGACGCCAAGAATCGCGTCATCGCCGGCGAAACCCTGTTCACCGGCACCCTGACGGCCAGTGCCGTCTATCCCCGCGAGGTGGTGTCCGCCGCCCTGCGCCACCATGCCGCAGCGGTCATTTTCGCCCACAACCACCCGTCCGGGGATCCCCAGCCTTCCGAGGAAGACGTGGCCATCACCCGGCGCCTGGTGCAGGCTTGCGCGGTCATGGACATCACGGTACACGAACACCTCATCATCGGCGGCAACAGCTACTTCAGCTTCGCGGACCAGGGCTATATGGCCGCCATCCGCCGGGACATCGCGCAGGCGGGCGGAGATCGCCCGTGAAGGCGCCCTCTTCATCCGGGAAACCCGACTGCTTCGGCGACCTGGAGAGCGTGTTCCCCATGGGAACCGACGGGCTGCGCGAATCGCCGCCGCACTGCCTCGGGTGCCCCCACAAGACGGCGTGCCTGCGCGCGGCGGTGCAGGGCAGAAAGGGGGCTACCGTGCGCCGTGAGGCCATCGATCGCGCCTACCGCTCGGGCACCATCGGGTTCCTGGAGAGGTGGTCGCGCCGCAAACTGCTCAGTAAAGGGGCGAAGGCACAAAGACACAAAGACACAAAGTGAACATGAAAAGGGTTCTTCCAGAACGGTGGTTTTTCCTGATGGACAACTTGCAACATGAAGGAGCACTACCATGAAGACCATACGCGACATCGACATTTCCGGCAAGCGCACCCTGATACGGGTCGACTTCAACGTGCCGCTCAACGAAAAGTGCGAGATTACCGACGACGCCCGCATCCGACGGGTGCTGCCCACTATCACCTACGCCCTGGAAAAGGGCGCCCGGCTGATCCTGGCCTCCCATCTGGGGCGGCCCAAGGGCAAGGTGGTGCCCGAGATGAGCCTGGGGCCGGTGGCCCGGCGCTTGGGCGAGCTCACGGGAAAACCCGTGCAGCTGGCACCCGATGCCGTTGGACCCGAGGTTGAAAAGCTGGTGGCAGCCATGCCGCCGGGCGACATCGTTCTGCTGGAGAACCTGCGTTTTCACGCCGCAGAGCAGGCCAACGAAGAGGGGTTCGCCAAGGCACTGGCCGGCCTGTGCGAGGTTTACGTCAACGACGCCTTCGCCGTCAGCCACCGCGCCAACGCCTCGGTGGTGGCCGTCACCCGCTTTGCCCCGGTATGCGTGGCCGGGTTGCTGCTGGAAAAAGAGCTGGCCTACTTCCACCGCGCCATGACAGATCCCCGGCGGCCGCTGGTGGCCGTTATCGGGGGGGCCAAGGTGTCCAGCAAACTGGCGGCCCTTCATAACCTGCTGCGCAAGGTCGACAAGCTGATCATCGGCGGAGCCATGGCCAACACCTTTTTAAAGAGCAAAGGCTTCGACATGGGCAGCTCCAGGATCGAGGAGGACCTCATCGGCGACGCCGCCGGGATCCTCGCCGAGGCCGACCGCCGCAGGGTGCGCCTCTACCTGCCGGTGGACGCCGTGGCCGCCCGCGAGCTCAACGACCAGGCGCCCACCCGCACCCTGCCGGTCCAGGAAATACCGGACGGCTTCATGGCCCTGGACATCGGCCCGGCCACGGCCATGCTCTACGCCGAGGCCATGGAGGATGCCGGCACCATCGTCTGGAACGGACCCATGGGCGTCTTTGAAAGGGTACCCTTTTCCAAGGGAACCGCCCACATGGTCAAGACGGTGGCGGCGTCGGCCGCCTTGACCATCGTGGGCGGCGGCGACACCGGCGCTGCCGTTCACCAGTCCGGGCTGGACGAAAAGATCAGCTACATCTCCACCGGGGGCGGCGCTTTTCTGAGGCTGCTGGAGGGACGTGACCTGCCGGCCGTAACCGCCCTGCAAGAAGCCTGGAAAACAGCGGATCCGGCATGACGGCCGAGAAGAAAAACGGTATCCCTAAAAACCGCAGGGGCTACCTGCTTGCCGCCGTCATCCTGGGCGCCGCCGCACTGGCCGCCGGCCTGATCTACCGCAATGAAATCTGGCAGGCCGCCAGCCAGCTGTACGCCCTCATCTCCGACCGCCAGCGCATGCAGGCCTTCGTCGCCTCCTTCGGCGTGGCCGCCCCGGCGGTCTTCATCATCCTGCAGGTGCTGCAGGTGGTTTTTGCGCCCGTTCCGGGCGAGGCCACGGGATTCATCGGAGGCTACCTTTTCGGTACATGGCAGGGCTTCCTGTACTCCACGGTGGGGCTGACGGCGGGCTCCATCCTGAACTTCGGCATCGGCCGCTTTCTGGGGCACCGCTTCGTGCGCCGCATGATTCCGCCGCAACGCCTGGAGCAGATGGATCGTTTCGTGAAACACCAGGGGGTGATCATTCTCTTCATACTGTTCGTGTTTCCGGGATTCCCCAAAGACTACCTGTGCCTCTTTCTAGGGTTGAGCGCCATTCCATTTTCCGTCTTTGTGCTGATAACGGCCGTGGGCCGCATGCCCGGCACCCTCATGCTGAGCCTCCAGGGCGCCTCGCTTTATGAAAAGCAGTACACCCTCCTGGCCGCCCTCATGATCGCTTGCCTGCTGCTGGCGGCCCTGGCCTACCGCTACCGGGAAGGACTCTACGGCTGGGTAGAAAAGAGAGGCGAAAGGAGAAAGCAGCCATGATGGCCCATTGGTGCGTACGCGAAGAACTCAGCCAGGCCAACCGCCTGCGGCGATCCTACTACGAGCTGCTGCGCGATGAACTGGACGAATTCATTCTCAACTACGGCCTGGTCGATTCCTTTCACAACTTCGGAATCCGCGACATACCCTACCCCTTCGTGGAGAAGCGGGAGCTGAAACCCCGTGCCCGCATTCCCGATGTGGAGTACGAGAGCCAGAACGCCTTCCTGGTGATCTTCGTGGAGGACGCCATTCCAGCCGTTCACAAGAAGTTCATCCGCTTCCTGGATGTGGGCAAAACCACCAAGGCCAATCTGCTGCGGTCCAAATCACTGCCATTGGAAGGAAAATTCGACCGGACCCAGAAGCACCTTGATTCGGTTCATTTTTTCAATTTTTTGAAAATGCTGCTGCCCCTGGACTACGCCCTGCTGATTCAGCGGGATCCGGCCAGCCATTCCAGAGACCGGTATGTACTCTCCCACTTCCACGTGCGCATCGACTGGCCCATCACCTCGGCGGCCGAGGACCTGGCCCGCAGCCTGCGCTACATTTCCAAGGATCTCTATGAAAGGGGGGACAAGTATGCCGAAGATCTGCAGAAGAAATTTTTCGAGTACTACGGCCTGCCGGTGATGGCCGGCGGACGGCGGACGGCCGCCATCGTCGCTGCCCAGTACCTGAAGCAGGTCCCCTGCATATCGACCGTGTATGCCGGCAGCCAGGAATCACGGGCAGTCATGCGCATCTCGGAGCGGGGCGTTTCCAAATCGATCCTCATGAAATTCACCCGCGATGAAATCGAGGCCATGGCCGAGATGCACAGCATTCCCACACGCACCTTCAAGAAAGTCTACACCGTGAGCCACACCCGGCGTTCGGCCATCTGCATCCTCCAAGCCAACTACGCCTTCACCGAACAGGCGCGCCCGCCGGACGACGGCAAGCTGCGCGAACTCAAAGCCGACCTGAACTGGCTGCGGGTCGACGGACAGTCTCTGCTTCCCAAGCCGGGCGCCCGCAAGTACCCGCCCCTGTCGGTCAACGTCATTTACTCCTGAGAGTCATCAGTCCCCGCCCGCGGTCCGGGCCGGGGTGCAGCCGCTTTTCCATAGCGGTCTCATCGCAGTCCGGAAACTTTACGCAGTTGAGGCACCCGCCCCATATTTTCAGCGGCAGTTCGCCGCGGTCGATCTCATAGAAACCGAACTGCCTGAAAAAAGACGGCCGGTAGGTCAGGGTAAACACGCGGTTGATGCCGTACTGCTCGGCCTCGGCCAGGGCCTGGTGGACCAGGTCGGTGCCGATCCGGCGGCCGGTGCGGTCGGGGTGCACTGCCAGCGAGCGGATCTCGGCCAGATCCTCCCAGCAGAACTGCAGCGCGCAGCACCCGCCGACACCCCGCTGCGCCCCCTCGTCGAAGACCCAGAAGTCCCTGAGATGGTCGTAGAGCTCGGTCAGGGGGCGCACCAGCAGCTCGCCGCGCTGGCCATAGATGCGCAGCAGGTCATAGATGGCCTTGACGTCGTCTATGGTTGCTTTACGGATCACGTCATTCCTTCCCCTTCGGTCTGCCGGTTCGCTGACGAAACAGCAGGCGCAGCGGTGTTTTGTCCAGGCCGGTCTCGCGGCGGATCTGGTTGATCAGGTAGCGGCGGTAGGAAAAGTGTACCGCCTCGGGATAGTTTACGAAACAGACAAAGGTCGGCGGCCGCGTGGACACCTGGGAGGCATAGTAAAACTTCAGGCGCCTTCCCCGGTGCAGGGAAGGCTCGTGGCGCTCCAGGGCCCGCGACAGGATCCGGTTCAGGGGGCCGGTAGCGACACGATGGGTGTACTGTCCATAAACCTCTTCTACCAGCTTGAAAATCTTCGACACCCGCTGACCCGTGAGGGCCGAAATGGTCATGGCCGGGGCAAAGCTCAAGAAACGCGCCTCGTGGCGCAGGTTCTCCAGGTATTTTGCGGCCGTGCGGCTGTCCTTTTCCACCAAATCCCACTTGTTGAGCAGGACCACGCAGCCACAGCCGCGGTCAACGGCATATCCCGCCACGGTGAGGTCCTGATCGGTGATCCCCTCGGAGGCGTCCATCATGACCAGGGCCACGTCACAGCGATCCAGGCTGCGCAGGGCCTTTACCACCGAAAATTTCTCCAGCTTTGCGGACACTTTTCCCTTGCGCCGGATGCCGGCCGTGTCGATGAGCAGGAAGGGCTTGCCGCTCACGCGCACGGGGGTGTCGACGGCATCGCGGGTGGTGCCGGGAACTTCACTGACCAGCAGGCGCTCGCTGCCCACGATGCGGTTGATGAGGGAGGATTTGCCCACGTTGGGGCGCCCCACCACGGCCACACGGATGACTTCCCCGTCCGCACGTGACGGCTTACCGCGGGGCAGCGCCGCGACCAGGGCCGTGAACAGGTCGGACACGCCGTAGCCGTGCTCGGCCGAAAGGGGATACAGCGGTTCGACACCCAGCCCGTAGAATTCGAACAGGGCGTCCTCGCGTTCGGGACCGTCTATCTTGTTGACCGCGAAGAAAACCGGCTTGTGAATCCGACGCAGCATGGCCGCCAGGTCATGATCGTAGGGCGACAGGCCCTGTTTACCGTCCAGCAGCACCACCACGGCGTCGGCGTCGGCCACCGCCAGCTTCACCTGGCGGCGGATCTGGGGGGCGAAGGCCTCGGCGTCGCCGGGCACGAAGCCGCCGGTGTCCACCAGGGTGAATTCGGTGTCATCCCAGGCGGCATCGCCGTAGTGGCGGTCCCGGGTGACTCCCGGCAGATCGTCCACCAGGGCATTGCGGCTGCGGGTGAGGCGGTTGAACAAGGTGGACTTGCCCACGTTGGGCCGTCCCACGAGGACAACGATGGGTTTCATGATGCGTCTCAGTGCAGAATCTGGCTGAGAAAGAGTTTGGTCCGCTCGTGGCGCGGGTTTTCGAAAAACATCTCGGGCGTGTTTTCCTCCACGATGCGGCCGTAATCCATGAACAGCACGCGGTGGGCCACGCTCTTGGCAAATCCCATTTCATGGGTGACCACAATCATGGTCATGCCTTCCTGGGCCAGTTCGATCATTACGTCCAGTACTTCCTTGATCATCTCGGGATCCAGGGCGGAGGTGGGTTCGTCGAAGAGCATCACCTTGGGTGCCATGCACAGACTGCGCGCGATGGCCACGCGCTGCTGCTGCCCGCCCGAGAGCTGTCCTGGATACTTCCTGGCCTGCTCGGCGATGTGCACCTTCTCCAGGTAGTACATGGCGGTCTCCTCGGCCTTCTTCCGGGGTGTCTTGCGCACCCAGATGGGCCCCAGGGTGAGGTTTTCCAGAATGGTCAGGTGCGGAAAGAGGTTGAAGTGCTGAAACACCATACCGACCTCTGCGCGGATCTTCTCGATGTTGCGGATGTTGTTGGTCAGTTCGATGCCGTCGACGATGATCTTGCCGCGCTGATGCTCCTCCAGGCGGTTGATGCAGCGGATCAGCGTCGACTTTCCCGATCCCGAGGGACCGCAGATGACGATGCGTTCCCGCTTCTTCACCGTCAGATTGATGCCCTGCAGCACGTGAAATTCGCCGAACCACTTGTGCATGTCGATGATTTCGATCATGACCTCGTGGGACGGTGCGGCAGGTGCTTCCATGGTCTTTTCGGCAGACTGTTCTCCCATCGGATAACCTCTTCAAATAACGGCGATAGCCGGGTTTCAGTGCTCCTCGGTGGACAGTTCCCTTTCCAGCTTGCGGCTGTAGTTGGACATGGAAAAGCATCCCATGAAGTACAGTATGGCCACAAATATATAGGCTTCCGGGCTGAAACCCATCCACTTGGGGTTGGACAGCACGGACTGCGTGGTCTTGAGAACGTCGTACAGGGCGATGATCACCACCAGCGAGGTGTCCTTGAAAGCCGATATCAGGATGCTCACGGTGGGCGGGATGACGATTTTGAGCGCTTGGGGCAGAATGATGAGCCGCATGGTGAGGTAGTAGTTCAGCCCCATGGACTCGGCCGCCTCGTACTGTCCCCGCGACATGCCCTGCAGACCGCCGCGCACCACCTCGGCGATGTAGGCGGCGGTGAACAGGATGATGGCCACCTGGGCCCGCAGGATCTTGTTGATGGTGACGCCCTCGGGCAGAAAGAGCGGGAAGATGATCGAGGACATGAAGAGCAGGCTGATCAGGGGAACCCCGCGGATGAGTTCGATGTACAGCACGCAGAGCGTTTTGACGCCCTTCATCTGCGACTGCCGCCCCAGGGCCAAAATCACGCCCAGCGGGTAGGCCGCTGTCAGCCCGAAAACGGACAGCAGCAGTGTCAGGGGCAAGCCGCCCCACTGGGTGCTTTCCACCGGTGTGAGTCCCAGAATGCCGCCGCGCAGGAGGATACCCATGGCAGTCAGCCCCATGATCCAAGCGTAGAGCAGTGATTTCTTCCAGTACTTGCGATTCTGGCTGACGAACAGCAACACGAACAGCAGCAGCATGGCGCTCAGGGGGCGCCACTGCTGGTCGTAGGGATAGAACCCGAAGATGATGAAGCGCAGGTTTTCGGTGACCACCGCCCAGCAGGCGCCCGTGGCCTGCCGGCAGGCTTCCCCGCCGCTCTTCCAGACACTGTCTATGAAAGCCCAGCGAATCAGGGGGGGCACGGTCTTGTAGAGCAGGTAGAGAGTCGCCAGGGTGAGCAGGGAATTGAAAAAACCGTTGAACAGGTTTGTCCGCACCCACCCAATGACCCCCACGCTGGTCGACGGCGGTTTCAGGACTTCACTTTCGGCGGGTTGTGCAGCGGACGCCATGAGGCCGGCCTACCTTTCCACCAGTGCGGCTTTTTTGTTGTACCAGTTCATGAACACGGAGGTGGACAGACTGAAAAACAGGTACACCGCCATGATCAGCGCCACCCCCTCGATGGACTGTCCGGTCTGGTTGATGGTGGTGTTGGCTACCGAGACGAAATCGGGAAAACCGATGGCCACGGCCAGGGAGCTGTTCTTGGTCAGGTTCAGCATCTGACTGGTGAGCGGCGGAATGATGACCCGCAGGGCCTGGGGCAAAATCACCAGGTTGAGCACCTGGCTCTGCTTCAGGCCGATGGCCAGGGCCGCCTCGGTCTGCCCCTTGCTGACCGACTGGATGCCGGCCCGCACCACCTCGGCCACGAAAGCCGCCGTGTACAGCACCAGCCCCAGCAGCAGGGCGATGAATTCAGGCGAAAAAGTAACGCCGCCTTTGAAGTTGAATCCCGTCAGTTTGGGAACGTTCATGGCGTTGGGCATGCCGAAGGCCCACCACACGATCAGCGGAAAGCCCAGCAGCAGGGCCACGCTCACCCGGAAGACCGGAAATATGAGGCCCCTCTCCTCCTGGCGGCGGCGTGCCCAGCGCCTGAGCAGCCATGTCAGCACACAGGCCGCCAGGAAGGCGGCCAGCATGTACTTGTGGGCCGGGTGGGCGCTGGGTACCGCCACGGCCACCCCGCGGTTGCACAGGAAAACGCCGGCGAAGGGGTGCAGCGCCTGCCGCGGCGACGGCAGGGTCTCATAGAAAATAGCGTACCAGAAAAACAGCTGCAGCAACACCGGGATGTCCTGCATGACCTCGATGTACAGGCCGGCCAAGCGCGACACCAGCCAGTTGGAGGACAGGCGGGCGATCCCGACGATGGTGCCCAGCAGGACGCTCAGGATGATGCCGATAAAAGAGACTTTGAGGGTGTTGAGGGCCCCCACCAGCAGGGCCCGGGCGTACGTGTTGGCCGACGAGTAGGGGATCATGGACTCGCCGATTTCGAAGGAGGCCTCCTTTTCCAGGAACCCGAAACCGGTGGCGATGGACTGGCGCTTGAGGTTGGCAACGGTATTGGATACCAGATAATAGGCCAGCAGGCCCACCATGCAGAAGACGGCCATCTGGAAGATGACGGCTCGTTTCCTGGGATCGAGCCAGAACGGTATTTTTTCCCCT
This sequence comes from uncultured Desulfobacteraceae bacterium, assembly GCA_964442705.1. Classification (GTDB taxonomy): domain Bacteria; phylum Desulfobacterota; class Desulfobacteria; order Desulfobacterales; family JALSRD01; genus JALSRD01. The sequence continues at coordinate 18,954 of CAYUAQ010000030.1, forward strand.
GCAGCGTCGGTCGTCATGATGAAGGCATCAGCAGTCGGCTATCAGCGGTCAGCCGGGAGACTATAGACAGCAGGGGCGCTTGCCTGCGGCAGCACCCCTGCACATTACACGCCAAGCGAGGCATCCGGACCCCGATTCATCCCTGTCACAGGCAGCCCGTGGCTGCAGCAGCGGCCGTGATCAAATCATGGGGCACCGATGCCGTTTTTATCTGAACGGCCAGGCGTACATCAGGCCGCCCTTGGTCCACAGGGCGTTGAGGCCGCGGTCCAGTTTCAGAGGCGTGTTGGGCCCCACGTTGCGCTCGAAGATCTCGCCGTAGTTGCCCACCTGCTTGATGATGTTGTAGGCCCACTTGTCGTCCAGGCCCAAGGCCTTGCCGAGACCGGGGGTTACGCCCAGAAAACGCTTGACACGGGGGTCTTTGCTCTTGAGCTTCTCGTCCACGTTCTTGGAGGTGATGCCCAGCTCCTCGGCCTGTATGAGGGCCATCACGGTCCAGTTGACGATATCGAACCACTGGTCGTCGCCATGCCGCACTACCGGCGCCAGGGGTTCCTTGGAGATGATTTCGGGCAGCAGCACGTAGTCATCCGGATTGGGTGCCACGCTGCGCTGGGCCGCCAACTGGGAGGAGTCGGAAGTCAGGCAGTCGCAGCGGCCGGCGAAAAAGGCCTTGTTGAGTTCGGAAGTCTGCTCGATGACCACCGGTTTCCACTTCATACCGTTGGACCGGAAATAGTCGGCGGCATTGAGTTCGGTGGTGGTGCCGGGCAGAACGCACACCGTGGCGCCGTCAAGCTCCCTGGCGCTCTTGACGCCCAGTTTCTTGGACACCAGAAATCCCTGTCCGTCGTAGAAGTTGACATGCGTGAAGTTCAGGCCGTTGGTCGTGTCGCGGGTCAGGGTGGCGGTGGTGTTGCGGCACAGCACGTCGATTTCCTTGGACTGCAGGGCCGGCAGGCGCTGCACGGCCGTCAGCGGAATGAACTTGACCTTGTTGGCATCGCCGAAAACAGCTGCGGCGATGGCCTTGGCCGTGTCCACGTCCAGACCCTTCCAGACGCCCTTCTTGTCGGGCATGCTGAAGCCGAAAACACCGCCGTTGACACCCACCTGGACAAACCCCTTGGCGCGGACATCCTCCAGGGTACCGGCCATGGCCAGCGAAGATACGGCAAACACTGCTACAGTCAGCAAAACACCCAGCTTCAACAATTTCATCACAACCCCTCCTTTCTGGTTACTGGTTGACCGTCCCGGGCGCTGCCTGCACGCCCGGCGCTTCTCGATTAAGTCCCCGAACTTCAAAATCATACAACAGGGGCGGGTTCATTGGCAAGGGAAAATCCCGGCAACGGGCCAGTCCGGCCCAGCCGCGGGCTGCCCGTCCCGAGGCCCAGCACGGCCCGGCGTCACCCGGCGATGGCAGCCTCCGGCGTACAGAAAAAAATTGCAACATCGGTGTATTTGCTCTATTATCATCCTGATCTCTGCGGCCTTGGTAAAGAATATATCGTCATCGCTAAGCGCTTCAAAGAGCCGAACACCTTACGGACACCAGGCACTCACTACATCCGGAAAACGCGACAGCGAATCCGAGGAGACAAGCCGCATGAAAACACCCCCCTGGAACCCCGGAAGCATTCTGGAAACGGCCGGCGGCTACTGGCAGCCCTGCACGCTCATGGCCGCCGTGGAACTGGAGGTCTTCAGCCACATCGGCGACGGGAACCTGACGGCCGCCCAGATCGCCAAGCGCATGGGCGGCCATTCCCAGGCCACGGCCCGGCTGCTGGACGCCCTGGCGGCCATGGGCCTGCTGGAAAAGTCTCAGGAGCGCTACCGCAACAGCGGCGCCGCCAGAAACTACCTCTGCAAAGATGCCCCCGAGTACCTGGGGTACATGGTGCGCCACCACTGCGACCTGATTCCCTCCTGGTCGCGCCTGAAAACAGCCGTTCTCACGGGGAAACCGGTTCCCAACCCCGATCCCCCGCCGGCCGACGTCACCCGGGAAGATTTCCTCATGGGCATGTTCAACATCGCCCGCAACCTGGCGCCCCGCATCGTGCCACGCATCGATCTTTCCGGGCGGCGGCATCTGCTCGACCTGGGCGGCGGTCCCGGCACCTGGGCCATCACCTTCTGCCGTCACTATCCGAGCCTGACCGCCACGGTGTGCGACCTGCCCACCACCCGCCCCTTTGCCGAAAAGACCATCGCCCGCTACGGACTGACGGACCGCATCGCCTTTGCCGACTGCGACTACCTCTCCCAGGAGATTCCCGGCACCTACGATGCCGCCTGGCTTTCGCACATCCTGCATGGCGAGGGTCCCGCGGATTGTTCCGCCATTCTTGCCAAAACGGTTGCGGCGCTGGAACCTGGTGGCCTGGTCATGATCCACGATTTCATCCTGGACAACGACATGGCCGGCCCGCTGTTCCCGGCGCTTTTTTCCCTCAACATGCTGCTCAGAACCGAGGCGGGACGCAGCTACTGCCAGCGCGAAATCGAGGAGATGCTCACGGCGGCGGGCGCAAAAAAACTGCGGCGGCTGCACCTGGAAACCCCCAACCGTTCGGATGTCATCCAAGGGGAAGTGGCCCCATGAAACCCGCGGATGAGCGCTACCGGCCGGTGCCCAACCGCGGCGACCACAACTGTTTCGCCTGCGGCCCCAGCAACCCCGTGGGCCTGGCCATGAAGTTTTACAGCGATGGCGCCTCGGTGGTCTCCTGGCTGCAGGTGGGCGAACACCTGTGCGGCTGGGACAATCTGGTGCACGGCGGGGTCATCTCCACCATGCTGGATGAAATCATGAGCTGGACCATCATCCATCTTCTCCAAAAGTTCATCCTGACCAAACAGATCACCGTCGAATTTTTGAAACCGCTGTACGTCAACACCCCCCTCAGGGTGGAGGGCCGCATCAGGAAAACCCGCAACCAGCGGGAAACAATCGTCGAGGGGCTTGTCACCGACGAGCAAAGGGGGCCGTGCGCCCGGTCGGTGGGTACTTTCGCCCTGCTCACACCGGAAATCGCCGGCCGCATGAAAATCATGAGCCCGGAAGCCATCGATGCATTCAAGCAGCTGCTCGAAGACCAGCGCTGAGCCGCAACCGTCAGCCATCCCGGGCCCTGGAAGGAGCGAAACGCTTTTTCTCATTGCGGCCCTCGCTCTGCTGGCGGCCGTGGCCCTGCGCCCCTCCATCCGCGGCAACGACGGCGTCGGGCACTACGTGTATCTGGCTTCCCTGCTGCGCGGCGGGGACCTGGACCTTGCCGACGACTACCGCGCCTTCGACCGGCTCAAACAGTACCCCTACCACTTCACTGACCTCCCCCGTTCGGCCCGGACCGGCCTGTACGGCGACCGCTTCGGGGTGGGCGCCGCCCTGTTGTGGGCACCCTTCGTTTTTACCCTGCGGATGCTGCCGTGGGGTCAGCCGGCCGACCCCGCCATGACAGGCCTCACCCGGGCCTACGAGTGGGCCGTGGCGGTGGGGACCGTCTTCTGGGTATATCTGGCCCTGCTGCTCCTCTACCGCCGGCTGCGCCGGCGGCACGGTGCGTTCACCTGCGGGCTCGTTCTGGCCGCCCTGCTCCTGGCCACCCCCCTGGGGTTTTACGCCCTGGCCCACGGCGCCATGTCCCACGGGGTCGAATTTTTCGCGGCCACCCTCTCACTGCTGGCTTTTGAGGCTGCCTGGCGGCGGCCGTCTGTGGGCCGTGCCGCCCTGCTGGGGGCCGCCGCCGGCTTGCTGGCCATGATCCGTATTCAGGACGGCGCCTGGGCCCTGCTCTTCTTGCCCGCCGTGTGTCTGCGGGCGTGGCGCTTCCAGCCGTCGGTGCCGGAGGCGGGCAACGATATTTCTGAAAGTTCGGGGCTGAAACGGGCAATGCGGCATGGCCTGGCCTACGGAGGGGCGGCCCTGCTGGTCTTTGCGCCCCAGCTGGCGGTCTGGCAGATCCTCTACGGCAGCTGGTTGAGCGGCCCGGCGCCTTACCTGGACGGCTCGGTGGCCCACTTTGCGCCCTGGCCCAAGTATGCCCTGGCCGCTCTTTTCAGCGAACGGGGCGGCGTGCTGGCCTGGCATCCGGTGATGGCGGTGGGGTTGTTCGGCCTGGGCCGGCAGCTGGTTCGCGACCACAGCCACCGGCCGCTGTGCAGTATCGGGCTGGCGGGCTTCGCCGCGCAGCTGCTGATCGTGGGGAGCTGGTCGGCCTGGTGGGCCGGCGCCTCCTTCGGCAACCGCTATTTCATTTCCACCCTGCCTTTTCTGGCCGCGGGACTGGGCTGGTGGCTGGAAAACGATTCGCTACGCAACAGGCGCCTGCGGGCAGGTGTGATCGTTCTGCTCATCTTCTGGAACCTGGGGCTGCTGGTGCAGTACGCTACCCAAATGATTCCCCGTGAAGACGCGGTCTCCTGGAGCCGGGTCATCCGGCAAAACCTGACGGATGTGCCCCGCTGGCTGTGGGGGCGGATCGCCGCCGGCTGACCGTGCCGCCTACCACTGGCACTTGGAGCGGTCCCTTTTCAGCTGGTGGATCCTGCGGCCGATCTCCTTTACGATATCGATGCCCAGTTCCAGGTGCAGGTTGGTGAAACGCTGGAAGACCTCGCCGGCGCGATCCTTGCTCTTGATGCCGCCCTTGCGCAACGGCATGTCGGAAATCAGCATGAGCGCGCCCACCGGCACGTTCAGGGCGTAACCCACGGCGAACAGGGTGGCGATTTCCATGTCGATGGCCAGGATACGCTGCTCCATGAGATAGTCGATGAACTTCTCGTCGAACTCCCACATGCGGAAGTCGGTGGTGATCATGATGCCGGATTTGGGTGCGCTTTCCAGTTTGCGGCTGACCACCTCTTCGCTGACGCGGTTGATCCAGAAGCTGGGCTGGGCCGGCACGTTGTGGGGCAGGTAATGCTCGCTGGTGCCCTCATCGCGCACGCTGGCCGTGGGAATCAGGAAATCCCCCACCGCCAGGCTGTCGTCGATGCCGCCGCACATGCCCAGCATCAGGACGCACTCCACCTGGTCCAGGTAGGAAAGGCAATGCATCACGATGCCGGCCGACGGGGACCCCACACCGAAATCGATCAGGCTGATGCTGTTTTCCTTGTCATGCGCCACGCTCCAGTTGGCCGACCGTTCCGGGGCACCGCTCAGTTGGACGAACTGGTCGATGTAACGCTGGAAATTGCACAGCAGGATGTAGGAACCGAACTGGTCCAGGCTGGAACCGGTGTAGCGCTCCAGTGTCTGGCGGGCATAACTGTCAGGGCGTAACCTGGAAGACATCGGCGGCATTTCCTTTCTATCAGACGTCCAGGGGCCCCCTCGAGGCCCCCTGGAAGATACAGATTGTCTCATGGGTTTGCGGGCCTGCAGGCTTCTATAGCCGTTTAGCCGCCGGCTGGCAACCCCGGAAGTCAGGCAACGCGCCGGTTTATGGTCAGGCGTTTGGCAGCCGGTCACACGCTTTGCTTTTTTGGCGGCGCAATGGTATAAGTCATCCGGACGCTGACAGAATCACCGCCATACAGCCGCCTGAAAAAAGACAGGAGAGCCCAAACGACCATGGAATGTAAAAAGGACACCAATCTTTCAGGGTGCAATTGCAGCTATGACCCCTGTCCGCGCAAGGGAATCTGCTGCGAGTGCATCGGCTACCACCTGAAAATGCGGCAGCTGCCGGCCTGCTGTTTTCCCGACGATGCCGAACGCACCTACGACCGCTCCTTCGAACACTTTGCCCGGCTGGTCACCCAGGGTAGTGTGTAAAGCGGCATCGGCGCGCCAGCCGGCGAACCCGCCGCATGCGATCCGTCGCTAAAAATCTGCCCAGAACCGGGTCCGAGTGATCCGGGCAATGTTGCAGCAGGTGGCGTTCGAGCAGGGCGATGACCTCCACGGCCTTGTCCGCCGACGGATAGCCGTACTCATCCACGGGAATGTCGTCGCCGCTGCCCACATCGCAGATGTTGTTGATATCCACCAGCTTGAGGGAGCCGTCACGCATCAGGATGAGGTTGCCGACGCCGGCCAGATCGGGCACCATGCCGGCTTCCCTGACCAGGCGCTTGGCACCGGCTGTGAGTCTGGCGGCCTGCACACGCGCCCGGCTGACGGCCCGTTCCACGATTTCTTGCCGGTGTTTGCGTCCCGCATTCATGGTGTCCAGAAGGTGCCGCAGGGCGGCCACGTCCATGGGCAGCCAGGGGTCGAAAAATTCCCCCTGCACGAATTCCTGCAGCCCGCAGAGCATCAGGTGCCTTTTCCCGTTGAGGATGTACGCGACGATAAACTCGTTGGAATGGGCGATCAGCTCCCTGCCCAGGCAGGCGGCCACCAGCTTGAAGCGTCGGATCTCATCGAAAACCTCCTGCGGCGCCTTGAACGGCCTCCTGAAAATCCGCAGCATCTTCATGGGCCGGGCACTGGGAAAAACCTTTACACCGTCAACCGTCACACCCCGCATCTCGCGCCGCACCTCCTGCACCGGCAGTACTTCCATGATGTGGGAACGCAGTCCCTCGCGGTAGTGCTGGCGAAAAACATAGCCGCTTTGCGAACGGATGAAATTCAGGCCGACGATGTCTTCGTGGACCAGGCAGCTTTTAACGCGGATGTCACTGGAAAAATTCATGGGAACGGTCAAACCATGCTCGTCGTCACCCAGTACCAGACGCTGATGACGAAAAAATACATTGCCGCAAGTTCAAAAAGCAGGACCATACAGTAATACCAGAAACGACCAAACAGCGCCTGACACAGTGTCGCTGAAATACAAAACTCCTTACATTCTCGCCCTCCGGCTTTTCGGCACCCTGTTTCAGAAACGGTAGACCGCGGTGGTCGGAATATCTTTTGTCTAGCTGTTTAAACTGCTTGACACGCTATGCATGCTTTACTAATAACATGATCATTGAAATGGGTACAGTAAAGACTGCCCAACCTCTCGCCATTGCCGCCGGAATCATCCGACCAACGTGCCTGTCAGGTGGTACAGGTGACGCCTGAAAATTTTGAGCTGCCTGCAGGGGAAGATCGCCAATGGGCCTGTCTCTGAAAAATGTGGAAAAAGTCGTCGGCCGGGAAATGCATCTCAGGGACATCCACCTGGATTTTCAAGCCGGCTCGCTCTACATGCTCCTGGGGCGTACTCTGGCGGGCAAGACGTCACTGCTGAGAATAATGGCGGGCATCGACCGGCCCACGTCAGGCCGGGTGCTCATCGATGGGCGTGACGTCACCGGCGTTTCGGTCCGCAAGCGCAGCGTGGCCATGGTCTACCAGCAGTTCATCAACTACCCCTCCCTCACGGTTTACGACAACATCGCCTCGCCGCTCAAGATCGCCGGCGTGGCCAAGGCCGAAATCGACCGGCGGGTGCGCGGCACGGCCGAGATGCTGCACATCGAAGACCTGCTGGACCGCCTGCCGGCCGAGCTTTCCGGCGGCCAGCAGCAGCGTACCGCCATCGCCCGGGCCCTGGTCAAAAACGCGGACCTGCTGCTGCTGGACGAACCCTTGGTCAACCTGGACTACAAGCTGCGCGAGGACTTGCGCATCGACCTGCAGGATATCTTCAGCCGGCGGGAGGCCATCGTGGTGTACACCACCACCGAGCCCACCGAAGCCCTGATGCTGGGCGGCAACGTGGTGGTCATCGACGAAGGGCGCGTGCTGCAGACCGGCCCCACCACAGAGGTGTACCACCGCCCGGAGACGCTCAAGGTGGCCGACGTGTTCAGCGACCCGCCTTTCAACTACATCAACGGAACGGTGAGCGCAGATACCGCCCACCTGGGGACCGACATCGCGTTTCCCCTGAGCGGCCACTTCAGCGGGCTTTCCCCGGGAGAATACCGTTTTGGCGTCCGCTCCAATCATCTTTTTCTGGCACGGCGCACCGAGAGGGACGCCGAGATACGCTCCCGGGTGGAACTGGCCGAGATCAATGGCTCGGAAACTTTCGTCCACTTCCACTACGACCGGTCGCGACTGGTGGTGCAGGCCGACGGCATCCACCCTTACCGCATCGGCGACAACCTGTCGGTTTTCATCGACCCCGGGTTTTTGTTCATCTACGACCGGGCCGGCACACTGGTGGCATCGCCCCCGCGGGCGGCTGCCTGACCCGCAGGCCGGATCAGGAATAGGCATGGCGCGCATAGAACTCGACGAAATCGCTCACAGCTATCTGCCGAAACCCCGGGGGTCGTCCGATTATGCCCTCAAGCGGATCCACAACAGCTGGGATGACGGCGGCGCCTACGCCTTGCTGGGCCCTTCAGGCTGCGGCAAGACCACCCTGCTCAACATCATCTCGGGCCTGCTGACCCCCAGCAGGGGGCGCGTACTGTACGACGGCACGGACGTCACGCCGCTGCCGCCGGAAAAACGCAACATCGCCCAGGTGTTCCAGTTCCCGGTGCTCTACGACACCATGACGGTCTTCGACAACTTGGCCTTCCCCCTGCGCAACCGCAAGGTCCCCCGTGAAGAGGTCCACCGTCGGGCCAGGGAAGTGGCCGAAATCCTGGACTTGAGCGCCTTTCTCAACAGGAAGGCCGCCGGCCTCTCGGCCGACGCCAAGCAGAAGGTGTCCCTGGGCCGCGGACTGGTGAGGAGCGACGTGGCCGCCATCCTGTTCGATGAGCCCCTGACGGTCATCGATCCCCAGCTCAAGTGGGAGTTGCGGCGCAAGCTCAAGCAGATCCACGAGCAGCTCGGCCTGACGCTGATCTACGTCACCCACGACCAGGTGGAGGCCCTGACGTTCGCCGAAAAGGTGGTGGTCATGTACGAGGGCGAGATCGTGCAGACCGGCACCCCCCAGGAGCTGTTCGAGAATCCGGAGCACCGCTTCGTAGGGTACTTCATCGGCAGCCCGGGCATGAATTTTCTGGAGTGCACCGTGGAGAGCGGCATGGCCAGGGTGGACGGCGCCGCCATCGCCCTGGATGAACGCACCGCGGCACTGGCCGCCGGCGCCACCGGAAAACTGGAACTGGGCATCCGGCCCATCTATCTTCAGCTCAGTCCCACACCCACGGCCGAGGCCGTGGCGGCCCGCGTGCGCTCGGTCCAGGACCAGGGCAGCCACCGCATCGTCATCCTGGACCTGCACGGCCACGCCGTGCAGGTGCGGCTGCCCGAGGACATGCCGGTTCCCGAGAGGGATGCCTGGCTCACCTTCCCGCCGCAGTGGATTCGATTGTTCGAGAACGGGAAACTGCTCAGGGACACTGCCCCATAGACATAAGGACGCTGCCCATGAACAAGTGGAAAGACAACCGGGCCTGGTTTCTGGTGCTGCCCGTGTTCGTGATCGTGGCCTTCAGCGCCATCATCCCACTGATGACAGTGGTCAATTACTCAGTGCAGGATATTTTCGGCCCCGGCCAGCGCGTTTTCGTGGGCTCCGAGTGGTTCAAGGAGACCCTGACGGATTATCGTCTGCACGAGGCCCTGTGGCGGCAGTTTCTCTTCTCCGGGCTGGTGCTGCTGATCGAAATCCCCCTGGGCGTCTTCATTGCCCTGATGATGCCCAAAAAAGGCTGGGGCGTCTCGGCCTGCCTGGTGACCTTGGCCCTGCCCCTGCTGATCCCCTGGAACGTGATCGGCACCATCTGGATCATCTTCACCCGGCCGGATATCGGGCTGATGGGCGCCACCATAAACAGCCTGGGCATCGCCTTCGACCACACAGCCTCGCCCACAGATGCCTGGATCACCCTGATGCTCATGGAGGTCTGGCACTGGACGCCGCTGGTGGCGCTGCTGGCCTACGCCGGCCTGCGGGCCATCCCGGACGCCTACTTCCAGGCCGCCAGAATCGACGGCGCTTCAGCCTGGGCCATCTTTCGCTACATTCAGCTGCCCAAGATGCGCGGTGTGCTGACCATCGCCCTGCTGCTGCGCTTCATGGACAGTTTTCTGATCTACGCCGAACCGTTCGTGCTGACCGGCGGCGGGCCGGGAAACGCCACCACGTTTTTATCCATCTACCTGGTCAAGATCGCCGTGGGGCAGTTCGACCTGGGCCCGGCGGCGGCGTTCTCGCTGATCTACTTCGTCATCGTGCTGCTGTTCTGCTGGCTGTTCTACCAGGCGCTGCTCAACGTCGGCAAGGGGGAGAAGGTATGAAGATACGCAAACGCACCATCGTGCTGGCGATCTACTTCGGACTGCTGCTGCTGCCCATTTACTGGATGCTGAACATGTCCCTGCGCACCAATGCGGACATCATGGGCTACTTCTCCCTGTATCCGGACCATCCCACCCTGGCCAACTACATCAAGATCTTCACGGACAAATCCTGGTATTCCGGTTACATCAATTCCATCATCTACGTCACCATGAATACCGTCATCTCGCTGGCAACGGCCCTGCCGGCAGCCTACGCCTTTTCACGCTACAGCTTCATCGGCGACAAACACGTCTTCTTCTGGCTGCTGACCAACCGCATGGCGCCGCCGGCCGTTTTTCTGCTGCCGTTTTTCCAGCTCTACTCCACCTTCGGCCTGATCGACACCCACATTGCGGTGGCCCTGGCGCACTGCCTGTTCAACGTGCCGCTGGCGGTGTGGATACTGGAGGGGTTCATGTCCGGCATCCCGCAGGAAATCGACGAGACGGCCTTTATCGACGGGTACAGTTTCCCGCGCTTTTTCATCACCATCTTCATCCCGCTGATCCGGGCCGGTATCGGGGTCACCGCTTTTTTCTGTTTCATGTTCAGCTGGGTGGAGCTGCTGCTGGCCCGTACGCTGACCACGACTAACGCCAAACCCATCGCCGCCATCATGACCCGTACCGTCAGCGCCAGCGGGCTGGACTGGGGCCTGCTGGCCGCCGCCGGCATCCTGACCATTGTACCGGGGGCCATGGTGATCTGGTTTGTCCGCAATCACATGGCCAAGGGCTTCGCCCTGGGCCGGGTGTAGCACACAGACAGGGGAGTTTTGCGCATGAATCTGGAATGGATGGCCTGGACCCTGCCGACGGCTGTTTTTTTCATCGGTATATTCCTGATGCTGGCGGGCATGGCCGTCTGGGAAGTGGTATCCCCCAGTGTCGAACGCCGGGGACTGCTGCCCATGGCCACCACCCGCGGCGACCGCCTCTTCATCGGCCTGCTGGGCACCGCCTACATCCATCTGGCCTGGCTGGGCTTGACCGAACTGCCCCTGTGGATCGCATCCATCATTTCCCTGGTCTGGATGATCGCCGAAATGCGCTGGGGATAACGGCAGAAGCACCATATGCCGCATGCTGTCGGTGTTCAGGGCCTTCACGCCGGCGGCACTGGCTGAAAAACCGAGGACTTTACATCGAAGGCCGGAAGGAGGAGCGCACATGACTGGCAAGTGGAAAAACAAGTGGCCCGCAGAGTTCTTGACAGGGGCCCTGGCCGTAACCGTGTTGTTGCTGTTCGCGGGCGTTGCCGCCGCCGACATGACGGCCGCCAAGAAGTGGGTGGAAAGCGAGTTTCAGCCCTCGACCCTGTCCAAAGCCGATCAGCTCAAGGAAATGGAGTGGTTCATCAAGGCATCCGAGCCTTTCAAAGGCATGGAGATCAAGGTGGTTTCCGAGACCATCCCCACCCACGAGTACGAATCCAAGGTGCTCACCAAGGCCTTCGAAGAGATCACGGGTATCAAGGTCACCCATGATCTGATCCAGGAAGGCGACGTCATCGAAAAACTCCAGACCCAGTGGCAGTCGGGCAAGAACATCTACGACGCCTACGTCAACGATTCGGATCTCATCGGCACCCACTGGCGCTACAACTTCGTGGTACCGCTGAGCGATTTCATGGCCGGCGAGGGCAAGGACGTCACCCTGCCCACCCTAGACGTGGACGACTTCATCGGCAAGTCCTTCACCACCGGTCCCGACGGCAAGCTCTACCAGCTGCCCGACCAGCAGTTCGCCAACCTCTACTGGTTCCGCTACGACTGGTTCAAGCGGCCGGACTTCAAGAAGAAGTTCAAGGAAAAGTACGGTTACGAGCTGGGTGTGCCGGTCAACTGGTCGGCCTACGAGGACATCGCCGAATTCTTCACCAACGACATCAAGGAAATCGACGGCAAGGCCGTCTACGGCCACATGGACTACGGCAAGAAGGCCCCCGACCTGGGCTGGCGCTTCACCGACGCCTGGCTGGTGATGGCCGGGGCCGGCGACAAGGGGCTGCCCAACGGCAAGCCCGTGGACGAGTGGGGCATCCGTGTGGACGACAAGGACCGCCCGGTGGGCTCCAGCGTGTCGCGCGGCGGTGCCGCCAACGGCCCGGCCGCCAAGTACGCCCTGCGCAAGTACATGGAGTGGCTGCGCAAATACGCACCTCCCGGCGCCCTGGGCATGGACTTCTACCAGTCGCTGCCCAGCCTGGCCAAGGGCAACGTGGCCCAGCAGATCTTCTGGTACACCGCCTTCACGGCTTCCATGGTCAAAAAGGGCACCCCGGTGGTCAACGAAGACGGCACGCCTAAATGGCGCATGGCCCCCTCGCCCCACGGCCCCTACTGGGAAGAGGGCCAGAAGCAGGGCTACCAGGACTGCGGCTCCTGGACGCTGTTCAAGAGCACACCCCTCAAGCGCCGCAAGGCAGCCTGGCTGTATGCCCAATTCACGGTCTGCAAGACCGTGTCCCTGAAGAAGAGCCACGTGGGTCTGACCATCATCCGCGACAGCGACATCCGGGACGAGTCCTTCACCAAGCGTGCGCCCTTCCTGGGCGGCCTGGTGGAATTTTACCGCAGCCCGGCACGGGTGGCCTGGACCCCCACCGGCACCAACGTGCCCGACTATCCCAAGCTGGCGCAGCTGTGGTGGCAGAACATCGGTGAGGCCGTGGCCGGCGAGGTCACCGTGGACAAGGCCATGGACAATCTGGCCCGCGAACAGGATCGGGTACTGCAGCGCCTGCAGCGTTCCGGCATCCAGGGCGACAAGGGGCCCAAGCTGAATCCCAAGAAGGACCCCGCCTACTGGCTGAATCAGCCCGGCGCGCCCAAGGCCAAGCTGGCCAACGAGAAGCCCCCCGGGGAAACGGTGGACTACGACCAGCTGCTGGAAGCCTGGAAAGCCGGCAAGGTGCGCTAGGATCAAAGAGCGCATGAACCCGTTATGAGCAACCCCAAAAGGGGCCGGAGTGGTGCTCCGGCCCCTTTGTTTTGCGAAAGGAACGGCACCATGGCCAACTACATCGGCGCCCTGGACCAGGGAACCACCAGCAATCGCTTCATCATCTTCGACCACGACGGACAGATCGTGGCCATCGACCAGAAGGAACACCGCCAGATCTTCCCGCAGCCCGGCTGGGTCGAACACGACCCCGTGGAGATCTGGCAGAACGCGCAGGACGTCATGCGCGGGGCGCTGGCCCGCGCCGGCATCCCGGGCGCCGACCTGGCGGCCGTGGGCATCACCAACCAGCGCGAAACCACGCTTGTCTGGGACAGGCACACGGGAAAGCCCTTTGCCAACGCCGTGGTCTGGCAGTGCACGCGCACCGACGGCATCTGCCGACAACTGGAAAAAGACGGCGGCCAGGACCGCTTCCGCCAGAAGACCGGCCTGCCCGTGGCCACCTATTTCTCGGGCCCCAAGATGAAATGGCTGCTGGACCATCACTCCGAGGCCCGCCGCGCCGCGCAAAAGGGCGAGGCCCTGTTCGGCACCATGGAAACCTGGATCATCTGGTGGCTCACCGGCGGTCCGGCCGGCGGCGCCCACGTCACCGACGTGACCAATGCCAGCCGCACGCTGCTCATGGACCTCGAAACCCTGGACTGGGACGACGAGATCCTGGCCGTCATGGACATCCCGCGGCAGATGCTGCCGCGAATCGTGCCCTCGGTGGACACGCGCACCTGGGGCGCCACGCTCCCCGACGGCCCCCTGGGGGCCGCTGTGCCGGTGTGCGGCGCCTTGGGCGACCAGCAGGCCGCCCTGGTGGGCCAGGCCTGTTTCGAGGTGGGCGAGGCCAAGAACACCTACGGCACGGGCTGCTTCCTGCTGCTCAACACCGGCACTGCGCCGGTGGTCTCTCGCCACGGGCTGCTGACCACGGTGGGCTACCGCATGGACGATCGCCCGCCGGTCTACTGCCTGGAGGGATCCATCGCCATCGCCGGCGCCCTGGTGCAGTGGCTGCGCGACAACCTGGGGCTGATCGAAAAAGCCCCCGACATCGAGGCCCTGGCCGCCAGTGTCCCGGACAACGGGGGGGCCTACTTCGTGCCGGCCTTCTCGGGCCTCTTCGCCCCCCACTGGCGCGCCGACGCGCGCGGCGTCATCGCCGGCCTGACGCGCTTCGTCAACAAGGGTCACCTGGCGCGCGCCGCGCTGGAGGCCACGGCCTACCAGACACGCGACATCGTGGAGGCCATGAACCGCGACTCGGGCGTGGCGCTGAAAAAACTCAAAGTGGACGGCGGCATGGTGGCCAACGAACTGCTCATGCAGTTCCAGGCCGACATCCTGGACGTGCCCGTCATCCGCCCGCGGGTGGCCGAAACCACGGCCCTGGGCGCAGCCTACGCCGCCGGCATGGCCGTGGGCTTCTGGCAGGGGCTGGACGAACTGCGACGCAACTGGTCCATGGACAAGACTTGGCAGCCGGCCATGGACACCACCGTGCGCGAGCAGTACTGCCGGCAGTGGCAGAAGGCCGTGGAGAAAACCTTTAATTGGAAGGGTTGAAAAAGCGGCTGCGCCCGCCATGCGCTTCGGTGCCGCGCCAGAAGATCATCCGGGAAGCACCGAAACACGACTTTCTCTGCCGATGGCAACTGTAAGGGTTATCCAATAAGCACGTTGAACAGGTAGCCCACCAGCAGGATACCGCTGCCCACCACGGCCACGAACACGCCGATCAGCCGGGGCCGGAGCACCTTGCGCAGGATCACCATCTCGGGCAGCGACAGGGCGATCACCGACATCATGAAGGCCAGGGCCGTGCCCAAGGCGGCGCCCTTGCCGATGAGGGCCTCCAGGATGGGCACCATGCCGGCGGCGTTGGAGTACATGGGGATGCCCATCAGCACGGCCGCCGGCACCGACCACCAGGCGCCCTTACCCATGATGGAAGCCATCATGCCCTCGGGCACGTAGCCGTGAATGACGGCGCCCACGGCGATGCCGGCCACCACGAAAATCCAGACCTTGCCCACGATGTCGCGCACCGCCTGCCAGCCCTGGCTGAAGCGCTGGGTCCAGGTGAGCCGCACCTCCGGGACCTGCGAGGCGTCAGTGCGCATCTGCAGTACCCAGCCCTCGATGTGGCGCTCCATCTTCAGGCGCCCGATGACCCAGCCGGCCACGATGGCCACGGCCAGGCCGGTGGCCACGTACAGCGCCGCCACCTTCCAGCCCAGCAGCCCGAAGAGCAGCACCACGGCCACCTCGTTGATCATGGGCGCGGCGATGAGAAAGGAGAAGGTCACCCCCAGGGGCACCCCGGCGGTCACGAAACCGATGAACAGCGGCACGGCCGAACACGAGCAGAAGGGCGTGGCGATGCCCAGCAGGGCCGCCAGCCCGTTTCCCAGGGACTCGCGCTTTCCGGCCAGCACGGCCCGGGAGCGCTCGGGGGTGAAAAAGGTGCGCAGCACGCCCACCCCGAAGACCACCAGCGTCAGCAGCAGCAGTACCTTGGGCGTGTCGTAGAGGAAAAACTGCACCGCCTCCCCCAGCCGGCTGCCCTTTTCGATGCCCAGCAGCGAAAAGGTGGTCCAGTGCGACAGGAGCAGCAGCTGGCTGTAAACCGCGTACCAGACCCCCAGCCCCACCAGGGCCTGCAGGATTTTCCCGACCGTGATGCCG
>CAYUAQ010000031.1:0-33655 GCA_964442705.1 uncultured Desulfobacteraceae bacterium
GGCCTGGCAGAAGTGTGCGAAACGGTGGGCATGCCACCCGTGCTGGGCATCGGCTCCTGCGTGGACAACAGCCGCATCCTGATCGCCGCTTCTGAGATGGTCAAGGTCGGTGGCCTGGGTGACACCCTGGCGGGCTTGCCGTTGGCCGGCGCGGCACCGGAGTGGATGAGCGAAAAGGCCATCAGCATCGGCCAGTACTTCGTGGCCTCGGGTGTTTACACCGTCTTCGGCGTCACCTTCCCCATCGTGGAGGAGACCAAGTTCCACAAGCTGCTCTTCGACGGGCTGGAATCCACTTACGGCATGGGCAAGTGGGATTTCACCGCCGATCCGTACGACATGGCCAAGAAGATGATCGCCCACATCGACAAGAAGCGCAAGGAACTGGGCATCGACAAGGCCAGGGAGCGCGTCCTCATGGATATGGCCAGCCGCCGCGAGATGGATGCTGCCTAAGCAACCGTCTGGAAGCGATTGCTGACATCGGAAAACCAAAAAAAATAGGGGGGAGCTCGCAAGGGTTCCCCCCTTTTCTGTTTACCCCCGCCACTCGGTGTCGTCCACGGTGGTCTTGAAATCGGGCTCCACCACTTCGGGCGCCGCCAGATGACGGGCTTTCTCGCGATCCTCTCGGGAGGGGATGCCCACGAAAACCAGCCGCTTGCGGGGGCACTTCTTGCAAGCCTCCATCACCTCCAGGGAACACTCCGGCGTGTAGGCATCGTAGTCGATGGTGGAGAGGTTGTCTTCCAGCTTGAAGAGACTGGAGATGCGCGCGCAGGCGCCGCAGCCGATGCAGCCCACCCGGCAGACCGACATGACGTCTTTGCCCTTGTCCTTGTTGGAGCAGGCCACGGCTAGCACCTGCTCGGACTTGAACGGTGTGATGGTGATGATGTTGCGCGGGCAGACCTTGGCGCAGGCGCCGCAGCCCACGCAGCTCTGGTAGTCCACCGTGGCCAGGCCGTCGACCACGTGGATGGCGTCGAATCGGCAGGCCCGTTGGCAGTCGCCGAAGCCCAGGCATCCGTAAGTGCAGGCCTGCACGCCGGTGACCAGGTTGGCGGCGCTGCAGCGCTGTTCGCCGCGGTATTCGTGGCGCCCCAGGCGGTCGTCGTAGTGGGCGCCGCAGTGCACGATGGGGCGGTAGGGCAAGGTTTCGGCGACTTCGACGCCCATGATCAGCGCCACGTCCAGGCTGCAGCGCTGGCCGCCCACCACGCACTTGTTGACGGCTTCGTGCTCCAGCACCACGGCCTCGGCGTACTCGCCGCAGCCCACGTAGCCGCACCCCCCGCAGTTGGCGCCCGGCAGCACATCGATGACCCGCACCACCCGGGGATCCACCTCCACGCGGAACTTGCGGTCGGCCCACCCCAGCACGTAGCCCAGCACCATGGCCATGGATAGTAGTATGCCCGCCGACAGTCCGATGGTGATCAAAGTCATTTGCGCTCCCTCCCGTCCAGTGGCAAGGGGGCTGTTGCCCTGGTGCTGTCGTTTTTCCGGTCGCAGAAGCGCATCACCCGCCTCCGAGGGCGGCCCGCAGACCGCTGTCCACTCCGGTAAAGCCCATGAAGGCCATGGCCAGGATACCCCCGATAATCAAGGTGATGGCGGCCCCCTTGAATGGTTCGGGAATGTCGCACAGGTCGATTTCCTCGCGGATGCCCGCCATGATGACGATGGCGATGGTAAAGCCCACTCCGCCGAAAAATCCCAGTGCCAGTGCTTTTCCCAGGTCCCAGACGTCGGCCGGGTTTTCCACACCCACCACGTGCCCCATGATCACCAGGCAGGCGAACAGAATGGCGCAATTGGTGGTGATCAGCGGCAAAAACACACCGAAGGACTTGTACAGCGGCGGGTAAAAACGGCGTACGTACATCTCCACGAACTGCACCGATGAGGCGATCACGAAGATGTAGACGATGTAGGTCAGGATGGTCAAATCCACTGCCGCGGCCATCTCCGGCGGCAGGAAAAAGCCGGCCACCCAGCGGGTCAGCGGCGCCCCGGGCATCAGCACCAGGGTGGTGATGGCCCAACTCAGGAAAGCGGCGATGCTGATGACGAAGGTCACGGCACCGCCCATGCCCAGGGCCATGTCCACCCGCCGCGAAACCCCGATGAAGGGACAGATGCCCACGAAATAGTAGAGCACAAAGTTGTTGATCAGGGCCGCACCCACGGCGATCAGAAATATGTCGACGGCATAACCCACGGCGCTATCCCCTCCCCTGCCTGTCTGAAGAACGCACCGCGGCGATCCAGTTGGCCAACCCCAGCAGCAGTCCGAAGGTCAGGAAGGCGCCCGGCGGCAGGACCATGATCACCCAGGCCGGCCAGTCGGCCGGCAGCACCCGCACGCCGGCCAGGGCGCCGGTACCCAGCAGCTCCCGGACCAGCGCGATGCTCACCAGCGCCAAGCCGAAACCGATGGTCTGTCCCACGGCGTCGGCCGACGCGGTGACGACCGACTGGCGCGAGGCGCACACCTCGCAGCGACAGATGATGATGCAGTTGACGATGATCAACGGGATATAAGGCCCCAGAGCCTTGCTCATGGTGTACATGTAAGCGGCCAGGAAACGGTCGACCATGGTCACGAAGGCCGCGATGATGAGGGTGAAAACCACGATGCGCAGGTGGGGTTTTAGCAGGTTGCGGATCAGACTGATGATCACGTTGGCGCTCAGCAGCACAAAGCCCACGGCCCCGGCCATGGTCAGCGCCGGCTTCAGGCCGTTGGTGACCGCCAGGGTGGAGCACAGCCCCAGCAGCTGCCGGTAAACCGGGTTTTCGGGCAGTATGCCCTGGACAAAGCGCTCGGCCGCCGATGGTTTATCCGCCACTTAGGATTTCTCTCCGGAAAAACGCACCGCCGCCGGCGTCAGCTGCCCGGCCAGGTCGCCCACGGTGCGGTTGACGATGCGAACGACACTGCGCGAAGAAATGGTGGCCCCCGAAACCGCATCGATGCCGCCGGAGCCGCCGCCGCGCCCCTTGATGACTTCAAGGCGCACCGCCGTCTTCCGGCCCACGAATTGGCGGCGCCAGGACGGCAGGGCGATTTTGGCGCCCAGGCCGGGGGTCTCTTTCTGTTCCAGAATGAAGAGGCCGGTGATGGCGGTCGTCGCCGGGTCGAACCCGATCAGCACCTCGATGCGGTCGGCGTATCCCTGGCCTGCGGACTTGGCCACCCAGCCGGCCGGCCGGCCCTCGTGGCGCACCATGAACACCCGGTAGAACCGGGTACCGCCCCCCGCGCGCACTTCGATGGTGCCGGGTTTGATTTCCACGGCGCCGGGCTTCAGCGCCGCCCTGTCCAGCCCTACCAGCGTCGGTACCTGCCGTAAGGTCTCGTCGAGCTTGTTGGCCGCGATGATGGGACTGAGGCGGACCTGTACGGCGGCCAGAGCCGCGCCCAGCACCAGGGCCAGCACCAGCACCAGCCACGCCCGGCCCAGGTTGCTGTGGCGCAGCCGTCCGTCCGGACCTGAAGCATTATCGTTGAGAATGTTTTCCATGAAAAATAAAAGAATCCACGCGGGCCATGCCCGCAACCCAGTGCGTTTACTTCGTTTGTTGCGGCATTAGGTCCTTGTCATCTGCGTAATCTGTGGATAAATCTTCTTGTTTCTTATGACGGTCTTACCGAAGCAAGACACTAAATCCCGCCGAAAGGCCGCGGAATGGTCCAGCGGTTGATCAGCGGCGTCAAGGCGTTCATCAGCAGCACCGCGAACATGACGCCTTCGGGATAGCCACTGAAGAGGCGCAGCAGCATGACCAGCGCCCCAATACCGATACCGAAAAGCCACTTGCCCTTCGATGTAAGCGGGCTCGTCACAGGATCGGTGGCAATGAAAAAAGCGCCGAAAAGCAGCGCCCCGCCGGTCAGATGATGGGCAACGGTCCAGCTGCCGGACAGGTCCATCAGGTTGACCGCGCCGCCGATGGCCAGGACGCTGGCAAGCACCCCGGCCGGGATTTCCCATGAGGCCACCCGCCGAATGCACAGAAACAGGCCGCCCAGCAGGCAGGCCACGGCGCTGGTCTCGCCGATGGAACCGTTGGCGCCGCCCCAGAAAAGGCTGCCCAACGGAGCCGTCAGGCCCAGCTGCTTGTGGGCATTGAGCGGCGTGGCCTGGGAAATGATGTCCACCCCCAGCCGGCTGTCCACATACCCCGAGGCGGCCAGGCTGCCGGCAAAGGCGATCATGACAAACGCACGGCCCACCATGGCCGGGTTGAAGATGTTCATTCCCAGCCCGCCGAAAACGATCTTGCCGATGCCCATGGCCACCACCGCCCCGATGCAGCCCACGTACCACGGTGCCGTGGCCGGCAGGGACAGCCCCAGGATTACCCCTGTCACCGCCGCCGAGAGGTCTGCCAGGCTGAGGCCGCGTCCCCGCATGCGTACAAAGAGCGCCTCGGCCGCCAGGCAGGCGGCCACGCAGATGAGCAGCTGTTTGACGGCATGCCAGCGGAAGAAGTACACGGCTGCGATCACAAGAGGCATCAGTCCGATGAGCACGTCGCGCATCATCACCGGGATGGTCATCCCCATGGCAAAAATATGGGGAGACGGTGCCACGTGGATCTCAGGCGTGGTTTCCGCATTGCTGGACGAACCGTGTTCGGTCTTTTTCACGCTACTTGCTTCTCTCCGCCGCCAGCAGGGCCTTGCCGGTGCGGATGTGCTGCACCAGCAGCAGCCCTGCCGGACAGATGTAAGCACAGCTGCCGCACTCGAAACAGGCCATGATGTTGTATCGCCGCGCCAGACTCAAGTCTCCGAAACGCGACGCCATGGCCAGGCGGGTGGGCACCAGGTTCATGGGACAAACGTCCACGCACCGGCCGCAGCGCACACAGACGCTCTGCTCCACGCGGCGCACTTCTTCGTGGGTCAGCACCGTGATGCCGCTGGTTCCTTTGGTCACTGGCGTCTGCGGGTCGGTGAAGGCAAATCCCATCATGGGGCCGCCGGCGATGATGCGGGCGGCGGTTTTCTTGAGGCCGCCGCACAGTTCGATGAGTTCACCCATGGCCATGCCGATGGGCACCAGCAGATTCTTGGGTGCCACGATGCCACCGCCGGTGACGCTGATGACCCGGTGGGTCAGGGGAATGCCGCGCATGACGGCGCGGGCCACGGCCGTCATCGTGGCCACGTTGGTGATGGCCACGCCGATGTCGGCCGGCAGCCCCCCCAGGGGCACCTCGCGGTCCAGCACCGCCTTGATGAGATGCTTCTCGCTGCCCTGGGGGTACTTGGTTTTGAGCACCGCGATCTTTATGCCGGCGCCGGCGGCCAGCCGGCGCAGGGCGTCCACGGCCTCCAGTTTGTTGTCCTCGATACCGATGACGGTCCGTTTGACCCCCACGGCTCGACCGGCCAGCAGGGCGCCGGCCACCACGGCCTCGGGCGCCTCCACCATCACCCGGTAATCGGTGGTCAGGTATGGCTCGCATTCGCATCCGTTTACCACCAGGGCGTCGATGGGCTTCTCGCCCACCGAGGTAATCTTGACGTGAGTGGGAAAGGCGGCCCCTCCCAGACCCACGATGCCGGCGGCATGGATGGCCGCACTGATCTTTTCGGGCGCCATGCCCTGATAAGCCTTGCCCGGCCAGCGGCCGCCGAACAGCCGGTCCCACAGCTCCTGGCCACCCGGCTGCTCGCCTTGGGCACGAATGACGATGGCCTGCAGGTGACGACCGTTGGGGAGGGTGACGACCGCCATTTTCTGGATCACGCCGCCTACCGGAGCATGCAGCGAGGCCGACACAAAGGCCTCGTCCCGGCCGATCATCTCTCCGAAGGCCACTTCCTGCCGGGGTTTGACCACCGGCGTGCAGGGGCCGCCCACGTGCTGCAACAGGGGCAGGATGACCTTCTCGGGCGTGGGCACGATCTCGATGGGCGCATCGGCCGACAGCTCTTTTCGCTGCGGGGGGTGCACCCCGTGGGCAAAGGTCCCGGGACCGGGAAAAGGCCTGAAGCGAGATTTGCGCGCGTATCGTCGTTTCAGCAGAACCAAATGCAATCCGCCTTTCTACTCCATGGTTTCAAGCGTGCTCTAAGCAAAATACTAATATGTGTCAAGACAGAAGTTGCCCGTCGCCGGTGCGACCACCTGCTGAACTTCGCCGGCCAGCTGCCTGGCGACGGCATCAAACCGGTTGATAAATTCATTGCACTCATGTATTTAAAAAATCGACGATTAGCATTTTCTCCTTTTTACGACAACAGCTGCACGGAAAGGTCGATGACCGTAGAGCGTCGAAAAATAATGATCGCCACCGACGGGTCCCAACAGGCCCTGGAGGCGGTCCGCTACGTGGCGGCGCTCTTTCCGCCTGATCATACCCGGATTGTGCTTTTCAACGTGGGAGGCGGGTTTCCGGAAGTGTTCTGGGACATGGACGACAATCCGCTCTACCGCTCCAAAAAGACAGGCGTCATGGGGTGGCTGGCCGACCAGCAACTGGTCCTGGGGGAATTCAAGGAAATTGCGACAAAAATCCTTGCGGATGCAGGATACCCCGAAGACGCTATGCAGATCCGAACCCAGGCCAAGAAAACCGGCATCCTGGCCGACATCGTCAGCGAATCCTACCAGCAATACAGCGCCATGGTGGTGGGACAGACCGGCGTCAGCCGCATCAAGGACTTCGTCGTGGGAAGCCTGGCCAGCCGGCTGGTGGGAAAAATAAAACACATTCCCCTGGTAATCGTAGCCGGGCAACCGGCGGCCGGCAGAGTTCTGATAGCCCTGGACGAATCCATCGAAGCCATGCGCGTGGTCAGTAGCATCGCCGATCTAGTGGGGGCCGCCGATCCGGAAATCATCCTTTGCCACGCCCTGCGGCTTCCCGGCATGTTCCGCTTTTCCACCGGTCACCTGCAGCTCACGGAAAGAGAACTGGACTGGCTGGAATACCAGAAAAACAAGTTCCGGCCCATTATGGATAAAGCTGCCGAGCGACTGCAGCAGCATGGTGTTAACCCCGCCAATATCTCCCGCGATTTTGTTACCACCAAAACAAATCCCATTCCCCAGATCGTCGCCACCGCCCAACGGGAAACCTGCGGCACCGTCGCCGTGGGACGTCGCGAAGCCGTTAGTTTTGCTCAAGCCCACTTCCGAAGCCGTTTCAGTGAAAAAATCCTCAAGCTGGCGGTCGACATGGCCGTCTGGATCGTCAGCTGACGAGACGTCGGACAGGATTGAGAGGCGAAAAGCTACGGTCGGCGCCGGTCCAGCTCAGACCTGACCGCTGTGGCAATATTTTTCAGCAGATACGGCTTTTTGACATAGGCGCCAACGCCGAGGCGCTGGGCCTCTTTCACCCGCTTTGACTCCGAAAATCCACTGACGATTACGGCCCTTTGTCCGGGATTGATTTTCAGGATACGCTTGAAGGTTTCAAGCCCGTCAATGCCCGGCGCCATTATCATGTCCAGCACAACGAGGTCGACCGTGTGGTTCCGAAGATACTCGACCGCCTCCTCGCCGCTTGCCGCCGCGGTTACCCGGTAGTCCAGTTGGGAGAGCATGTTGACGGCGATTTCCCTCTGATCTTCCATGTCATCCACGACGAGCACGGATTCGCCCTTTGCCCGGAAACGCCCGATGGAAAACGCTTTTTCCGAGGCGGCCGGCTTTTCACGCGTAGCGGGGAGATAGACCGAAAAAATCGTTCCCCTGCCCTCCTCGCTGTGGATATCAATATAGCCCTCATGGTCCTGTATGGTGCCCCAGACCACCGCCATCCCGAGGCCCGTACCACTCCTGCCCATTACTTTTTTGGTATAAAAAGGCTCGAAAATCCGCGACAAATCATCCCTGGATATGCCGATGCCGTTATCGGAAACCGTCAGCAGCACGTAATCGCCCTCTTTGAGGTGATGGGACAGCATGGAAGTGGCATCTATATACACATTGCGTGTGCCGATGCCAATGGTTCCCCCGTCGGGCATGGCCTCGGCGGCATTTGAAACGAGGTTCATCAATGTTTTTGACAGGTGCACGGGGGAGCCCTTGATGAACAGGAGCGCTTCTTCCAGGCTGGTTGTAAAAGTGACTCCGGGGTGGCGCTGCCTGAGGTCATTGAATTCCGGGCTATGGAGATATTCTGAGACGATGCGGTTGAAATCGACAATCTCGGTTACGGCAACCCCTCTCCTGGCCAGCGTCAGCAAATCCTGGACGATCCTGGCCGCCTTTTCTCCGGATTTCTGTATGGTCAAGAGCGGTTTTTTCAGGGAGCTTCCCTCCGGAATCTGCATGAGAAGCAGTTCCGGATAGCTTACCAGGCCCGCCAGGATGTTATTCAGATCATGGGCCACCCCCCCCGCCAGGGTGCCGATGGCCTCCATCTTCTCGGCCCTCTGAAGACGTACCGCCAGCTCCTGTCGGGCCCTCTCCGCAGCCTTCAGTTCGGTCACATCATTGCCGATACACAGAATCTCGGCAAGCTTTCCATCTGTTCCGAATATCGGCTTATACGTCCATGTTATCCAGAGCTTCTTGTTCCCCTTGGTACGCACTTCCTCTTCACGCGCAACCCTCTTTTCCGGATCGAGACCGATATCGCTCACAAGCTTGTGGAATCCCTGTCTCGTTTCTTCTGTCGTGTCGGATATGGTGTCCAGGATGCTTTCCCCCAGAAGCTCCTCTTCGGTATATCCCAGGAGTTTTTGGGCGAATTCGTTCATGAAATTGATGTGGCCCGCGGTATCGATGCGCAATATGATGCTGTTGGCGTTCTCCACAAGCTCCCGGTATTTGCGCTCGTTCTCTTTAACCTGGTGAAATGCCCGTGCATTGATGATACTGACGGCGGTCTGGGAGGCGATCCCCACCAGCAGGCTCATATCCGTCTGCATCAGCGGGCGCCTGGAATGGACATTATCGACACAGAGAAGCCCGAGAGATTCCTTTTCATAGACGATCGGTACGGAGAGCAGCGAAGTGATCTCCAGATCGTGGGCCAACCGCACGCTGCGTGCAGACAGGTCTTTCTCTTTTTCCTGCATGTCGTTGATCAATATGGGTTTCTGTTCACGGAATGCCAGCACCAGCGGGCCTTTGGAGCTTTTTTTGCGCAGATCGAATTGCGTCCGCAGCAGTTTTCGTTCCTGTTCCTGGCTGTATCCATACCCGCACTTGAAGATCAAACGGGTTCTATCGCTGCTGGCCAGCCAGATGACACCCCGGTCAAAATCGAGTCGTTTCTCCGTTATCCGCATCACCTCCTGCAGGAGCCTGTCCACATCCGAAAAACGGGATATGGCCTGGCCCGTTTCCTGGATAAGCAGGGCGTTGTTGTAACGTATGTTCATTTCCTCCATGTGAGCGGCGGCGACATCGCCCTGTTTCTTCAGGGTTTCGGCGAGGCTGTCCCTTTCCAGCTTCAGTGACGTCAGGGAGAGGCCCATACACAACAGGACGTCCGCGAACAGGATGTGCAGGAAGGCTTGCAGGGGGACAAAGAGGTACACAACGGCCATGGCCACGATACTCGCCAGGATGGTGTAATTACGTATGCGCTTCCAGCGGCCGAAATGGGTTTCCTCCCACTGTACGATGTACCGGCAGTGCTTGTCCCCTCTGTGAAAGCATTCGGGGTGTTCAAGCCCAGCGGGCTGGTTGGTAAAAAGGGTGGCCAGGGACTCGAAAGAGCCCATCCTGTTTTCACACTGATACGGCTTTTCCTCGACACCAGGCGCCGGCGTGACAATGATTACCACTTTGCGCGGGCCCATTTTGTTCGTCTGCACCTTGGCTCCCCGGCTCATAAGGCCGTAAATCTTTCCCAGAAGCCGATAGGCCGCACTGGGGTTCACGAAACCGAGGGCGTACTCTCTCAAGGCGCCGAGGCCTTTTGATGACGTGGTATACTGGCCGGCCTCCTTCGCGATGATGGGGTTGCCTGTGGCGGCCACCGCCGCCTCCTGAAACATATCCACCTGGCGCTGGGTAAACCAGTGGGCCGGGTCTTCCACTTCATACCTGGTCATTCCGGCCCGGGATAAAACAGCGTCCACATCGACATGCGGGTAGCTGTGTGCAAGGTGCTCGATGTATACATTGATTATCCGGCTGTTGTACAGCCGGGGCTGATTGTCCATCTCTTCCTGTTTCATGGGCGCCATCACGCTTATGACAGGGTTACCTTTTTGTGTTGAATATCTTATGCGATAAGCATATCATCTTGATGATGCAATGATAAACAAAAAAGTCCCCGCTTTCCGAAAAAGAAAAAGAGGAGAAAAATGTGGGATCTTACCTGATGGAGAGCCCCGATGAAGAACTCCGGCTGGAATTGAAAACCGACCCCGATGCCGTGCGCAGCCAGGCCGAATGGTGCGGGGTGGCGAAAGGCATGAGGGTGCTGGACGCGGGATGCGGCCCCGGGCTGGTGGCCAGCATTCTGCACACGATGGTGGGTCCCAACGGACGTATCACGGGGATTGACTATTCAGACAGGCGCCTTGCGTATGCGAGAAGAAAATACACGGCCAAAGGGAGAATTGAATTCGTGAAGCACGATCTTCGCAAAGCCCTCCCCTTTTCCGGGGAATTTGATCTTGTCTGGGCACGTTTTGTGCTGGAATACTATCGTAACGACCTTCCCCGGATCGTCGCCAACCTTTCCGAAACGCTGAAACCGGGCGGTACGCTTTGCCTGCTGGATCTTGACAACAACTGCCTGAATCATTTTCCCCTGCCCGACAAGCTGGCGTCGGTGTTGCCAAAAATATTCGAACTACTTGAAAATAAACATAATTTTGACCCATTGACCGGCCGTAAACTTTACACCCTTCTCTATGATCTGGGCTATGAAGACATCGCGGTGGAGATAAGAGCCCACCACCTGATTTACGGCCAGTTAATGGACCGCGACCTTTTCAACTGGATTAAAAAAGTCGAAATGATAACCAGCCGTGAAAGGGAACTGTTCGATGGCTACCCGCAAGGGGTCAGGGGGTTTTTCAGGGATTTTCAGGAATTTTTCCGGAACCCGAGGCGCTTTACCTATACGCCCCTGATCATGTGCAAGGGAACGAAGCCATCGACAACTGCCTAGAGGCTTAGAGCTGGAACTTCCCGTTGGTATATTCCATGAACCGATCTCCACTTGATGGAAGATTGAGTACCCAGAAAATATAGGTTTTATCAAAGGGGACCTGCGCTTTTTGCGCCCACGAGGCGGGAAAGCTGAGCACTGGCAACACGTAGTCCTCATAATGGGTCATCAGCTTTCTGGCAACCTTTTCGAGTATGCGCCAGTCAGCCAGTCCCTCCCGTACCACCAGGATCTGGATGCAATTCAGAAACCCGGAGAAATTCAACCCCGGATCGGCATGATTCAGGATAAACACAGCCACCAGCTGTCCGGCGTATTTTAAGGCATAGAGAGAGATCTTGCGCTCAATACCGCTCTGGCCGTAGAGCATTTCCAGCTCTGCCGATGCCTCTTTGGACCTGGCCAATCCCAGCGCAGAGATGGCCAACCCCCCCCATTTTTCATTATACCACTCTTCCGTCTCCTGCTTATCGGCTTTGGAAAGCTCGGTCAGTCGCCAGCCGCCGGGCATGTCTCCATCTCCGGGCCGTTTTCTCAGCGTCATATAGGCCCATTGGTCCTGGGAACATCCCTGCCTGTCGTTCAGCGCCTCGGCAAAGCCCCCGAAAACCTGTTTCGGAAACCGGTTTTCCGGGCGGTAATAGCAAACCGCATAGTTGATTTTCAAAGAGGGGAAGCGGTGCATGTCGTTTAAAAAATACATGGCGTGCTTGAGAACCGTGAGTCCACCCCTGGGGTTTTCACCGGTGCGGGCGGCATGGTGGTGGACCATCCACGCCCGGTGATAGGCATGCACAAGGCTGATGTGGGCAAGGATCCGACCGTGCTCTTGAAAAATGAAATACTTTGAAACGCGTGGGTTGCGGCTCAGAATTTTTTCATGGGTTTCCAGGAAGCCTCTTCTTTGGGCCTGAATGTAGGCATATTTCTCGGGGTAAATGAAGCCGGTGGCAAAAAAGAAATCCCACAGAGCCTCTATATCGGCCCCTTCGGAAATAAAACTGCGTTTATCCATGGCCCGGCTGATGACCTGGCTCAGCCTGGTATAATCCTGCAGGTCAATATCGATAAAGCAGAGGCCAAAGCAGAGAGTGTCATGGTCGTCATCTTCGCGCTCATAAACCACCTGCACCGCACACTGAATCGCAACGCATCCCGGCAGATGAATACGCAGGTCGGGGATTATCATACCCGGCACGAGAACCGCCTCGTCCCTGTTCTCACGTACGGAAAACCCGGAAGATGAGATTTCGCAGGCGTGAATTTGAACCGCTTTTCCCGAAACGGGATGCCTGAAACTGATGGCCGGGGCGGGATCAAGCCTCACCCGTGGATTTCGAATCTCTCTTTTCTTGAATCTGGAAACAATATCTCTGAACGGCTTGACCACAAGCCCCGTTTTCCCGGCGCGGCGCCACTCCCTGATCAGGGTACACGCTGCTTCAAAAACAACGGTATCTCCCCTCAAAAGCGTCAGGGTAAGCGGCATTTCCGGGGCCAATGGACCGTCCATGACGCCATTTTCCACCTCAACATGGTATGCCCTTCGGTTGAAATCCAAAAGCGTGCCGGCATAGGCGAAACCTCCCACGCTCAGGCGTACATCAATCTGTGCGGTCCGAAAACGCCGTCTCCGGCGCCTTCCCAGAAGAAAAGCTTTCCCCTCTAGTCGCAAAACCAGACTGTCCCTTTCGGTGGATATCAACACCACCGGGGCAATGAGCACCTGCTTGCCGTCCTCTATGAGAACGTGTCTCGGGCTGGCCGATGCGTCGTTTTCCAGGATGGAAGCATTTTCCAGCCGGCACACGAAGGTGCCGTCGCGGCACGGCTCGGGGATGGCTGCCACCAACTGGTGATCCGAATCCTGCGGGTTGCTGAAATGAAGCAGGAGCCGATCATTGCTGAAATGCAGATAGTTGATCAGATTTGCGACAAATTCAGGCTTGCGGCGTTTTGGTTTGAAGGGGATCTGGTTCTCGGCTTCGAAAAGCCAGAGGACGTCTCGAAAGTTCTGCCTGGCAGGTAATGGGTGCGGTTGAGGTATCATGTAAAGAAAATCGGCTTTTGCAATCGAATCTTTAACAGCCTACCCCAAAAAGACCAAAATAGAAAGCAAAAAAATGTTTTTTTGACGGCATGTTAGTCGGCATACCTTAGCCAACACTTTAAAATATTTCACCGTCCCCTCAGGAAAAACGAAAGCCGGTTCGTTCTGCACGGCCGCTGTTCAGCAGAGTCCCTTCTGCCTCCTCTCTCCCGGCCGGACTCACATGCGCACCGGCACGGGCCGGCGTATGTGGATCTTCTCGAAATCAATGGCCACATCGTAAACCAGGATCTCTACCCCGTTTGCAACGGCGCAGCGCAGTTCGCGGCCATAGGCGGCATCGATGTGGTCGGCCGGGTGGAAAACCTCGGCGTCCATGCGCTGAACCAGGTAGAAAATCACGCTGCGGGAACCCTCGGCCGACAGTTTCTGCAGTTCTTTGAGGTGCTTCAAGCCCCTGGTTGTCACCGCGTCGGGGAAACAGGCCTGCCCTTTGCTGACCAGGGTGCAGTTTTTAATCTCCACGAAACAGGGGCGTCGTCCCGTCTGCTCCAGCACCATGTCCAGGCGGGTGTGGCTGCCGGTTTTGACTTCGCGCCGCAAGTTCCCGTATCCGCTCAGTTCAGGCACCCGGCCACCGCTCACGGCCAGCTGTACCAGCCGGTTGGGCACTTGGGTGTTGACCCCCACCAGGGATGTGGGCATGTCGATGATCTGCCAGGTGTACTTGAGCTTGCGGCGCGGGTCGTCGTGGTGGGACACGTACACCGGCCGGCCCGGCTGGGCGCAAGCCAGCATGGAGCCGGAATTGGGGCAATGGGCGGTGACGGTCGCGCCGTTTTCCAGTTCGACATCGGCCAGAAAACGCTTGTACCGCCGAATCAGCCTGCCGGACAGCAGCGGCGGCCAGCGGTGGAAATCTTCGTTCCTTTTCTGTCTGCCCGGTACACTCACAGCCCCCCCTCTTTTCCCCTGCCCGCCCCTCGCAGGTATCTGATTTCTACAGGAAAGCACCGCTGCAGGTCAAGGCAAATCGCCTTCTGCCCCGGGCGGCACCGGCCGTGACGGCCCGTGTGGCCGACAGGCTTTCCCCTTGACATTAAAACAGAAATCAGTAGATTACGGGAAAAAAAGAACTTGTTGGTGAGATGGCCGCCACGGAGGCCGCCTCAACCCGTTCTCTGATGACTGGCTCACAACACCATTTACCCGAAGGAGGCGTGCCGTGAAAGTTCTGATCAGCGACAACCTGGGGGAAATCGGCATTCAGATGCTGCAGCGTGAAGGGGGCATCGAGGTCGATGTCAAAACGGGTCTTGCCCCCGAGGCACTCAAGGCGGAAATCGCACCGTATCACGGTCTGGTGATCCGTTCGGCCACCCAGGTGACCGAAGATCTGCTGGATGCGGCCGAGAACCTGAAGATCATCGGGCGGGCCGGCATCGGCCTGGACAACGTGGACATCCCGGCGGCCACCAAGCGCGGTATCGTGGTGATGAACACGCCGGGCGGCAACGTGGTCACCACGGCCGAGCACACCATCGCCATGATGATGTCGCTGACCCGCAACATCCCCCGGGGAACGGCCACCCTCAAAGCCGGCAAATGGGAAAAGAAGAAGCTCCAGGGGCGCGAGCTGTTCAACAAGACCCTGGGGGTCATCGGCTTCGGCAAGATCGGATCCATCGTGGCCGACCGGGCCCGGGGCCTGAAGATGAAGGTCATCGTCCATGACCCCTTCGTCAACCCGGACCAGATCGAAAAAGCCGGCTTCAGATCCGTCGGCATGACCGAACTGCTGGAAACTTCCGACTACATCACGGTGCATGTACCCAAGCTCAAGGAAACCATCGGCATCCTCAGCCACGACGCCTTCGAACACGTCAAGGAGGGTGTCATGGTGATCAACTGCGCGCGAGGCGGCATCGTGGACGAAAAAGCTCTCTATGACGCCATCGTCTCCGGCCGGGTGGCCGGGGCGGCGCTGGATGTTTTCGAAACCGAACCGCCGGGTGACAACCCCCTGCTCAAGCTGGACCAGGTCATCTGCACGCCCCACCTGGGCGCCTCCACGCGCGAGGCGCAGTCCAATGTGGCGGCCGCCGTGGCCGAGCAGATGATCGCCTTCTTGAAAGAGGGCACCATCATCAACGCCGTCAACGTGCCGTCGGTGACCGGCGAATTGCTGGAAAAGCTGCGTCCCTTCCTGACCTGCGCCGAAAAAATCGGCGCCCTGCAAGCCCAGCTGGTGTGCGGCGCCGTCAAGGAAGTGGCCATCGAGTACGCCGGCGATTTCCAGGGGCTTGACCTGACGCCCGTGACCGCCGCGGTGCTCAAGGGGCTGCTGGCGCGCCAGATCAAGGACGACGTCAATTTCGTCAATGCCCCGGTCATCGCCAGGGAGCGGGGCATCCGGGTGAGCGAGGCCACCACCGGTGAATCCGAGGATTATCTCAACCTGATCACGGTGAGAGTCACTACCACGGACATGACCAACTCGGTGGCCGGCACCATCTTCGGCAAGCACAGCCTGCGCATCGTCAAGATCAACACCTTCCGCCTGGAGATGATTCCCAGCGGCCATCTGGCGCTGATACACAACATCGACAAACCCGGTTCCATCGGCCAGATCGGGACGGTGCTGGGAAAACACAGCATTAACATCGGCAAAATGCAGGTGGGCCAGGAAGAGGAGGGGGACCGCAACATCATCTTTCTGAGCACCGACACCCCCATCCCCCCCGACGTGCAGGAAGAGCTGCGCCAGCTGTCGCTGGTGAAAACGGTGACGCCGCTGGAGTTTTGATTTTTAAAAGGTATCAGCTAAAAAAACCAGCAGCTGACAGCTGATACCCGACGGCTGATGGCTATTTTTTCGAAGAAAAATTACATACCAGGAGCAGAACCATGGCTGAAGAGAAAGAAGAAAAGAAAGATTTTGTCGTCAGGGATCGGCGGCTCTTCACCGAGGACGGGGAACCGCGCTCCGAGGCAGATGACCAGAAAGAGGAAGCGCCGACGGAAAAACCGCAACCCGAAACCCGCGCAGCCGATGAGGAAACCCGCGGTGACGAAACCGCTGGTGCCGAACAGTCCACTCAGATGCCGCCCCTGCCCGAAGTGTCTTTTGCCACCTTTGTGCTGTCCCTGAATTCCGAAGCGCTGCTGCATCTTGGCATGATCGCCAACCCCACCACCGGGCAGCAGGAAAAGAACCTGCCCCTTGCCAAGTACACCATCGACACCCTCGGCATGCTGGAAGAAAAAACCAGGGGCAATCTGACCGACGATGAAGCCGCCATGCTCAAAAACATCCTCTACGACCTGAGGATGATCTACGTGCGGGAGACCACCTGATCAGAGCACCAGAGGGGAGTCGAAGGGAGTGCGGAACAAAACCACCCACCACTGCAGGGACGACGCCAATTCATGACACGACACAGGGGGCACCCACCGTTTGGGCCGTTAACGGCACGTAACCTTCTCATTTTCCTGCTGGCAGCCGGTGTTTTGCTGGCTCCGCTGGGCGGCGCACCGCTGCCCGGCACGTTTGCCGCAACAGTCCCCACGATTACCCTGCCGGGCGGTTTCAGTGAACTGGCCGAAAAAGTGGGGCCTGCCGTGGTCAATATCAGTACCGAAAAAACCGTCAACGGCGGCAGACGGATGTTTCGCTATTTCGGCCGCGATCCTTTCGGCGGCGATGACGACCGCATGGATGACTTTTTCAAACGCTTTTTCGGAGAGGACCCTCACCGCAAGTTCAAACAACGCAGTCTGGGATCCGGTTTCATCATCGACAGCCAGGGGTACATCGTCACCAACAATCACGTGGTGGAAAATGCCGATAAAATCAAGGTGATCCTCAGCGACGAAAGGGAACTGGGCGCCGAGGTGGTGGGCCGCGACCCCAATACGGATATCGCCCTGATCCGGGTCCAATCGGCCGACAAGCTGCCGTTCGTCTCCCTGGGCGATTCGGATGCCATCAGGGTAGGACAGTGGGTGGTGGCCATCGGCAACCCCTTCGGACTGGACCACACCGTCACCGCCGGTATCGTTTCAGCCAAGGGCCGCGTCATCGGATCCGGCCCCTACGATGATTTCATCCAGACCGACGCCTCCATCAATCCGGGCAACAGCGGGGGACCTCTGTTGAACATGGAGGGCAAGGTGATCGGCATCAACACCGCCATCATCGCCAGCGGGAAGGGCATCGGATTTGCCATTCCCATCAACCTGGCCCGGCCCATCATCGCTCAGCTCAAGCAGAGCGGCGAGGTGGTACGGGGATGGCTGGGCGTCACCATAAAGGATCTACCCAAAGACCTGGCCGAGTACCTGGGGGTTGGCGACGCGCGGGGAGCGCTGGTTATCGACGTGGTACCGGGAGACCCGGCCCAAAGGGCCGGCATCAAATCAAAAGACGTCGTCGTGGCGGTAAATGGGAAAAAAATCAACGACAGCCATGACTTGACCGCCATCATCGCGGGTATCCCGGTGGGCGAAACGGCCCGGGTGACGATAATCCGGGATGGTTCCCAAAAAGACTTCACGGTAAAAGTCGGCAAGCGGCCGGACTCCCGCAAAATCGCCAAACGAAGTCCTTCCCGCCAGGAGGGGGGGCTCGGCATGCGGGTGTCCGACCTTTCGGCTGAAGCCGCCGAACGTCTGGGCACCCCCGCCGCCGGGGGCGTCATCGTAGAAGAGATCGAGCCGGACGGCAAAGCCGAACAGGCCGGTGTGCGGAAGGGAGACGTGGTCAAAGAGATCAACCACCAGCCGGTGGGAGATACCGACACCTACGCGCGCATTCTGGGCAGGGTAAAAACAGGGGAAAAAATACAGCTTTTC
Source organism: uncultured Desulfobacteraceae bacterium (assembly GCA_964442705.1). GTDB lineage: Bacteria > Desulfobacterota > Desulfobacteria > Desulfobacterales > JALSRD01 > JALSRD01. Next base: position 18,014 of record CAYUAQ010000031.1, read on the forward strand.
ATCTGGCGCCTCAATGAGGGTTTCGTGGTGGTCAAGCTGACGAAATAGCGGCCTACCCGTGCAGTCTATCGGTACGGAAAGAAACTTTAACCACAAGATCACAGCGATCCACGGGGATTTTTCAAAGACGCTCTTCTCTGTGCGCCCGGTGGTCTCAGTGGTGAATAAAAATTGAAGAACGCATTCAGGATCCTGGCACCGGCCAAAATCAACCTCTTCCTCAGGGTGACCCGCAAACGCCCCGACGGGTATCACGATCTGGAGTCTCTGATGTGCTGCGTGGGGCTTTACGATGTGCTCACTTTAGAGCCGGCCGTCGGCATCGGCATAACCTGTGACCACCCCCAGGTGCCCGAAGATGACCGCAACATCGCTCACCGGGCGGCAGACCTCTTCTTTTCCCACCAGGACATCGTGAGTGGTGTCCACATCACCATCGACAAACACATACCCGTGGCTGCGGGGCTGGGGGGCGGCAGCAGCGATGCCGCCGCCGTCCTGTTGGGACTCAACCGTCTCTTCGGCACCCCCTGTTCGACCCGTGATCTCATGGACCTGGGCCGGCAGCTGGGGGCCGATGTTCCCTACCTGATATACCGCAAACCAGCCCTGGCCACCGGCATAGGTGATCAGCTGGCGCCCTTTGACGGACTGCCGCAGGCACCGGTGGTTCTGGTCAACCCGGGCATCGCGGTATCGACAGCATGGGTGTACAAAAATCTGAATTTAAGATTGACAAAACAGGCAAAACAACTTAATTATTCCTCTTTTGGGGATGAAAAGTTCAGTTTTGCCACCGGGTTGCACAACGACCTGGAAACGGTTACCCTGCCCCGCTTTCCCGTGATCGGGGAGGTGCAAGACAAACTGAAGGCACTGGGTGCCCGGGGAACGCTCATGTCGGGCAGTGGTCCCACGGTGTTCGGCATTTTCGCCGACATGCGGGCCGCCCGGGTTGCCAAGGGTGAATTGGCCGGGCGGAGGCCGTGGCGGGTACACTTGACGCACCTTTTGACATGACCGCCATCCCCGGCAGGCGGAGGTAGCGGGGAACTAACCCTTTTTTACTGGGGCGTCGTCAAGCGGTAAGACACAGGATTTTGGTTCCTGCATTCGGAGGTTCGAATCCTCCCGCCCCAGCCAGACTAACTTCCATATGGTCGCTGCCGGCTGGAGAGGCGACAACCATTGACGAGCAGGCGGTTTTTTCAGCAGTTTCACGGAGGGGGTAAATGAAGGGCCTTTCCATTTTTACGGGCAATTCCAATCCCGAACTGGCCAGAAAAATCTGCGCCTACCTGGGCATGTCGCTGGGCGGAGCCGAAGTGAAAACTTTCAGCGATGGAGAAGTCCAGATCGAAATCCACGAAAATGTCCGCTTGAGCGACGTCTATGTGGTGCAGTCGACCTGCCGCCCGGTCAACGATTCCCTGGTAGAACTGCTGCTGATGCTCGACGCCGTAAACCGCTCTTCGGCCTTCCGGGTGACGGCCGTGATTCCCTACTTCGGCTATGCCCGGCAGGACAAAAAAGTCGCCCCGCGCGTCCCCATCAGCGCCAAGCTGGTGGCCGATGTACTGACCACCGCGGGGGCCGACCGCATCATCACCATGGACCTGCATGCCGGACAGATTCAGGGGTTTTTCAACATTCCCGTCGACAACCTCTTTGCGGCGCCGGTGCTGCTGGACTACATCCGCAGCACCTTCGAAAACGACATCGTCATCGTCTCGCCGGATGCGGGGGGCGTGGAACGGGCCCGGGCCTTTGCCAAGCGGCTGGGGGCCGGCCTGGCCATCATCGACAAGCGCCGTGAAGCGCCCAATAAGGCCAAGGCCATGGCGGTCATCGGCAATGTGGGGGGTAAAACCACCCTGATATTGGACGATATGGTGGACACCGCCGGGACGCTGACCGAGGCCGCCGAAGCGCTGGCACGCAACGGTGCCGGGGAAATCCACTCCATCTGCACCCACCCGGTGCTCTCGGGACCGGCGGTGCAGCGCATCGATGACTCGCCCCTGAAAAGCGTGGTGGTCACGGACACCATTCCCCTGACCGAAACCGCGCAGGCCTGTGAAAAATTCAAGATTCTTTCCATAGCGGAGCTGGTGGGAGAAGCCATCATTCGAAGCCACCGGGGTGATTCGGTGACCTCACTTTTTGTATAACCTTTAAAACAGCACGACTTTACATTCAGCAATACAAGGAGGTCTTTTTTGGAAGCCATCGAACTAAAAACCAGCGTTAGGGAAACCCTGGGAAAAAACGCCGCCAGGGCCTTGCGCCGAGAGGGAAAACTGCCGGCCGTACTCTACGGCCCGGATACGGAACCCCTGCTGCTCAGTGTAGATACCCATGAACTGGAACTGGCCGTGAAAAGCGGACCCAGCGGGCAACTGTTGCTGCGGCTGATCATCGAAAAGGGGGAACGCGCCGCCAGGCAGGCCATGATCAAGGAACTGCAGCGCCACCCCCTCTCCCGGGAACCGCTGCATGTCGACTTCTATGAAATTTCCATGGATCGCAAGATCAGTGTCAAGATCCCGGTGGTCACCACCGGCACCTCCGAGGGGGTGGCCATGGGCGGCATGCTGCAGATCATCCGCCACGAGTTGGAAGTCGAATGTCTGCCCGACCGCATTCCCGAGAAAATCGAGATCGACATCACCGAACTGGACATCGGCGACTCCGTCCACGTCCAGGAGATACCCCTGGAGGAGGGTGTGGAATTCCCGCCCGATGTCAATTTCACCGTGCTGACCATTCTCAGTCCCAAGAAGGAGGAGGTCAAAGAGGAAGAGGAAGAGGGCGAAGAGCTCGAACTGGAAGCGGAAGCCGGGGAAGAAACCGAGACTGCCGAAAGCGACGAATAGTGGTATGCGCTTCGGCTACCGGCACTTGGCGCTCCGGGAAACCCAAATGAAAGCGATGATCGAGACCGTTGAAGCTGATAGCCGGACTGGGAAATCCGGGCAGGGCCTATGCCGCTACCCGGCACAATATCGGATTCATGGTCATCGATCAGCTGGCCAGCGCGTTCGGCATTGGGATGGACAGAAAAAAATTTTCCGCCCGTTTCGGACGCGGGACCATCGAGGGGCATGGTGTTATTCTGGCCAAACCGCTGGCGTACATGAACCGCAGCGGCATGCCGCTGTCTCAGCTGGCCCGCTATTTCAAGATCTCATGCCGTGAGCTCATCGTCATTCATGACGATATGGATATTGCCTTTGGCAGACTAAAAATAAAACAGAAAGGGGGGAGCGGAGGACACAAGGGTATTCGATCATTGACAGAGGCCTTCGGTGATGACGGGTTCACGCGGGTGCGCGTGGGAGTGGGACGTCCCGCACCCCATCGGGATGCGGCCGATTACGTTCTGGCGGCGTTTTCTCCCGACGAGCGCCAGGCGCTGGACGAGGTCATCGCCCAGGCGCGGGAAGCTGTGGTCACCATTCTGTGTGAAGGCACGCAGGTGGCCATGAATCGTTTCAACGGTCTTAACACGCTGAGGTCAGGCTAAGAGATGGAGGTAAGAATGGAATATGTAATGGGAAATGTACCACTGGTATGTGCCTTGGTTGGTCTCGTTGGGGTCCTCTATGCGCTTATCACCGCAGCCGGCGTCAAAAGCAAACCGGCTGGAGATGAGCGCATGCAGGAAATTGCCGGCGCCGTCAAAGAGGGCGCCATCGCGTATCTGAACCGTCAGGGGAAAAGCGTCGCCATTGCCGGCGGCATTATTTTCATTATCATCTTCGCCACCATGGGTTCCAAGAACGCCATCGGTTTCCTGATCGGCGCCATTGCTTCCTATGCGGCCGGATACATCGGCATGCGGGTATCGGTCATCGCCAACGTGAGAGTCGCCGAGGCCGCCAAGAGCGGTCTGTCCGCAGGCCTGGCACTGGCCTTCAAGGGCGGCTCGGTCACCGGCATGATGGTTGCCGGACTGGCCCTGGCGGCCGTGTCCGGTTACTATCACTTCACCCACGACGTGGTGGCCCTGGTGGCCCTCGGTTTCGGCGGCAGCCTGATTTCCATTTTTGCCCGGCTGGGCGGCGGCATCTTCACCAAGGGCGCCGACGTGGGCGCCGACCTGGTGGGCAAGGTCGAAGCCGGCATTCCCGAAGACGATCCCAGAAACCCGGCCACCATCGCCGATAACGTGGGCGACAACGTGGGCGACTGCGCCGGCATGGCCGCCGACCTGTTCGAGACCTACGCCGTCACCGCCGTGGCCGCCATGCTCATCGGCCACCTGCTCTTTCCCAAGATCGAAATGGCCGTTCAGTTCCCGCTGCTGCTGGGGGCGGTCTCCATCTTTGCTTCCATCATCGCCAGCTTTTTCGTGCGCCTGGGCAAAAGCGAATACATCATGGGCGCCCTGTACAAGGGCATGTTCGGCGCCGCCATCCTGGCCATCGGGGGATTTTACTACGTCACCACCAAGATGATGCCGGCGTTGCCCGACATCACCGCCATGTCGCTTTTCTACTCGGCCATGAGCGGCATCGTGCTGACGGTGGTCATCGTCATCATCACCGAGTACTATACCGGCATTTACGGGCCGGTTAAAGCGGTGGCCCAGGCCTCCACCACCGGCCACGGCACCAACATCATCGCCGGTCTGGGCGTCAGCATGCAGGCCACGGCCGCACCCGTGCTGGCCATCTGCGCCACCATTCTGACCGCCTATCACTTCGCCGGACTGTACGGCATCGCCACGGCGGCCATGGCCATGCTCTCCATGACCGGCATGGTCATCGCCATCGACGCCTACGGCCCCATCACGGACAATGCCGGCGGCATCGCCGAGATGGCCGAAATGGACGACAGCGTGCGCGCTGTGACCGACCCGCTGGATGCGGTGGGCAACACCACCAAGGCCGTCACCAAGGGCTACGCCATCGGTTCGGCCGGCCTGGCGGCCCTGGTGCTCTTCGCCTGCTACGTTTTCGAGTTCCAGATGCGGGGCGAAAAGGGCGGCATCACCTTTGACCTTTCACAGGTCGACGTCATCGTCGGCCTCTTCATCGGCGGCTTGCTGCCCTACCTGTTCGCCTCCATCGCCATGCAGGCGGTGGGACGCGCCGGCGGCGCCGTGGTGGATGAAGTCCGGCGGCAGTTCCGTGAAATCCCGGGCATCATGGAGGGCACGGCCAAACCGGATTACGGTGCCTGCGTTGACATCGTCACCAAGTTCGCCCTGAAGGAAATGATCGTACCCGCCTTGCTGCCGGTGGTGGCACCGCTGCTGGTGGGCTTCCTGCTGGGCAAAGTCGCCCTGGGCGGCATGCTGATCGGCTCCATCATCACCGGTCTGTTCGTGGCCATCTCCATGACCACGGGCGGCGCGGCCTGGGATAACGCCAAGAAATACATCGAAGACGGTCATCTGGGCGGCAAGGGCAGCGATGCCCACAAAGCCGCCGTCACCGGCGACACCGTAGGCGACCCTTACAAGGATACCGCCGGTCCGGCAGTCAACCCCATGATCAAGATCCTGAACGTGGTGGCGCTGCTGATGGTGCCGTTCCTGCTGTAACCTGACGGCTGTTCACAACTAAAACCGAAAGGATTGACGTCGCCGGCGTCAATCCTTTTTTATTTTATTGATCGCGCCCGGATTCTGTGATATTAAGTTCAGGTCTAGATTATTGAAAAGCACTCGGTGAATCACATTCAGCGGCCACGACAAGAATTCTGGAAGATCCTTCAGAGGTGCCGCTTCCCCGGAAATCGCTTCCTAGGCGTTCGACAGAGCCGGATATCATCAGGGGATGTCCTTTTTCCTGAAATAACTGTGATCGGTTGTGATATAAAGCATGGTGTCAAAAATGAGTGAGAAAAAACCCAAAGAGCAGACAGTGGAAACCAAGGTGCCCAAGTTTCAGGTAGGGGATCTGGCAGTTTACCCGGCCCACGGCGTGGGACGTATCGAAGCCATTGAGAGTCGCGTTGTCAATGGCGAGAAACACGATTTTTATATCATGAAGATTCTGGAAAATCAGATGGTCATCATGATTCCCACCTGGAATGTCGCCTCGGTGGGACTGCGGGACATCATCGATGAAAAGGAAATTCCCAAGGTTTACGAGGTCATGAAAACCGAGCGCGAGGCAGGCACGGAGAGCCAGACCTGGAACCGCCGCTACCGGGAATACATGGACAAAATCAAAACCGGGTCACTTTTCGATGTGGCTGAAGTCTACCGGGACCTGGCTCTGCTGAAGCTCACCAAGGACCTCTCCTTCGGTGAACGCAAACTCTACGACACCGCCCAGATTCTGCTGGTAAAAGAGCTTTCCACCGCTAAAAATACCTCCGAGGAAACAATCATCTCGGAAATCGAATCCCTCTTCCCGGTCCAGAACTGATCCTTCCATGAACAACAGCGGCAGTGGTCCTTTCTGCTACCGCGTGCGAGCCGATGAAGCCGGCCGGCGGTTGGACGTGCTGCTGGCCGCCCGTCTAAACGGCCCTTCGCGCTCGGCCATCGCAGGCGCCATCCGCAGCGGTGCCGTGGTGGTGGGAGGGGGGCCCAGCAAGCCCGGCTATACCGTCAAGCCCGGCGATGTCATCAGCGGCACCCTGCCCCAGCCGCCGCCGGCCGATCTTGAGCCCGAAGCCATCGATCTCGACATCCTCTACGAAGACGCTTGGCTGCTGGTGGTCAACAAGCCGGCCGGAATGGTGGTGCACCCGTCCCCGGGCCATTCCTCCGGCACGCTGGTAAACGCCCTGCTCTATCATTTCCCGGATATCGAAGCGCGGCAGGATGGTGAGATTCCGCGACCCGGCATTGTCCACCGTCTGGACAAGGACACCAGCGGGTGCCTGCTCATCGCCAAAACAGACCGCGCCCATGTGCGCCTTACGGAGCAGTTCAAGGAACGGCGGGTCAGAAAGACCTATCTGGCCCTGGTCGTCGGGCACCTGGCCCGGGAAACCGGCCGAATCGAAAAGCCGGTGGGAAGGCACCCCCGGGACCGCAAGAAGATGTCGGTCTTCAGCCACCGCGGCAGGCAGGCACTCACCGTGTGGAAGGTGCGCCGCAGGCTCCCTGGCGCCACCCTGCTGGAACTGGACCTCAAGACCGGGCGAACCCACCAGATCCGAGTCCACCTGGCATCCCTCGGCCACCCCGTGGTCGGCGACCCCTTGTACGGCGGCGGCCGAAAACGCCTGGCCGGCACCGTGCTGGCGGAGGCCCGCCGGCAGATGCTGCACGCCTGGCATCTGACCTTCTCCCATCCGCTCAGCGTCGAAACGGTGTCTGTCGAGGCCCCATTGCCGTCGGACATGCGGGAATTCTTATCGGTTATCGGTTTGCGGCTGACGGCTGACGATCCATTTTGATGATCCGAGAGCCGCAAACCGTCAACCGGGAGTCCTAGTTTGCGATATGGGTGTGGCGGGCTTTCCACTTCTCCAGGGAAACCGGCAGCCACAGGCCGTAAATGCCCAGCGTTATGATGGTCAGCAACCACCATTTTATCCAGCTGCCGAACAACCCCATGCCGGTGCCTCGAAAAACCAGGCGTTTGCCGTTTACCACGGTGTGCTTAGTCTTCCAGTCCAGCACCAGGCAATAGGCCCACGGATGGGCGATTCCCAGTGTGAGAAAATCGATGGCCATGCCGACCAGCATCCACCCCCAGTAACCCAGGATGTCCCCGTCGAAATACGACCTGCTTGCAACCGTTTCCATATTTTCCAATCCGCTCGGTGTCAGCGATGGTCTCCGCAGTTACCCTTCAGGCATCAACGCCCATAGTAAGCTATCAGCGATGCTTTGGCGATGGCATTGTGGTTGAGGAAGAACCCCACCATGGCCGGCGGAGCGTCCGGCTTCAAATCCAGTTTCTCCACGCCCAGGGCATACACCGTAAAAATGTAGCGATGGGCTCGATCCCCCTTGGGTGGACAGGCGCCGCCGAAGCCGGTCTTCCCGTAGTCCGTGCGGCTTTGGACGCTGCCGGGAGGTGCTAGGTTCGCAGCGGGGTCGCCGGCCCCGGCCTTGAGCACATGCACATTCTCGGGGATATTGAAAATCAGCCAGTGCCACCACCCGCTGCCGGTGGGCGCATCGGGATCGTACACCGTGACGGCGAAGCTCTTTGTGCCCGCAGGTGCGTTTTCCCACGCCAGGCGGGGGGAGACGTTCTTTCCGGTGCACCCGAATCCCGAAAACACCTGGTCCATGGACAACTGCCCGCTGATGTCCGCGCTTTTCAGCGTGAACCCTTCCGACAGGGCGACACCGTTAAAAAACAGGCATGACAGCACAAGCCCAAAAAGAACGGATGCGAAGCGTTTCATAGGCCACCTCCTTTGCGTTGCATACAAAAAAAAGGCGGCTTGAGGAGCCTTTCCCCAAATCGCCTTCTCTCAGAGTTGGTTTCAAGTGTCCCGTCTGTTTCTACACCATCCCCTTGAAGGCGAAGAAGGTCAGCGACAGGATACCGGCGGTCACCAGGGCGATGGAAGTGTCCTGCAGGGGGGTGGGCACCCGGGCCAGCAGAATGCGTTCGCGCACGCCGGCAAACAGGATCAGCGCCAGCCCGAAACCGGCGGCGTAACTGAAGGAGGCCACCAGGGCCTGCAGGAAGGTGTACTCCTCGTTGATGTTGATCAGGCACACACCCATGACCGCACAGTTGGTGGTGATCAGAGGCAAAAAAATGCCCAGGCCGGCGTAAAGAGCCGGGATGCTTTTTCGCAGGAACATCTCCACGAACTGCACCAGGGCGGCGATGACCAGGATGAAGGAGATGGTGCGCAGGTATTCCAGGCCAAACGGCTTCAATACAAAAGCGTCGACCATCCAGGTAAACACCCCGGCCATGACCAGGACAAAAATCACCGCCATGGCCATGCCCACGGCGGTCTCCATTTTCTTGGAGGTCCCCAGAAAGGGGCAGTTGCCCAGATACTGGGCCAGCAGAATGTTGTTGACCAGGATACAGCTGATGGCCAGGACAATATAATCACCCATGGTGGTTCTCCTTACTTTTTGCCAACCAGGTTCATGACGCACAGCATGAGGCCCAGACCCACAAAGGCGCCGGGGGCCTCGATCATAAACGTAAACGGTTCAAAAGAGGCGCCGAACACCGAAAAACCGAAAAAAGTGCCGCTGCCCAGAACTTCCCTCACGGCACCCAGGGCCCCCAGGGCCAGGGTGAAACCGATGCCGATGCCCAGTCCGTCGGCCGTGGATCGAATGATGTTGTTCTTGGAGGCAAAAGCTTCGGCGCGTCCCAGCACGATGCAGTTGACCACGATCAGGGGGATGAAGATGCCCAGCTTCAGAAACAGCGGATAGGTAAAGGCCTGCATGAGCAGTTCGACCATGGTAACAAAGGTGGCGATGATGATAATGAAGGCCGCGATACGCACCTTGGAGGGGATCACCTTGCGCAGGGCCGAAACCAGGATGTTGGAAAATACCAGCACGAAGGTGGTAGCCATCCCCATGCCGATGCCGTTTTCCACGCTCTTGGTCACCGCCAGAGTGGGACACAGGCCGAGCACCAGCCGGAATGGCGGAATTTCCTCCCACAGGCCCTTGGTGAATTCCTGAACTATCGATTTAGCCATCTTCCACTCCTGCGAACCAGTTTCAAAAAGGGCTCTTTTGCGGTTAGTTGAATTTCTGGATGTCTTTTTCTATCTCGGGCTTGAGGCGCTTGAAAATCTCGCCGGCTTCGGTAGTGGCGGCGCATACCGCCCGAGAGGTGATGGTGGCCCCGCTGAGCGCGGTTATGCTTCCGCCGTCCTGACTGACTTTGACGGGCTGTTCAGCGGACTTGCCCTTGAACTGGGCCACGAAAGTGGGATCATCCTTGGCGCGCGCCCCCATGCCCGGTGTTTCGGAGTGGGTAGTGACGGAAACGCCCAGGATGGTGCCGTCCTTAAGGTTGATGCCCACCATGACGCCGACATTGCCGCCGTACCCCTTGCCGAAGGTTTCGAAGGCCACCGCCTGGGGTTTGCCGTCGAATTTACCGACAAAGATGCTGCGCTCGACATCACCGTCCTTGATCTTAAGGCGGTCCTTGATGGGATCGTTGGAGGCGCCCTTCATGATCTCCTTGATAGCGGGTCCCTTGACGAACTGCAGCTGCTGGTTTTCGATGCGCTCCAGGGTGCCATTGCGGATGGCGGCCAGCAGACCGCCGGAAACCACCGTCAACACCGTCATGACAACGACCATCTTCACCATCTCGTTCATCTCAGGCCACCTTTCCAAGCGCTTTGGGTCGAATCTTGTCCAGCAGGGGGTTCACCATATTCATGGTGAGCACCGCGTATAAGGTCCCGTCGGTGTGGGCGCCGATATTGCGGATCAGCACCACCAGCAAACCGCCGCCCAGGCCGTAGATGACCATGGGCAGGGGATTGACCGGTGAGGAAGAGTCTTCAGTCAACAGGAAAAAAGCCGCCAGCAGGGTGTATCCGGTGAGGATATGGAACATGGGGCCGGCGAAACGGTCCGGATTGACCATATTGAATATCTGGGCGGTGATGAACACCCCCACCAGGAAAGACACCGACACCTCCCAGCGGATGAAGCCGCGCAGCATCAGATATATACCGCCCAGCACCAGGGCCAGGCCGCAGCCGGCGCCAATGCCGCCCACCTGTCGGCCGATGAAAAGATCCATCAGGCTGTAATGCGACACCCCCTGGGGGCCGAAATTTTTCAGCATACCCAGCGGATAACGCGCCAGAAAGTCGAAATTGTAAGCCACGTAAGCCCCGTCGAAATTGAAATGCTCCTTCCATGAGATGATCAGAATGGCCGTGGCCAGCACGGCCGGGTTGAAGGCGTTGCTGCCGATGCCGCCGAAAATCTGCCGGCCGATGATGACGGCCAGAAAAGTGCCCACCACTACGATCCACCACGTCGCGGTGGCCGGCAGCATCATGGCCAGTAGGAGGCCCACCATGGCCGCACTGCCGTCCCCGATGGTGTCGGGCATCTTGGTCAGCCGTGTGTAGGCCAGTTCCCAGAAGATAGCCATGGAAACGGAGAGGCACACCACACCCACCGCCGGCATTCCGTAGCGCATGAACCCGGCCAGTACCGCCAGCAGGGCCGCCCCCATGACGTTGTAGCTGCGTTCGGCGATCCCGCTGCCGTTGTGCCAGTAGGGGGCATGCGAGACGATGAGCTTGTTCTGATTAATCATTCTCGGCCTCCAGTGCTTTGATCCGCTCAAGTTCGTATTTGGCCAGTCGGATGTACTGGAATATGGGGATGCGAGAAGGGCACACGAAGCTGCACAGCCCGCACTCGATGCAGCAGTAAAGGTCGTATTCCTCGGCCGCGCTTTCGTACTGCCCGGCTTCCAGGAAGCGAACCAGCATGTTCACCGGCACGTTTACCGGGCAGATGCGGATGCACTCACCGCAGTTGATGCAGGGATAATCGGAGGAAAGCGGCACGTCGGCGCTGTCCTGCACCATGATAGCATCGGTGCCGGCCTGCACCGGGTGGTCGGTGCTGTACACAGCCACGCCGGTCATGGGGCCGCCCACGATCAGGCTGTCGTAGTCTCCCACCTGAATACCGCAGTCCTCGAGAATGGCTTTAAAGGGCGTTCCGATAACGGCTGTCACCATGCGGCTACGGCCCTGTTTGTCGATGACGGTGATCAGCTTGCGCATGTAAACCCGGCCCTCGGCCACACTGCGGCCCAGAGCGGCCACGGCCTCGGCCCGGAAAAAGGCGGCGCCCACATCTTCGACCCGCTGGCCGGCGGGAACCGTGCGCCCGAAAACATCGTGCATGATCTTCACGGGAATACCGGCCGGATGGCAGGCATCGGCAGCTTTGAACTCGGCGCCCAGATGGCCGTAGCCCTGGATACGATCCCTGGGAACCACTCCCACGATGCGCCTTTCCCCGGCCACCTGCTTGAGAACGGCAATCCCCTTCTTCACATCTTCAATGCGATTTTCCATGACATACTGGCCGGTGGCCACCAGCAGGTCGCTGTCCATTCCGCTGATCACGATGGTGTCGATGTCCGGCTCCTCGCCGGCCAGCAACGGCAGCGGCGGTGCACCCGGGCTGTCGGAAAGATACTGAATCAATCCCTGCAGGGTGGGTTCGGCGGCTATGGCGGCAAAAGCATCGTCCGCGGGTCCTTCAGGGTCCGCCTCGATGGTCAGCCGGGTAAAACGTCGGCCGAAATCACCGCTGTAAGGTTCGATGGCCGCCACCCTGCCGGCCACCGGCGATACCGTCCCCACGGCGTCTTCCGGCGCCAGCTTCAAAAGCTGCCCGGCGCGCACGGTTTCCCCGGGTTTTAACGTTACCGTGGAAACCGACTCAAAAGGCTTCTCGATGTATAGGGAAATGGTTCGGAAGAGCGGGATATTCAGGGGATCGGCAGGCGGCCGAGGAGGCGGGTCATATGCGAACAGGGGCGTTGCCAGACCGAAAAGGGATCGCTTTATCATATCCAAACCCTTACTTTGCTGTGGAGACCTGCGATGGACTCAATGGTCTCTTTGTGTTGACGTTAACGCCCCAACCGCCGGGGCGGCATTTTTTTCTGATGATAATGATTTTCGTGTTCTGCTATTCTGCTTTTTAAAATGACATAACCCTCACGTTTTCTTAAGCGTTGTGCCGCTGTGCCTTTGCCCCTTTAGGCCTTTCTATTTTGTATGACAGCCGGCACACTCCACCGGCCCGGCCCCGAAATCCTGGTGGCAGGAGATGCACTGGGCGTGAAAGGCATCGCCTTCCTTGAGCATTTCCTGATCTTCGATTTCATCGGCCTCGTGGCAGTCCAGGCAGGCCTTGGCCGGTGTTTTGCTTTCCTTGACCAGATGGCAATCCCCGCAAGCACGGGTATCGGTATCTTCTTCGAGGGGGTGGTGGTGGCAGTCCTTACAGGTAAGTCCCACGCCCGGTACATCGGCATGGGTTTTATGATCGAAGAGCACGTTTCCGACAGCGACTTTGTACATCATGCGCAGGGGCGGGTCGGGGGGGTTGCGGGAAAAGGCGGCATAGCTGAATGCACCCACGACGAACAGTACGATCGCCAGGCCGTAGGCGAACCGCAGTTCCTTTTGTGAACCCATCTTCTCTCCTCTCGAATCAAGCGTCGGGTTTTCCGGAAAAAGCGTGCGCACGCTACCTGCATCTAACGGCACTGCAAGGTGAATTGCGTACCACAACCCTGACCGGCTTTCAAGATTTTTTTATGAAGAGTCAATGCCTTCCGCAGATGGGGATTCCTCCCGACAGAGGCCGCAGCCGTCGCATGGGATCATGGGACAGGCCGCCGAAGATCTGGCCTCGAGGGCGCGTTGGTATTCCCGCCGCAGGAAAGAACGCCGCACCCCGTGGTCGATGAACTCCCAGGGGAAGCGTTCGTCGGCGCCCCGTTCCCGCAGGGTGTAAAAATCGGGATTCAGCGGCGCCTGCTTGAAGGCCGCCGACCAGTTGCCCCGCTTTTCAAAAGCGGCCTGCAGCAGGCGCCCCACCCGCCGATCTCCCCGGGCGAGGAGCCCCTGCACATGGGCCCAGCGCGGAATGTCGCCGTGCACCCGCACGTTGGGCACGCGGGCCAGGTCGGATCGGATGCAACGGATCTTGGCCTTGAGCTGCGCCACACTGTCCATGGACGCCCACTGAAAGGGCGTCACCGGTTTGGGAACAAACGAGTTGATGCTCAGTGTGATATGTCCCATGCGGCCGCGGGCCTGGCTGGATTTCAGGAAGGCATGGCGGATCCGCTTGGTCAGAGACACGATGGCCGCCACGTCCTCATCGCCTTCGGTGGGCAGGCCGACCATGAAGTACAGTTTGAGGTTGGGAATGCCACCGGTCACCAGGTCCCGGGCCGCGGCGACGATGTCCTCCTCGCTGAGCCCCTTGTTGATAACGCGGCGCATGCGCTCGGATCCGGCATCGGGTGCCAGGGTGGCGGTTTTCGTGCCGCTCCTGGCCAGCACCTCTATGAGCCGGGGGGTCAGGGCATCGGCCCGCAGGGAACTGAAGGAAAGGCGTGTGCCGCGGTCCAGTGCGCGCCGGCACAACTCCGCCAGATGGGGCAGGTCCGACACGGCGGCGCCCACCAGACCGACGCCGCCGGTCAGGGCGCCGCCCTCTTGAAGCGCCTGGTCCAGCACCGCCAGCGACCTGAAGCGCGGCGGTCGGTAGATGAACCCCGCGCTGCAGAACCGGCAGCCGTGGGGGCACCCGCGCCCCACCTCCACAAGGTAGCGTTGGCCAAAGGCGGTGTGGGGCGTGACGACGGCCGTGCAGGTGGGTTTCTCGGAAATATCCTCCAGGTAGACCCGCTTTACGGTGGGAGGGATGTCACAGGTAGGGGTGGTGGCAGCCAGGGTGCCGTCACTGTGGTAATCCGTCCGGAAAAAGGCCGGCACGTAAACACCGGGCACACGGCGCGCCAAGTCTAGGAGCTGCTCTCGGCGCGGCCTCCCCCGTTCTATCCGGTGGATAAAACGGGGAAGCAGCACCTCGGCGTCGCCGATCAGGAAGCAGTCGATGAAGTCCGCGATAGGTTCCGGGTTGAGCTGACAGGCAACTCCCCCAGCCACCACGAGGGGGTGGGGGTTTCCTCGTTGTTCAGATGCCAGGGGGAGCTGCGCCCCTGCCAGCACATCCAGAATGTTGATGTAGTCGTTTTCAAAGGAAACCGAAAAAGCGATGATGTCAAATTCATCCAGCCGGGCCCCGGACTCCAGGCTGCGGATGGTCTCCCCGCCGCCTTGATCCGGCGACGGCAGAAAGACGCGTTCGCAGACCACGTCTTGCATGTCGTTGAGCAGTGCGTAAACGCTCTGCAGCCCCAGGTTGGACATGCCCACCGCATAGGTGTTGGGAAAAACCAGCGCGGTACGGAGGCGGTTACGCCAACGCTTGCGCACGACCCCCTGTTCGTCAGCGGTCGGCTGCCAACGGCCTTTGGCACGTCTGCGGGACATGGATCGCGGCTCCGCCTTCTGTCGGGTTGCGGCCCTGCCGGCACACCCGCCGCCTCAGGGGGCGCGGGTGCTCAGTCGGCCTTTTTCCGCAGAAAGGTTGGCACATCCAGATCGTCGTTGTCAATGACCAGCCCCTTATAGCCGCGGTACATGCCGCCGGATTCCTCTCCCACCGCCTTCTTGCGGCGAATGAAGGTAGGTTCGTCATAGTTGACCGCCACCTCCAGATCTTCCGGCGTGACATCGCGGATTTTGCCCCGCAAGGGCGCCTCCTCCCGTCGTTCGACAGAAGTCGCGCCAGTCGCCACCGCAGTTACCGGCTTTATCTTTCCCGGGGTGCTCAATCCGGCCGGCCCCGAGCCGATGCCCGTGGCGATCACCGTGACGCGCATCTCGTCGCCCAGGCTGTCGTCCACCACCGCGCCCCATATGATCTCGGCATCCTCACCGACCTCTTCGTAGATGCGCTCGGAGGCTTCGGTCATCTCCTCCATTGTCAGATCGCTGGAGCTGGTGATGTTCATCAGCACGCCCTTGGCGCCGGCGATGGCGATGTCTTCCAGCAGCGGATGGGAAATGGCCTTTTCGGCCGCATCCAGCGCACGGTTTTCACCGCTGGAGACACCGATGCCCATGATGGCCATGCCGGCCTTGGAC
>CAYUAQ010000032.1:0-32953 GCA_964442705.1 uncultured Desulfobacteraceae bacterium
CTCCACCGAAACACACCCCGGGCTCCACTGGGTTGCGGGCATCGCCCGCGTTAGTGATTTACAATAGCCTATTAATATAAGGGTTCACGGCGGCATTGACAACCCTGTTGACCGATTTCAAGAAAACCCGGAAAAGGAGACTTTCAGGAGCCACCAGAAGCTGGATTTGACATATGGCGCCGGGACAATTAAGATGGTTGGCCAGTTATACGCCCGATATTGTTCCTGGAATGGCCGCACGCTACTGCACCCTTACTAAAAATGGCGTTGAAGACATCATGAAAGAACACCTTTCGCAGCTGAACACCCTGCAAACCCGCACCCAGCAATTGCAGGCGGAACTGGCCGAACGCCGCAAGATCGAAGAAGAACGGCGCGAATCAGAGCAGAAATACCGCCTGGTGTTTGAAAACGCCAGCGACGCCATCTTCGTGCTGCACGAACAGCAGATCAAATTTGCCAACCGGCGTACCACCGAACTGCTGGGCTGCGACATGCAGGAACTGGTGCGCACCTCCTTCAGGGATTTCGTTTTCCCCGACGACCGCCAGATGCTGGCCGCCTATCACGACGCTCCCGCCGATCCGCTGCACCAGCCGCAACCCTGTACCTTCCGCATCGTCAACGGGGCCGGCGAAAAACGGTGGGTTCAGGCCGCCATCGTGTCCGTCAACTGGCGGGACAAACCGGCCACGCTCAATTTCCTGCGCGATATTTCCCACCAGAAAAGACTCGAAGAGCAGTTTCAGAGAGTCCAGCGCATGGAAAGCATCGGTACCCTGGCCGGCGGCATCGCCCACGACTTCAACAACCTGCTCATGGGCATCCTGGGAAACGTGTCGCTGGCCCTGATGGACATCCCGCCGTCGGATCCGGCCTACGAGCGCATCCGCAACATCGAAAAGTACGTGCAGAACGGCATCGATCTCACGCGGCAGCTGCTCGGATTCGCCCGCGGCGGGCGCTACGAAGTCAAGCCCACCGATGTCAACAGCCTCGTTCGCGCTCAGAACAGCCTCTTCAGGAGAACCTACGCCGAGGTCACCCTGCACGAGCGGCTGGCCGGGGATCTGTGGACCACCGAGACGGACCAGGGACAGATAAAGCAGGTGCTCATGAACCTGTACGTCAACGCCCGGCAGGCCATGCCCGGCGGCGGCGACCTGTTCGTGGAGACCGAAAATGTGACCATCGGGCCCGACTACGACTACCCTTACGAGGTCCCGCCCGGCCGCTACGTGCGCATCACCGTCACCGACACCGGCGTGGGCATGGACAAGTCCACCGTCCAGAAGGTCTTCGAGCCCTTTTTCACCACCCGCAAGATGGGGCGTGGTACCGGACTGGGACTGGCGTCGGTGTACGGCATCGTCAAAAACCACGGCGGCTTCATCAACGTTTACAGCGAAAAGGGCCGGGGCACGACCTTTGCCGTCTGTCTGCCGGCATCGGATAAGGAGGTTCCGGCGGCCGCGGAAGCCGGTGAGCTCCTCGTCGGGGGGCCGGGGACCATCCTGCTGGTGGATGACAGGGAAATGATCGTCAACGTCGGCGGCGAAATGCTGCGGAAACTGGGCTACCGGGTGCTGTCCGCATCCAGCGGGCGGCAGGCCGTCGATGTGTACTCCTGCCGCGGGCAGGACATCGACCTGGTCATCCTGGACCTGATCATGCCGGATATGGGCGGCGGAGAGGTCTATGACCGGCTCAGGCGCATCGATCCCGACGTGCGCGTGATTCTCTCCAGCGGGTACAGCCTGAACGGCGAGGCCGAAGAAATCCTGGCGCGCGGCTGCAACGGCTTCATCCAGAAACCCTTCAGCCTGAACACCCTGTCGGCCAAAATCAGGGAAGTGCTGGAAAATGACTGAGGACCGAAACACTTCCCCTGCCCTGTGGCCCGGCGGCGGCAGGCGGACAGGGGCCGGCGGCCGGGCCACGGCCTTCGTGTGCCGCAACCACGTCTGCCGACTGCCCACCACCGACCCCGACCAACTGTCACGCGTGCTGACCGAAAACCGCCAGCAAGGAGAATCCCATGACCGCTGAATCCCCCCGCCTGACCCGGCGCGAAGCCCTGGCGGAACTGCGCCGCCACGGCATCGAGGGCGCCGACGTCTACCTGATGGACATCATCCCGCTGATCGAGATGATCTGGGCCGACGGCAGGGCCCAGCCCGGCGAAATCGACATCCTGGAAAACTTCCTGCGGCAGCACGTCGAGCGCCTCAACCGCATGAGCGGCTACGAGGTGCTCACCATGGCGCAGGCGCGCCGCTTCGTCGACCGCTTCCTGTCCGCGCGCCCCGACCCCGGGCTGCTGCACACCCTGCGGGAGCTGGTGGCGCCCGTGCGCCTGGCCACCTCCGACGAGGCGCTGCGCCACCAGGTGCGCGACTCCCTGCTGGCCGCCTGCCTGGACATCGCCGCCTCGGCGGTCATCGCGTACCCCTACGGCATCGATGAGCGCTTCAACACCGCCGAGAAGCGCTGCTTCTTCGAAATCCTGGAGAGTTTCGAGGAGCGCGACGCCGATGAAACCGGGCAGCCATAGGCGCCGGCCGTGATGAAGATCGCGCTGCTGCACTTCCACCTCAAGCGAGGCGGGGTGACCACCGTCATCCGCCAGCAGGTCACGGCGCTGGCGGACCGCTGCGAGTACATGCTGCTGTGCGGCGCACCGCCGCCAGAGCCCATCCCTTGCCCCGTGGCCGTGGTACCGGAGCTGGGTTACGACACCGAACGGCCGGGCCGGCAGACGCCGGCGGCCGTGGCCCTGGCCGTGGAAGAAGCCGTCTTCTCCCGCTGGCCCGACGGCTGCAACGTGCTGCACGTGCACAACGCCCTGATGGCCAAGAACCGCGACCTGCTGGACATCCTATCCCGGCTGCAGCGGCGCGGCATGCGCCTGTTCGTGCACGTCCACGACTTCGCCGAGGACGGCCGGCCCCACGTCTACTTCCGGCAGGACTACCCCGCCGACTGCCACTACGGGGTGATCAACTCCCGCGACCACGAACGGCTGCTGCGCGCCGGCCTGCGCCCGGAAGGCCTGCACCTGATCCCCAACGCGGTGGTGGCGCCCGACGCGGCCGGGCGACCCGAGGAACACCCGCCGCGGGTGCTCTACCCGGTGCGCGCCATCCGGCGCAAGAACGTGGGCGAGGCCCTGCTGCTGAGCCTGTTCTTCGAGAGCGGCTGGCAGCTGGCCGTCACCCTGCCGCCCAACAGCCCGGCCGACATGCAGAGCTACCGGGACTGGAAGGCCTTCGCGGCCGCCAACGGCCTGCCGGCGGTCTTCGAGGCCGGCCTGGACCGCGACTTCGCGCCCCTGGTGGCCGACTCGCGGTTGATCCTGACGACCAGCATCACCGAGGGCTTCGGCTTCTGCTACACCGAGCCCTGGCTCTACGCAAAGCCCCTGTGGGGCCGCGTGATCCCCGAGATCTGCCGCGACTTCACCGAAAACGGCCTGCGCCTGGATCACCTCTACCCGCACCTGGAAGTGCCCCTGGACTGGTTCGACCGGCGGGCCTTCTTCGAAAAGTGGCGCGCCGCCGTGCGGGCCGCCGCCGGCAGCTTCGGCATCCCGGCCCCGGCGCGGCGCACGGCCGCGGCCGAGCAGGCCTTCCGGCGCCGCGGCCGCCTGGACTTCGGCCTGCTCGACGAGGCCGCCCAGCGCCAGGTCATCGCACACCTGCTCTCCGACCCCGGCGCCCGGAAAGAACTGGCGGCCCAAAACCCCGCGCTGGCCGACCGCGCCCGCTGGACCCCCGGCCCCGAACGCATCACCCACAACCGCCGCGTGGTGCGCGAGCACTACGACCTGTCCCGTTACGGCCGGCGCCTGCTGTCCGTCTACCGCCAGGTCGTGCAGCGGCCCGTGCGCCAGCGCATCGACAAGCGCAAGCTGCTGGATCTCTTCTTCGATCCGCAGAATTTCAGCCTGCTCAAGTGGCGGGCATACGATGGCAACTGAAAACTCTCTCCCCGTGCTGCCTTGAAAAATGGGCCTTTGCCGCAGGCTGAGGCAGAAGGGGCAGAGGCACAAGGCACAAATTTTATGATACCAAAGACGCTGGTTTCCAGGTACCTTCATCCCCTGGCCCCCATCGACACCGGTGTGACGCCGTCGGGAAGGCTTGAGCGGCCAGCGGCCGGGGTGCTGTTCGACATCTACGGTACGCTGTTCGTCAGCGGCTCGGGCGACATCGGGGCCGCAGACGCGGGCGGGCAGCGGGCGGACCTGCTCCGCGACCTGCTGGCGCGCTACGGCCGGCCCCGGGACCCCGTGGCGCTGTTTGCGGACCTCAAGGCCCGCGTGCTGGAGGAACACCGCCGGATGAGGGCCCGCGGCGTGGACTTTCCCGAGATCCGCATCGAGCGCACCTGGAGGGACCTGCTGGGGTTTGCGGACCTGCGGCAGGCGCGGCGCTTCGCCGTGGAGTACGAGTGCATCGTCAACCCGGTCTATCCCATGCCGCACCTGGCCGAACTGCTGGCCCTGTGCCGCGAGCACGGCATGGTCATGGGCATCGTCTCCAACGCCCAGTTCTACACGCCCTACCTGTTTCACTGGTTCCTGGGCGCCTGCCTGGGGCGCCTGGGCATCGACCCGCGCCTGACCTTCTTCTCCTTTCGGTATGGCGTGGCCAAGCCGTCGCGGCGGCTGTTCGAAATGGCGGCCGCAGGGCTGGCGGCGCGCGGCCTCTCCCCGGGGCGCGTGGTGTACCTGGGAAACGACATGCGCAACGACGTGCTGCCGGCGGCCGACACCGGCTTTGCCACGGCACTGTTCGCCGGCGACCGGCGCTCGCTGCGCCTGCGGGAGGACGACCCGGCCTGCCGGGACCGCACCCCCGACCTGGTGGTCACCGACCTGCTGCAGCTGGCGGCTCATTTCGAAAGCCCCCCGGCCGGCGGCTGAGGCCTCCGCCGCCGATTTTTTGTTTGACCGCCGGCGCCGTTTTTCTGTATCCTGTTACATCGTCCGGTGCATCATGACATTAAACCGCTGTGCGGAGGCCGTCCCCTTGAACACGTGCTCCTCGGTGGATCTGAAAAAGATACCGCAATACGTCGAAAAGATCGAAACCATCCGGGAGATCATCATCTCGAACATCGTGCTGCTGGGGCAGATCCCGGCGCCCACCTTCAAGGAGGGGCCCCGGGCCAAGGCCTTCCTGGAGCGCCTCATAGACGCCCAGGTGGACGAGGCCACCGCCGACGCCTACAACAACCCCATCGGCATCATCCGGGGCACCGACCCCGCCAAGCCGCCCATCTTCCTGGTGGCCCACCTGGACACCTTCTTCGACCGCGAGATGATCTACAACTTCACCGTGGGCCAGAACACCATCGAGGGGCCGGGCCTGTTGGACAACTCCCTGGGGGTGGGCGTACTGGCCTCCATGCCCGAGATCTTCCGGGCCCTGGACCTGCGCTTCCAGTCCGACATCGTGCTGGCCGGCGTCACCCGGTCCCTGGGCCGCGGCAACCTGAGCGGCATCCGCCACCTGCTCAAAACCTGGGCCACGCCCATCCGTGCCGCCATCAGCATCGAGGGCGTGGAACTGGGGCGCCTGAACTACTACTCCGACGGCATGATCCGCTGCGAAATCGCGTGCACGGTCCAGAGAGCTTCGAAATTCGCCGAGCGCAACCGCCCCAACGCAATCCTGATTCTGAACGAGCTGATCAACCAGATACTGGGCATCGGGGTGCCCCAGCGCCCCCGGTCGCGCATCGTCATCGGCCAAGTGAACGCCGGCGTCACCCACGGGCGGCTGGCCCAGCAGGGCAGCATCGGCCTGGAGATCCACAGCGATTCCATGGAGATGGTAAAGACCCTCTTCACGGAAATCAGGGATATCGTCGGCGAACTCAACCAGGAGTTCGACGCCACCCTGAGCCTGGACATCGTCAGCAGCCTGCACGCCGCCCGCCTGAAATTCAACCACCCCCTGGTCAAGGCCGCCGTAGCCGTCATGGAAGCCCTGGGGCTCGAGCCGGTCAGCGAAGCCAGCGAATCCGAACTGTCCATCATGCTGGCCCGCGGCATCCCGGCCGTTACTTTGGGGATCACCAGGGGCAAGAACAAGTACCAGGAAAACGCCCGGGCACGACTGGTTCCCATGTACAGGGGCATCGCCCAGATCGTGGGCGTCATCTCGGCCATGGACAGCGGGGTCTGCGATGAATAACCAGTGGCTCCAGAAAAACACCTTCCACCACTCCCAGTTCAGCGACCTGAAACGGCTGGTGGAACTTAAAGAACGGCGCGGCGTGACCATCTCCCTGTGCCTGCCCACGCTCAACGAGGAAAAGACCATCGCCAAGGAAATCGTCATCATGAAATCCGAGCTGATGACGCGCCACCCGCTCATCGACGAGATCGTGGTGGTGGACTCCGGCTCCCAGGACCGCACCCTGGAGATCGCGGCGCAGTACGGGGCCGACGTCTACATGGCCACGGACATCCTGCCGGACCTGGGCGACTACAGGGGCAAGGGCGAAAACCTGTGGAAGGCCCTGTACATCACCAAGGGCGACATCATCGTCTACCTGGATGCGGACATTAAAAACGTCCACCACCGTTTCGTCTACGCCCTGGTAGCCCCGCTGCTCTACTACGACCACATCAAGTACTGCAAGGCCTTCTACGACCGGCCCATCGCCGAGGGCGACCAGAAGCTGCGCCCCACGGGCGGCGGGCGGGTGACGGAACTGGTGGTGCGCCCGCTATTCTCGCTGTTCTTCCCGGAACTCACCCAGCTGATCCAGCCCTTGTCCGGGGAGTACGCCGGTTATCGCGAAGTATTTGAAAAAATCCCCTTCCCCATCGGCTACGGCATCGAAACCAGCATGATCCTGGACATCAGCGAGAAGTGGGGCCTGGACGTCATCGCCCAAGTGGACCTGGACCGGCGCATCCACCGCAACCAGAGCACCAAGGCCCTGGGAAAGATGTCCTTCGTCATCCTGCAGACTTTCATCCGGCGCATCGCCGAGCGCGGCCACATCGAACTGCACACCAAGCTCTTCAACGAGATGATCCAGTACGCCCTGCAGGGCGATGACTACTACCCGGAGACCTACCGCTTCGCCGGCCACGAGCGGCCGCCCATGATCGACAACGCGGCCTACCGGGAGCGCTTCAACCTTCCCGAACCGCAAGAGGGCTGAGTTCCCGGCCGGCTGCCACCACCCGGCCACAGGAGACGGCCCGCCAGTGAAAGGACGATGAACAACGACCACCTGCTCACGGTCCAGGAACTTACCACCTACTTCTTCACCTTCGAGGGTGTGGCCAAGGCGGTGGACGACGTCTCCTTTCACCTCGACAGGGCCGAAGTGCTGGGCATCGTGGGGGAGTCGGGCTGCGGCAAAAGCGTCACGGCGCAGTCCATCATGCGCCTGATCCCGGAGCCGCCCGGCAGGATCGTGCACGGACAGATCCTCTTCGACGGCACCGACATCTGCGGGCTCTCCATGCCCCAGATGCGCCTGATCCGGGGAAACCGCATCTCCATGATCTTCCAGGAGCCCATGACGTCGCTGAACCCCGTGTTCACCATCGGTGACCAGATCTCGGAGATGTTCATGCTGCACGAGAAGCTGTCTCGGAATCAGAGCCGGGAGCGGTCCATCGAGATGCTCAGAAGAGTCCAGATACCGGCGCCAGAAAAACGGGTGCGCGAGTACCCCCACCAGCTGTCGGGCGGCATGCGCCAGCGGGCCATGATCGCCATGGCCCTGGCCTGCAACCCCGAGATCCTGATCGCCGACGAGCCCACCACGGCCCTGGACGTCACCATCCAGGCCCAAATCCTGGACCTCATGATGCAGCTGCGGGAGGACTACGACACCGCCATCATCATGATCACCCACGACCTGGGGGTGATCGCCGAAATCGCCCGGCGCATCGTGGTCATGTACGCCGGCAAGGTGGTGGAAGAAGGCGACACCGTGGAGATCTTCGAAAACCCGGCCCACCCGTACACGCGGGGGCTCCTGAAATCCATCCCCAAGCTGGGCCAGAGAGCCCGGCAGGGCCGCCAACGGCTGCAGGAGATATCCGGTATCGTCCCCAGCCTCTACGATCTGCCGGAGGGGTGCAGTTTCTGTCCGCGCTGCCCGCAGGCCATGGACGTCTGCCGGCAGGCCATGCCTTCCATGAAGGTCCTGGCGGGCGAACACCGGACGCGCTGCTGGCTTTACCCGTAAGGAGACAAAGGTGGAACCGCTGCTGACGGTCGAAAATCTGGATGTGCACTTTCCCATCAAGAAGGGGCTGCTGTCCCGCACCGTGGGTCACGTGTACGCCGTCAACGGGGTTTCACTGACGCTGGAGAGGGGCGAAACCCTCGGCCTGGTGGGCGAGAGCGGCTGCGGCAAGACCACCACGGGCCTGGCCATCATGCGGCTGATCGAACCCACCGCCGGCAGGGTGGTCTTCAGGGGCGGCGACGTCACGCGGGCCGGCAAGGCCCGGCTGCGCGCCCTCAAGCGCGAAATCCAGATCATCTTCCAGGACCCCTACTCTTCGCTCAACCCGCGCATGACGGTCAACCAGATCCTCAGCGACCCCCTGGAGATCCACGGCCTCTACAGGGGGGCCGAACGCGCCGAGCGCATCGCCTACCTGCTGGAGAAGGTCGGGCTGACGCCGGAACAGGGCCGGCACTACCCCCACGAGTTCTCCGGCGGGCAGCGCCAGCGCATCGGCATCGCCCGGGCCCTGGTCCTCAATCCCAAGCTGGTCATCGGCGACGAACCCATCTCGGCCCTGGACGTCTCCATCCAGGCCCAGATCATCAACCTGCTCATCGACCTGCAGGAGGAGTTCCGTCTGTCCTACATCATCATCTCCCACGATCTGGCCGTGGTGGAGCACCTGTGCAACCGCATCGCCGTCATGTACCTGGGGCACATCGTGGAGACGGCCTCCTACCGGGACCTGTACACCGACCCCAAACACCCCTACACCCGGGCGCTGCTGTCCGCTATCCCGGTGGCCGACCCCAGGAAAGTCAAGAAGAGGATCATCCTCAAGGGCGACGTTCCCAGCCCCATCCATCCGCCGTCGGGCTGCGCGTTTCACCCCCGCTGCGCCTATCGCCGCGAAGAATGCGATCGGGTGCGGCCCGAACTGAAGAACACAGGAGGGCAGCACCACGTGGCCTGCCACCTGTTTTGAGGGAAAAGGACAACCCATATGAACCGTCAACCAGAAGGAGGTTTGCCATGAAAAGAAATTTTCTCGTAACGACAGTGGCCATTCTAGTGGCGGCTGTGTTCGGCTTCGGCGGCCAGGCCCTGGGGGCCTCGTCCCTGGTAGTGGCCGTGGACTCCCCGCCGCGCACCATGAACCCCCACGGCTCCGACGCGGACTCCAACCTGTCGGTGATGGCCAACTTCTTCGACGGCCTTCTGCAGCGCAAGGGCCCCTCCGGTGAGCTGGCGCCAGCCCTGGCGGAGCGCTACGAGCACCCCGACCTGCTCACCTGGAAGTTCTACCTGCGCAAGGGCGTCCAGTTTCACAACGGCAACCCTTTCACCGCCCAGGACGTCAAGTTCACCTTCGAGCGCCTGAGCGACCCGGAGGCCTCTGAGTTCATCAACACCGGCAAGTCCATCGCCTCCATCGACATCATCGACGACTACACCGTGGTCATCAAGACCAAAGAACCCATCCAGTGGTTTGCCAACAACCTCCACCAACTCTACATCATGGACAAGGAGTCTACTGAAGGCCGCGACCCCGGGGACGTGTCGGCCAAACCCATCGGCACCGGCGCCTACAAGCTGGTCGAGTGGGTCAAGGGTTCCTATCTCAAGCTGGCGGCCAACGAAGATTACTGGGAAGGCGCCCCACCCATAAAAAAGGTGGAGCTGCGACCCATCACCGAGTCTTCCACGCGTTTTGCCGCCCTGGTGTCGGGACAGGCCGACATCGTCTCGGGGGTGCCGGTAGAGCTATACGAAAAGGTCACCCAGAACAAGAAGCTGGAGGTCATCACCCGGCCCGCCCGCCGCTCCATTTTTCTGGCGCTGGGCAACAAGCCGGGCACGCCACCGGCCGACATCCGCGTGCGCAAGGCCGTCTACATGGCCATCAACGAGGACGAGATCATCGAAAAGATCATGCGGGGCCACGCCGCGCCAGCGGCCCAGATCTGCGACCCGGCCACCCTGGGCTACAACCCGACCCTCCAGCGCCTGAAATACAATCCTGAAATGGCTAAAAAGCTGCTGAAGGAGGCCGGCTACGAGAAGGGCTTCCAAATCACCCTGGCCGGCCCCAACGACCGCTACGTGCAGGACGAGAAGATCGCCGAGTCCGTGGCCCGCTACCTGGCCAAGGTGGGCATCAAGGTCAACCTGGACGTGAAACCCAAGTCCATCTTTTTCCCGGAGGTCAACCAGGGCAAGCACAGCTTCTACCTCATCGGGTGGTTCGACGGCGCCTTCGACATGGCGCGCACCTATTTCAAGCTGATCCACACCTACGACAAGGAAAGAGGCTTCGGCTCCTGGAACGGCACGCGCTTCAGCGATCCCGACATCGACCGTCTGCTGGAGTCCACGGCCAGCATCGTTGACCAGCAGAAGCGCCTCAAGGTCATGCAGGACCTCAACAAGATGGCCATGGCCGACAAGATCGCCTGGATTCCGCTGCACTACCAGGAAGACATCTACGCCATCCAGAAAGGCAAGGGCATCCAGTTCCAGCCCCGGCCGGACCGCTGGATGGTGTTCAAGGAGATCTCTAAATAGGGAAACAAGGCGGGGACCGGCGGGATGTTGCCGGTCCCCGGCCAAAACGCATGATCACCTACATCTCACGCAGACTGATCCAAGGCGTCGTCGTCCTGCTGGCCGTCTCGTTCATTTGCTTCGTGATTTTCATGTACGCCGGCGACCCCGTGCTGACCCTGGCCGGAAGGTACGCCACCGTACAGGAGCGCGAGGAGGTGCGCAAGGCCTACGGCCTGGACAAGCCCTTTTACGTTCAGTACGCCAAGTTCATCGTCAACGCCGCCCACGGCAACTTCGGCAAGTCCTACGTGAGCCGCTCGCCGGCCCTGGACCTGATCCTGGAGCGCTTCCCGGCCACGGCCGAGCTGGCCCTGACGGCCATCCTGATCGCCTTCACCCTGGGCGTAGGCCTGGGGGTGCTGGTGTCCCTGAAACCTTATGCCTTTCGAAACCGGCTGATCATGGCCGGCTCGCTGGTCAACATCTCCATGCCCACCTTTCTCATGGGCATCCTGCTCATCGGGGTCTTCGCCGTCTACCTGGGGGTGCTGCCGCCCTTCGGCCGCGGGGAGACGGTCACCGTCGGCTTCTGGCGCACCGGTTTGGCCACCGTGAGCGGCATCAAGCACCTGATCCTGCCGGCCTTCACCCTGGGCATGTACCAGCTGGCGGTGCTGCTGCGCCTGACCCGGGCGGGCATGCGCGAGGTGCTGACCGAAGAGTACATCAAGACCGCCTGGGCCAAGGGGCTGCCGCCCCGCAAGGTGATCTTCAAACACGCCCTGCGAAACGTGCTCATTCCGGTGGTGACCATCACCGGGCTGCAGTTCGGCGAACTGATCGCCTTTTCCATCGTCACCGAGACCATATTCCAGTGGCCGGGCATGGGCAACCTGCTGCTGACGTCCATATACGAGGGCGACCAGCCGGTGATCGTCACCTACATCATGCTGGCGGCTCTCATCATCCTGAGCCTGAACATCATCGTGGACATTCTCTACGCCTTTTTAAACCCGAAGATCCGATATGACTAAGGGCACGCTGAAATCACGGCTGCTGCACGACTTTGTGCGCGACCCCTCCGCCCTGGTGGGGAGTTTCCTGCTGCTGGTCTTCGTCCTGGCGGCCATTTTCGCGCCCTGGATCGCGCCCCAAAACCCCTACGACCTGGAGAAGGTCAGTCTGGAGCACTTCCTGACGCCCCCCATCTGGATGAAGGGCGGCACGGCGCCCTTCCTGCTGGGAACCGACGACCAGGGGCGCGACATCCTGAGCACCATCATCTACGGGTGCCGCACCTCGCTCATCGTGGGCTTCGGGGTGGTGCTCATCGCCGGCACCGTCGGCATCATCATCGGGCTGCTGGCCGGCTACTACGGAGGGGCACTGGACGCGGTCTCCATGCGGCTGGCGGATGTCTTCTTCTCTTTTTCCACCACCCTGATGGCCTTTCTGTTCCTGGGGCTGTTCAAACAGCGCGGGGTGCTCATCGTCATCATCGCCGTGTGCATCGCCGACTGGGTGAGGTATGCGCGCACCATGCGCGGCAGCGTGCTGCAGGTCAAAGAGGAAGCTTACATCCTGGCGGCCAAAGCGTCCGGCGCCGGTGATTTCCGGCTGCTGGTCAAGCACCTGCTGCCCAACGCCATTCCCGCCATCTTCGTGGTTCTGGCCGTCGACCTGGCCGTGGTCATCATGCTGGAGGCCACCCTGAGCTTCCTGGGCGTGGGGGTGCCCCTCACCGAGCCGTCCCTGGGCATGATGATCGCCATCGGCAAGAACTACGTCTACGCCGGCATGTGGTGGCTGGTGCTCTTTCCGGGCGCGGCCCTGTTTCTGCTGGTGATCGGCATCAACCTGTTCGCCGACTGGCTGCGCGAAGAACTCAACCCCAAGATCCAGCGCAAAGCGTGACCGCGCGATCTGGAAAATCCGGCCGGCAGGTGCCCTCCCCACCTTCCCACAGCGTCCCGCCCGTGGCCGGCATCGTCCTGGCCGCCGGGCTGTCCCAGCGCATGGGTGAGTGCAAACTCGCCCTGCCCTTGCGCGGAAAGCCCCTGCTGGCGCACGTGGTGGCGGCGGCCGCGGCGTCGCACCTCTCTCCGCTGGTCGTGGTGCTGGGCGAAGATGCCCCGCATTTGAAAAACAGCATCGATTTCGGCCGCGCAGCGGTGGTGGTCAACCCCCACAGCCGCAGCGGCCGCGCCTCGTCCCTGAATACCGGACTGCAACGGGTGCCGCCGGACTGCGCCGGCGTCATGGTGCTGCTGGGCGACCAGCCCCTGGTGACCGCCAGCCTCATCGACACCCTGCTCTCGGCCTTCGCCCGGCACCCCGGCCAGTGGGTGGCGCCGCTCTACCGGGGCCGGCGCGGCAACCCGGTCGTCATTCCGCGGCGCTGGTTTCCCGACCTTCTGACCCTGACCGGCGACCAGGGCCCCCGTTACCTGCTCTCCTCGCCCGGGCCCCGGCTGCACCTCGTCCCCGTGGACGACCCGGCCGGGGTGATCGATGTGGATACGGCGGAAGATTACGAACGGCTCACGTCCCGGACATCGGAGTCCTGAACGGGTGGTCCGGGGGGATTGAGGACAGGCACAAAGGGGCAAAGGCACAGAGGCACAAAGTGATCAGGGGGCCGGCGGCGGGGGAATCTAAATGCCTTGCTCCAGCAATTCTCGCAGGGCGGTCTGGCGGTGGCTGGTGTCCTGGTTTCGCACGGCCATGGCCAGGGCGCGGCGCGTGCCCACGAACACGGCCAGTTTGCGGGCGCGGGTCAGGCCCGTGTAGATCAGGTTGCGGAAGAGCATCTTGAAGTGCTGCGTGAGCACCGGGATGATGACGGCCGTGAACTCGCTGCCCTGGGACTTGTGGATGGTGATGGCGTAGGCCAGGTCCAGCTGCAGGATGTCGTCACGCTGGTAGCGTACTTCCCGGCCGTCGGGGAAAAAGGCCACCGTGCAGGTCAGCTGCTCGTTGTCGATGTCGCCGATGACGCCGATGTCGCCGTTGAAGACCCCCAAGTCGTAGTTGTTGCGGCGGTGGATCACGCGGTCGCCCTCGCGAAAGACGCGCTCGCCCACCTTGAGCTCCCGCCGGCCCTCGCGGGGCGGGTTGGCGGTCTCCTGGATCATGCGGTTGAGGCTCAGGGTGCCCAGGCTGCCGCGTGTCATGGGAGAGAGGATCTGGATCTCGCAGTCCTTCCCGTAGTACTTGGGTATCCACTCCAGGTAGAGTTTTCTGACCACGTCAGAGGCTGCCAGGCCGTAGTGCAGCGACGACCAGGGGTGCACCTTCTTTAACATCGCCTTCAACTCCTCGGCACGGGTGCCGGCCTCGTTCACGGCGTTGAGGTCCACGTGGCGAAACTTTTCCGGGATCACCAGCTCGGCCTGGTAGGGCGCCAGAGGTTCGTCGACGCGAAACTCGTAAGGGTTGTCCGCCTCATCCCCGCCGCCCGCTTGCCGGGCATCGGCCTGCAGGCGGTAGAATTTCTGCACCCGCGCGATGAATCCCACCTGCTCGCGGGTGGCCTCTTCCGAGTCGATGAAAAGGCAGTCGTCGCCGCGCTGCCAGATGTGCGGTTTCTGGAAGGGCGAGTCGATGTAGGGCATCTCGCCGCGGTTGATCTGGTGGGCGTAGGCGATGATCCGCGACTGCTGCGCCTGGCGGAAGATGCGGGTGAGTTGGAAACAGGGGATCCTGCCCGAAGCGATCAGGTCTCTTAAGACATTGCCGGCGCCCACCGAGGGCAACTGGTCGGCGTCGCCGATGAACAGCACCTGGCTGCGCTGGGGCAGGGCCTTAAGCAGCGCGGCGGTGAGATTGATGTCCAGCATGGAGCACTCGTCCACGATCAGGAAGTCCACCGTGAGCGGGTTTTCCTCGTTTTTCTTGAAGCCCCCTACGCGCCACTCCAGCAGGCGGTGGATGGTCTTGGCCTCGCGGCCGATGACGTCGGTCATGCGCTGGGCGGCCCGGCCGGTGGGGGCAGCCAGCAGCACCTTCTTGCCCATGGCCTCCAGCAGCTTGACGACAACCTGCGTGGTGGTGGTCTTGCCGCAGCCGGGGCCGCCGGTGAGAATGGAAAAGCCGTGGCCCACGATCTCGCGCACCGCGGCGGCCTGCTCGTCGCTGAGCTGCAGTCCCGAGGCCTTGCAGTACAGTTCCACCCAGCGGGCCACCCGTTCCTGCTCCACCGCCACCGGCCGGTTCATGCGAGCGGCCCAGCGGGCCACGTAGCGCTCGTCGTAGTACAGCGAGCGGGCGTAGTAGCAGGGCTCCGCCACGCCGGCATCGCCGGCCAGGCGGCGCACCTTGAGCTGTCCCTCGCGCTCCATCTCTTCGAGCAGTGATGCCAGGCGGTCGGCCAGGTCCAGTCCCAGCAGTTCCTTGACCTGTTCGCGGATCTGGGAGGCCGTCAGGTAGCAGTGGCCGAACTCGCGGCTGGCGGCCAGCACGTGGCGGATGCCGGCCGCAATGCGCCGGGGGCTGTCAGGCGCCAAGCCGATGCTCAGGGCCACCTTGTCGGCCGAGAAGAAGCCGATGCCGTAGAAGTCATCGGCCAGGCGGTAGGGGTCCTCGGTCACCATGGCGATGGCGTCGTCGCCGTATTCTTTGTAGATGCGCACGGCGAACAGCGTGCTGATGCCGTGGGACTGCAGGAACATCATGACTTCGCGGATGGCGCGGTGCTCGCGCCAGGCGTCGCGGATCATGTGCAGCTTCTTGTCGGCGATGCCGCGCACCTCGGTGAGCCGCTCGATGTGCGCCTCGAACACGTCCAGGGTGTCCTTTCCGAAGTGCGCCACGATCTTCCTGGCCGTCTTGGGCCCCACCCCCCGGATGAGCCCCGACCCCAGGTACTTCTCCAGGGCCGCCGTGGTGGCGGGCTTCTTCTCGATGGCGGCCGTGGCCCGGAACTGGCGGCCGTACCGGGGGTGCTCGACCCAGGAACCATGGAACTCCATGGTGGCCCCCGCGAACACCTTGGTCTGATGCACGATGACCGTCTCCTGCCCGTGCGGGTTGTCGAAAGGCGACACCCGCAGCACCGACCACCCGCTCTCGGGGTTGTGGTAGGTCACGCGGCTGACGACCCCCCGCAGGGTCTCGGTGATCTCCCCGGTATTTTCAACAACGGCCTTCAAAGCGTCATCCCATCCTCAATACGGCTTCATTCATAAGAATCCCTTCAACCCCATGAAATGTCAACGTCCTCTTTTTCCGGAAACGGGTCGTCTTTCGACCCAGTCCACATCTTTTTATTGTGATTGTTGGATGTTACAACCTTGACCATTTCGAATGCTTGTGGCATAATTTATCTGTTGTATGTGGATCCTGCTTCCGTCAGGTGGCGGGGCAGGTCCCTTTCCCCCGGAGAAACAGACCACGATGTCCATGCCTTCCCAGGATACGCTTCTCGAGGAGCTTTACGAACTGCGCCGTCGCATCAAGCACTTCGAGTCCGCCTTTTCGCAGACGGATCACCGCCAGCGAAGGGAATCCTGGAAGTCCTCTGTAAATGCAGCTATCGCTGAATTGTCCTATTCACTGATTACCACCGCTGTTTCCGTGGCAGGAATCGCGGATATCGTTCTGAACTACGCGAAAGTCTTCACCCAGAGCGAATACGGCTATGTATCTTCCATCGACCCCGTCACCGGCGACAACCTGTGTCACACATTGACCGGTATGATCGGTGATTCCTGCAAGATTCCCGAAACGCAGAAGGGCATCATCTTTCCCATGGGCCCTGACGGGAAATACCCGGCCCTGTGGGGGCACTCCCTGAATACCCGCAAGGCCTTTTATACCAACAATCCGTGCGATCATCCAGCATCCACGGGCACCCCCAGGGGCCATATCCCGCTGCGAAACTCCCTCTCGGTGCCCGCCATGATCGGAGACGAGCTCTTCGGCCAGATTTCGCTGGCCAACTCCCTGCGTGATTACACCGACTATGACCTTGAAGCCATAAAGCGTTTTGCGGCCATCTATGCCCTGACCATTCAGAAAGAGACACTGGAGCGCAAATTCGAAACTGGAATGCAAAAGGGGTGGCCCATCGCGACAGAATACAACGTGAACAACCCCAATGGTGCAATCAATCCTCCCCCGGCAGGAGGCTATCCAAGCGGCAACAGCAAACCGCCGACGAGCGTCGCCATGACCGGAGAGCCGGCGGCGGCGGGCCTTTCCAATGAAGAAGCGCTGCAGGCCTCGATCCTTGCCAACATTTCGGGGCTCATCGAGCCGTATCTAACCCGGCTACAACAGACGCCCCTGACCCCGCAGCAACGCAGGTACATCGATATCATCCGGCACAACCTAACGGATATCGTCTCTTCATTTCCGAACCGCGTCAAAGCCCGAAATATTCACCTGACGCCCCAGGAGATGCAGGTGGCATCCCTGGTCCGCTCCGGCGCCCAAACCAAGGAGATTTCCGAATTGCTGGGCATTTCTGTCAATGCCGTCAATTTCCACCGGCGAAACATCCGCGCCAAATTCGGTCTGACCAACCAGAGGATCAACCTGCGAAGTTTCCTGCTGTCCCTGACGGAATGACATAATAATAGTTTTTTCCTACCACTTTATCTCATTTATTACCATTGACACCACTTCACCGGCGTGCTTACAAAATGAATCGCCGTCATTAAACGATCGACACTCATGCAAGCGGCCTGCCCGTGCGCCGCGACGACCGGCCCGGTTTTCCCAAGCGCCCGATACCCCGAACTGCTGAAAACCCCCGGGCCGGGAAGCCTGTACAAGACGGCAAAAGTCGGGCCGGCAATATCCAGGGAGTTCACATCCAAACCAAAGGAGGGGGAACATGAGACGCAGATTCCGTTTGGCAATTCCACTGGCGATGGCGCTCTGCCTGGTGCTGGCCATGACGACGGCTTCCACGGCCGGCGGGCTCCAGAAACTGGGAAAGTTGGAGGGGTACGTGGACATCGTGGCCTGGCCCGGCTACATCGAGCGCGGCGAAACCGACCCGGCCTATGACTGGGTGACCGAGTTCGAAAAAAGCTGCGACTGCAAGGTGCGGGTCAAGACGGCCGGCACCTCGGACGAGATGGTGGCATTGATGAACCAGGGCGGGTTCGACCTGGTGACGGCCTCGGGCGACGCCAGCCTGCGGCTGATCGCCGGCAAGCGCGTCCAGGAGATCAACACCAAACTGATCCCCAGCTGGAACACCATCGACATGCGCCTGCAAAACGCCCCCTGGCACACGGTCAACGGCAAGCACTACGGCGTGCCCTACCAGTGGGGTTCCAACGTGCTGATGTACAACACCCAAGTATTCAAGACCCCGCCCAAAAGCTGGAAGGTGGTCTTCGAAGAAATGACCCTGCCCGACGGCAAATCCAACAAAGGCCGCGTACAGGCCTTCGACGGCCCCATCTACATCGCCGATGCGACACTTTATCTCAAGTACAACCGGCCGGAACTGGGCATCAAGGATCCCTACGAGCTCAACGAAAAGCAGTACAAAGCGGCCCTTGAACTGCTCCGCCGGCAGCGCAAGATCGTCAACCGCTACTGGCACGACCCCTTCATTCAGATCGACGATTTCACCAACGAGGGCGTTGTGGCCTCTTCGGCCTGGCCGTTCCAGGTCAACATCCTCAAGTCGAAAAAGCAGCCCATCGACAGCACCATTCCGGTGGAAGGCGCCACGGGGTGGGCCGACACCACCATGATGCACGTCGACGCGCCGCATCCCAACTGCGCCTACAAGTGGCTGGAGTGGTCGCTCAACAAAAAGCTGCAGGGCGACCTGGCGGCCTGGTTCGGCTCGGTTCCCGTTGTGCTGGCGGCCTGCAAGGGCAACAAGCTGCTGGGCGACGACGGCTGCAAGGTCAACGGGCTGGACAACTTCGAAAAGATCAGCTTCTGGCGTACGCCGGTCGCCAAATGCGGCAGCCAGGATCGCTGTGTGCCCTACTACAAGTGGGTCACGGACTACATCGCCATTCTCGGCGGCCGTTGATCGAACGAATAGATATTGGGGTGTCTGTTCATGAGCGCTGCCGTATCCTTTAAAGATGTCTGCCGGTACTACGGCGATGTGCATGCCATCGACCACGTTACCTTCAGCGTGGAGGAAGGCGGTTTCTTTTCCATGCTTGGCCCCTCGGGGTCGGGCAAGACCACCAGCCTGCGGCTTATCGCCGGTTTCGAGAAGCCGACCTCGGGCCGTATCCTGATCAACGGCCAGGCCACGGAAAACATTCCGCCCTACGAGCGCAACGTCAACACCGTTTTCCAGGACTACGCACTGTTTCCCCACATGACGGTACTCAAGAACGTTTCCTACGGCTTGATGGTCAAGGGGATCGACAGGGCAACCACCCTGAAAAAAGCACGCCGCGTCCTGGAAATGGTCAAACTCGAAGAGATGGAGACGCGCTACCCCTCGCAGCTATCCGGGGGGCAGCGGCAGCGCGTGGCCCTGGCCCGGGCCCTGATCAACGAACCCGAAGTGCTGCTGCTGGACGAACCGCTGGGGGCCCTGGATCTGAAGCTGCGCAAGCAGATGCAGGTGGAACTTAAGGCCCTGCAGCGCCAGTTGGGCATCACGTTCATCTACGTCACCCATGACCAGGACGAAGCCCTGTCCATGAGCGACCGCCTGGCGGTGTTCAACGGCGGGCGCATCGAACAGATCGGCACCCCCGGGGAGATCTACGACCGTCCCGCCTCGCGATTCGTGGCCGACTTCGTCGGCGACGCCAACGTCATCGATGCCGAACTGGCGCACAGGCTGATCGGCGAGAAGCGGTCCTTTTCCATCCGGCCGGAACGCATCCGGTTCCAGGATGAAGCCACCGTCAGCAATTCCGCCCTGTGCGTGGTGGAAGGCGAAATCACCGGTGTCCACTATCACGGGGCCAGCACCCGATACACCTTGAAGGTAGACAGCGGCTTCCATCTGCAGGTGGCGCGTCCCAGCGTCGATGCGAACGCCGGCGACGAACTCGTCGGACGCCGGCAGAAGGTCGCCTGGCATCGAAGCGACATGTGCTATTTCAAGCTCTGATGGAACCCATGAACCTTTCCGCCTCCATCAACGGTGCAGCGGTGCAGACCGGCGTGCTGCGAAGGCTGTCCACCTTCCTGTACCGCCGCCCCATGGTCCTGCTGGGACTTCTGCTGGCCCCGCCCTTGCTGTGGCTGGGGGTTATCTACCTCGGGTCCTTGTTCGCCCTGCTGATCCAGAGCTTTTTTTCCATCGACGAGTTCACCGGGCTGATCAAGTACCAGTTCACCCTGCGCACCCACCTCGAGCTTTTCAGCCCGGCCAACATGGACATCGTCGTGCGCACCGTGCTGATGGCTTCGGCTGTCACCCTGGCCTCGGTGTTCATCGCCTTTCCCATCGCCTACTACATGGCACGCCACGCGCGCGGCCGCGTCAAGGCGCTGCTGTACCTGGCCGTCATGCTGCCCCTGTGGTCCAGTTACCTGGTGCGGGTCTACTCCTGGAAACTGATCCTGGCCCGCGAGGGCATCGTCACCTGGGTGGCCGGCAAGCTCCACCTGGCCTGGCTGCTGGACGGCATCCTGTCCCTGCCGGTCATCGGCGGCGCCTCGCTCTCGGTCAGTTACATGGGGACCTTTCTGGTTTTCCTCTACATCTGGACGCCCTATATGATCCTGCCCATCCAAGCCGCCCTGGAGCGCGTACCGCCCTCCCTGCTGGAGGCATCGGCCGACCTGGGAGCCCGGCCGGAGCAGACCTTCCGCAAGGTGATCTTGCCCTTGGCCTTTCCCGGGGTGGTGGCCGGGTCCATCTTCACCTTCTCCCTGACCCTGGGCGACTACATCATCCCGGGCATCATCGGGTCCTCGCGGTTTTTCATCGGCCAGGCGGTGTACGCCCACCAGGGCACCGCCGGCAACATCCCGCTGGCGGCGGCCTTCTCGGTGGTCCCCATCGTCATCATGGCTTTCTACCTGGCAGGCGCCAAGAAACTGGGGGCTTTCGATGCACTCTAGACGAAACGGCAAATCGTCCATCCTGCTCAAGCTCTCCGCCCTGGGGGGACTCCTTTTTCTGCACATCCCCTTTGCCTTCATTCTGCTCTATGCCTTCTCCACCGAGGACAAGTCCTACCAGTTTCCCCCGCCGGGACTGACCACCAAGTGGTTCGCCGTGGCCATGGGACGTCAGGACATATGGGATGCCATCGGGCTTTCCCTGCGCGTGGCGGCCGTCTCCACCCTGATCGCCATCACGCTGGGCACACTGGCGGCGGCCGCCATCTACAAGAAGAAGTTCTTCGGCCGGGAAACCATTTCGCTGCTGATCATCCTGCCCATCGCCCTGCCGGGGATCATCACCGGCATCTCGCTGCGGAGCGCCTTCAACCTGCTGCACATTCCCTTCAGTTTCTGGACCATCGTGCTGGGGCACGCCACCTTCTGCATCGTGGTGGTCTACAACAACGCCCTGGCCCGTTTCCGCCGCACGTCGGCGTCTTTGATCGAGGCTTCCATGGACCTGGGGGCCGACGGCTTCAAGACCTTTCGCTACGTGATCCTGCCGAACATCGCCACCGCCCTGCTGGCCGGCGGCATGCTGGCCTTTGCGCTGAGCTTCGACGAGGTCATCGTGACCACTTTCACGGCCGGGCAGCAGACCACGCTGCCCATCTGGATGTTGTCCGAGCTGGTGCGTCCACGTCAGCGCCCGGTCACCAACGTGGTGGCGGTCTTCATCGTGGCCGTCACGTTCATTCCCATCCTGGCGGCCTACTACCTGACGCGGGGAACCGAGAACATCGAGGGATCCGGAAAGTAAAAAGGGCAGGAGCGGTCACCCGATGAACAAGGCTGTTGAAAACATCATTTCCAAAGACAAGGAGGACCCATGAAACTCATGCACGTCGATATGAACACCGCCACCGTGACCACCCGGGATGTCCCCGAAGCATTGGCGAACCTGGGCGGACGGGCCCTAACATCCCTGATGATCAACGCCGAGGTGCCCGCCGACTGCGATCCCCTGGGGCCGGACAACAAGCTGATCTTCGCGCCGGGCTACTTCAGCGCCACGCCGCTGGTCAACACCAGCCGGCTGTCCGTGGGCGCCAAGAGTCCCCTGACCGGCGGCATTAAGGAGAGCAACGTGGGCGGCACCGTGGCCCGCAACCTGGCGCAGCTCGGCATCACCGCGGTCGTGGTCGAGGGGCGGCCGGAGAGCGGCAAAACCTTTATTCTCAAAATCGACGAACACGGCGAAGCGACCCTGGCGGATGCCGGCCGCCTTTGGGGTACCCGCACTTACGAGATGGTGGAACAGATTCGGGACCAGTTCGGGCCGGACTACAGCGTCACCGGCATCGGGCCGGCCGGCGAGATGCAGCTTTCAGCAGCCTCCATCCAGACGACGGATTTCGACGGCCGGCCCTGCCGGGCGGCCGGCCGGGGGGGCCTGGGCGCCGTCATGGGGTCCAAAGGGCTCAAGGCCCTGGTGGTGCACAAAAAGGGCGACGCACCGGCGCCTCTGGCCGACACCGAGACCTTCAAGGCCGCCGCCAGGGAGTATGCCAGGGCCGTGCGCGCCGACGAGTTCAGCGGAGAAGTACTTCCTGAACTCGGCACCGCCGTGCTGGTGGCGCCCATCAACGCCGCCGGCGCGCTGCCCACGCGAAACGCCAGGGAAGGACAGTTCGAGGGGGCCGACCACATCAACGGCGAAACCATGGCGCAGACCATCCGCGAGCGAGGCGGCAAAACCACCCACAAAGGCTGCGCCCAGTGCATCATCAACTGCTCCAATGAGTACGTGGACCGCGAAGGCAAATACGTGACTTCGTCCCTCGAATACGAGACCATCTGGTCCATGGGGGCCATGATCGGAAACGACGACCTGGACACCATCGCCCGGCTGGACTTTTTGTGCGACGACATCGGGCTGGACACCATCAGCACCGGCGTGGCCGTGGCCGTGGCCATGGACGCCGGGTACAAACCGTTTGGTGACGGACAGGCCGCCATCGAGATGCTGGAAGAAGTCGCCAGGGGAACCGATTTCGGAAAGATCATCGGAAACGGGCCGGTGGCGGTGGGAAAACACTTCGACCACCCGCGCGTGCCGGTGGTCAAAGGGCAGAGCATGGCGGCCTACGACCCCCGGGCCATCCAGGGCATGGCGGTCACCTACGCCACCTCCCCCATGGGCGCCGACCACACCGCCGGGTGGGTGGTGGACCAGAACCTGGAGGATTTCGGCGGCACGCTGGACCGCTTTTCCGCCGAGGGACAGGTGAAGGCCTCCCGAAACACCCAGATCCACATGGCGGCCGTGGACAGCGTGGGCATCTGCGACTTTGCCCAGAGCGGCCTGGCCGCGCCGGGCGGCCTGGAAAACGTGTGCAAAATGATCGCCGCCAAGTCCGGCAAAGCCTTTACCGAAGCGGATTGGACCGATCTGGGGACCCGCGTGCTCAAGGCCGAGCGCGACTTCAACCGGCGCGCCGGCTTCACCAGCAGGGACGATCGGATGGCGCCCATGTTCTACGAAGAACCCCTGCCGCCCCACAACAAAGTCGTCATCATCAGTGACGAAGAAATGGACAAGACCTTCGACTTCTAGCGGCCGCCATGAAAGTCTCCGTGAAACTGTTTGGCACCCTCCCCAGGCATGTGCCCGGCTACGACGCCCGCAGCGGCCTCGCAGTAGAACTGCCGGAGGGTGCCGATGTCGGCCTTCTCATCGAGCAGCTGGGCATTCCTGCAAGCCGCCTGGGCATGGTATCGGTGGACGGCAGACTGGTCAAATCCTCCCACCACCTAAAGGGCGGCGAGCGCGTTCATGTCTTTCAGCGCATCTTCGGGGGCTGATCAGCGCGGCGATGGTTCGGATATCCGGCCGCGTCGCACGACGGTGTGGCAGGGATTGATGCCCAGACCGTAGGACAGCTCGGCGGGGTGGTCGATGTCCCAGAACACGAAATCGGCGTCCTTGCCCACTTCCAGGGTGCCGATGCGGTGGGCCCTTCCCAGGGCGCGGGCGGCGTGGCGGGTGGTGCCGGCCAGGGCCTCTTCGGGGGTCAGGCCGAAGAGGGTGCAGGCCATGTTGAGCATCAGCAGCAGGGAGCCCGCGGGGCAGCTGCCGGGGTTGCTGTCGGAAGCGACCGCCATGGGAACCCCGGCCCGGCGGAAACCGTCCACGGGCGGCACGCGGGTTTCCTTTAGAAAGTAGAAAGCCCCCGGCAGCAACACGGCCACAGTGCCGGCGGTAGCCAGGGCCGCGATGCCCTCGGCACTGGTGTACTCCAGGTGGTCGGCCGACAGGGCGCCGTACCGGGCGGCCAGGGCGGCGCCGCCGCCGTCCGAAAGCTGGTCGGCGTGCAGCTTCACAGAAAAACCCAGTTCCCCGGCGGCCTCGAACAGCCGGGCGGTCTGGGCGGGGGAAAAGGCGATGCGCTCGCAGAAGGCATCCACGGCCACGGCCAGCCGTCGCCGGGCCACCTCGGGCAGCATCCGCCCGCAAACGACATCGATGTAGTCCTCGGCGCTGTCATGCTCGGGCGGCAGGGCGTGGGCCCCCAGGAAGGTGGGCACCACGGTGACCGGCAGGCGACGGCCCAGTTCCGCGGCGGCCTCCAGCTGGCGGAACTCGGCGGAGAGTTCTAGGCCGTAGCCGGACTTGATCTCCACGGTGGTAACGCCCTCGGCCATAAGCGAGCGCAGCCGCGGCAGGCTTTGGGCGACCAGCGTCTCCAGGTCGGCCGCTCGCGTGGCGCGCACCGTGGAGAGGATGCCGCCGCCCTGCCGGGCGATCTCCTCGTAGCTCACGCCCTGCAGGCGCTGCTCGAACTCGGCCGCGCGGCTGCCGGCGTAGACCAGGTGGGTGTGGCAGTCGACGAGGCCCGGCGTGACCCAGCGTCCCTGCCCATCGTGTACCCGGCCGGCCCGATCGCGCTCCCCGCCCGGCAGATCGTCGGTTTTTCCCACCCAGGCGATGCGCCCGCCGGACACCGCCAGGGCTCCGTCGTCGATGCGGCCGTAAGGCGCCTGTCCCGGGACCATGGTGGCCAGACGCACGTTGACCCACAGGTCGTCCACGGCTCAGTCCCCCACGCACACGATCTTGCGGCCCCGGGACTTTCCCTGCAGCATCTCCTCGATCTTCCCGTCCAGGTCTTCCAGGGTGATCTCGCCGGCCATGACGTCCAGGTGGTCCAGCTTCCAGGGGCCGGCGATCTTCTGCCAGATCTCCAGTCGCTGGGGATAGGGACAGCTGGCCGAGTCGATGCCGATGAGGCGCACGCCGCGCAGGATGAACGGAAAGACCGTGGTCTCCAGGGTCGGCGAGGCCACCAGTCCACAGCAGGTGACCACGGCCCGCTGGCGGGTGGTTTTCAGGGCCGTGGCCAGGTACGGCCCGCCCACGGTGTCTACCACCCCGGCCCAGCGCCCCTTGAGGAGCGGGCGCGAACTGTCGTCGAGGCCCTCCTCCCGGGGCAGCACCGCGGCGGCGCCCAGCTTTTTGAGATAGTCGACGGCATCGGCCTTGCCGCTCAGGGCCACCACCGAAAAGCCGATGTGCGCCAGGATGGCCACCGCCATGCTACCCACCCCACCGCTGGCGCCGGTCACCAGGACCTCGCCCGCCTGCGGCGTCAGTCCGCCCTTTTCCAGCTCGGCCACGGACAGGGAGGCGGTAAACCCGGCCGTGCCGTAGATCATACTCTCCCTGAGGCTCAGGCCGGGCGGCAATTTGACCACCCAGCCGGCCGGCACGCGGATGTACTGGCCGAACCCGCCGGCGGTGTTCATGCCCAGGTCGTAGCCGGTCACCAGCACCTGCTCTCCGGGTTTGAAGTCCGGCGAGGCGCTCTCCACGACTTCGCCGGCGGCGTCGATGCCCGGG
Organism: uncultured Desulfobacteraceae bacterium; assembly: GCA_964442705.1. GTDB lineage: Bacteria > Desulfobacterota > Desulfobacteria > Desulfobacterales > JALSRD01 > JALSRD01. The sequence continues at coordinate 25,661 of CAYUAQ010000032.1, forward strand.
GTGTGGGGGTAGGTACGCGTCACGCCGCGGTTGCCGGAGGCCGACAGGGCATCCTTGTAGTTCAGCGAGGAGTAGCGCACCCGGATGAGGACATCGCCCCCGGGCAGGTCGGCGGTGCTCCGCTCCTCGATGCCGCGGGTGAATTTGTTTTTCTCGGCTTCATGCACCACCAGGGCGCGAAAGGTTTCTGCGGGCATGGTTTCCTCCTTATGGTCTTTTTCAATAAAGTATACAGGCACCCGGCCGGCGGTCAAGGAAGATTTGTTCCACGGTCGGGATATTACCTGTTTTACCCATAAAACCACATAGTTTTCATAGTTTTTCTGTAAAAGAATTCACATTCTACCAACCGTTTGCGGCACAAATGGATTCAAGTGGCGATTATTTAGCGTATTTTCCACAGGTTATAATATTAGCATATTTTTTGCATATTTTACGGATAAGAAAAATTCAAATCAGGAGGTGGCTCATGAAAAAAGGCAGGCTGTGGGTAATCTTCGTGATGGCGGTGCTGATGGCGGTCGGGGCGACGTTCAATTCCGCTGTTGCGCTTGAAGCCGACCACTGGGAAGGGCAGTGGTTCAAGGGCAAGATTTCCGGCGGGGGATATTGCAACGACAGCGGCAATATGGACAAAGACAAGCTGAAGGGAACCATTTACATCAAAATCGATTCGGCCTGGCCGACCGGCATGGGTGTCTACCTGCTTTTCGAAGATGAAGGCAAGCAGTGGAACTATATTACCATGACCCTCGACCTGGAAATGGGCAATTACGACAGGGGTGTCTTCAACACCCACTTCACCATGACGGAAAGCGGCGATACCTCGGATGTTTATCTGGGATTTCTGCTCACCGGCAAGGAAAACAAAAAAAACGGGGAGTTGAAAAAGGGGACCTTAAAAACCATCTGCGGCGCACAGATCGGCTACTGCACGATGTCCATAAGCGCCAAAACCAAAACAATCAAGGAAAGCAAGGTGCCCCAGGATGTCAAGGATGCCCTTCCCTGAAACGGATAGCAAAACCGCTCTGGATAATCGTTAGATGTGGGGTTAGGACGCCGCTTAAGGCTGCAGAAGCTGAGAACTAAGGGGGCGGGCGGTGGGTCCGGGGGGCACCAGCGGGCCTGTCTGCGCCAGGCGCTTGACCGTTTCGACCAGGGTATCCAGGGGAAAGGGTTTGGGCAGGACCGCGTCGCAGCCCGCATTTTCCAGCATCCAGGGGGTTCCCGAGGTGCCGATGACCGGGGTGTGCGGGCGCTCGGAGCGCCGTATGTGCCGAATGATGCAGGCCCCGTCCAAGTCCGGCATGTACATGTCGGTAACCACCAGATCGAAAGCGCCTTCCTGCAGTCGCCGCAACCCCTGCCGTCCGCTGGCGGCGGTTTCCACCGCGTAGCCGAATCGCGTCAGGGCCTCCCGCATCAGGCCGGATATGCCGGGCTCGTCATCGATGATCAGGATATGATGCATTCCGTCGCTTTCTGCATAACCGCACTCGGGGTTAAGGGGAAATTACCGCGATTCACCGGAAACAGGAACACCCGCCCAGGGAGCGGGAAAAGGTGCTGCAAAGAGGGGGTGGCAGCGGGCAGAAGTTATCCGGGATCACCCCCAGGAAAAACCTGAACGGCAGTGTGAAATATGGCGGCAGGAATGTCAACGCTGAAAAGGGCGGATTTGAAGAAGACGGCCGCGGTGCTATGGACAATCTGTATTGTGTTGTTTTTATATAATTTTAAAAGGGCGCCTTGCGCCAGGCCTTGTCATTAGCGGCTTTCCCCGGGCACTGAATATCCCCCTGTCCTGTCAGCATGTTAGAAAGTTATCAACAATTTATTGACAGGACCGCTTCTCGCCGAATCTCACCGAATCTTGGTTTTTCTGTTTTTTTTCACCGCGGCTCATTTCCTGCCCGCCTGTCGCCGAATGCGGGCCCAGGTGTCCCGCAGGGTCACGGTGCGGTTGAACGCCGGTCGGCCCTCGCGGCTGTCCACGGGGTCGGCGCAGAAATACCCCAGCCGCTCGAACTGGCAGCGCTCGCCGGGACGGAAGCGGCCGAGGTCCGGTTCCAGGCGGCAGTCGGTCAAAACCTCCAGGGAGCCGGGACTCAGGTCGGCCGTGAAGTCCCCTCCGGGCTGGTCGGCGCCGGGATTTTCACTGGCAAAAAGATGGCCGTACAGCCGCACCTCGGCCGGCACACAGTGGCGCGCCGAGACCCAGTGCAGGGTGGCTTTGACCTTACGTCCGTCGGCCGCGTCGCCGCCGCGGGTGGCCGGATCGTAGGTGCAGCGCAGTTCGGTGATCTCGCCGCTCTGCTCGTCCCGGACCACGCCGGTGCAGGTGATGAAATAGGCGTAGCGCAGCCGCACCTCGCGGCCCGGCGCCAGGCGGAAAAACTTTTTGGGCGGCTCTTCCATGAAGTCGTCGCGCTCGATGAAAAGCTCCCGTGAAAAGGGCACCTGGCGCGTTCCCATGGCAGGGTCCTCGGGGTTGTTGACGGCCTCGAGCAGCTCCTCGCCGTCTCGGGGATAGTTCTCGATGACCACCTTCAGGGGGCGCAGCACGGCCATGCGCCGGGGCGCCCGCCGGTTGAGGTCCTCGCGCAGGCAGTGCTCCAGCAGGGCGATGTCCACCGTGCTGTCGCGCTTGGCCACGCCGATGCGGTCGCAGAAGGTGCGGATGGATTCCGGTGTGTAGCCGCGGCGGCGCAAGCCGGACAGGGTCGGCATACGCGGATCGTCCCAGCCGGAGACGTGCCCGCCCGCCACCAGCTGTATCAGTTTGCGCTTGCTCAGCACGGTGTAGCTCAGGTTAAGGCGCGCAAACTCGATCTGCTGGGGGCGGCAGTCCACCGGCAGATTGTCCAACACCCACTCGTACAGGGGCCGGTTGTTCTCGAACTCCAGGGTGCACAGCGAGTGGGTCACGCCCTCGATGGCATCCGAGAGGCAGTGGGTGAAATCATACATGGGATAGATGCACCAGCGGTCGCCGGTGCGGTGGTGCCGCAGGTGGCGGATGCGGTAGAGCGTGGGGTCGCGCATGAGCAAATTGGGGGCCGCCATGTCGATTTTGGCGCGCAGCACGTGGGCGCCGTCTTCAAACTCGCCGGCCCGCATGCGCCGGAAAAGATCGAGGTTTTCTTCCACCGACCGGTTGCGGTAGGGGCTCTCGACGCCGGGTTCGGTCAGCGTGCCGCGCATCTCGCGGATCTGTTCGCTGCTCAGGCTGCAGACGTAGGCCTTGCCGGCCCGGATGAGCTCCTCGGCGTAGTGGTAGAGCTTTTCGAAGTAGTCCGAGGCGAAAAACAACCGATCCCCCCAGTCGTACCCGAGCCAGCGCACGTCTTCCTGGATGGCTGCCACGTACTCGGGATCCTCTTTGGCCGGGTTGGTGTCGTCGAAGCGCAGGTTGCAGATCCCACCGTAGTCGGCGGCCAGACCGAAGTTCAGGCAGATGGACTTGGCGTGCCCGATGTGCAGGTAGCCGTTGGGCTCTGGGGGAAACCGCGTCACCACGCGGCCGCCGTGCTTGCCGCTGTGCAGGTCCTCCTCGATGATCTGGCGGATGAAATGGGAAGTCGTGCCCTCGGCGGCCCCGTTCTTTTCGGTGCCAGGCTGCCGCCGGTTGTCGGATGCTGATCTGGCCATGGCCGGCTATCCTCTCTTCTCTGGCTGTAGGCGGTATTCCGCCCGATGGTGGATGGTCTGCCGGCCGATGCCCCCTGCGCCGCCGGCGATGGTTGAAACTACAGGAGGTGGGCCGGCGCTGTCAACCGGTGAGACGCGGCGGAGTAAGGTAATCGCAAGCCGCTGTCTACATGTTTGCTGCAATTGTCCTTCGCTATCTTGGCTGCATCCATGCGGGAGGGGCGAGCAGGTATCGGCTGCGTGCAGTTGGAGAACCGGCGGGAAAAAGATGCGCAGGCCGACGGCGCGTCGAGGAAGGCGAGCTGTCTGAGCGCAGCGAGTTCTCGCCTTTCAGCGACGGCGGCCGGAGCATCCCCGCCGGGGCCCACGGAGCGCAGACGATACCTGCTCGCCCCGGTGGAGTCAGCCTGCAGACGAGGCTTGCACCCAAAGACGGAGGAGCCTTGCGATTGCCCTGCACGACGGGGATGCCCCGGCCGTGAAAATCAAAACCCCCCTGACGCGGTTTCCCGCGGCAGGGGGGTGGCCGGGTCTTCGGCGGTGCAGCCGGGAACCGGCTACTTTTCAGCCTTTTCGGCCTGGGCGATGGCATCCAGAAAGGCCTGCATCATCTCCTGGCCCTCGGCGCCGAACTTCTTGACGATCAGCTCCTTGACCGCCGGCATGGCGGCATCGCGGAACTCGGCCTTCTGCTCGGGCGACAGGGCGTTGACCTGCATGTCCTTGGCCAGCGCCGGCAGGCCGCGGTCCGAGGCCTCGATGACGCGGCCCATACCCCGTCCGGCCACGATGGCTGAGCGCGCGGCGTACCGCACCACGTACTGTTCGCCAGGCGTCAGGCTGTCCCAGAATTTTTTGTTCACCACCCACACGTAGGGGGCGAAAAGATGGCCGCTGAGGGTCAGGTATTTCTGGACCTCGTTGAACTTGGCGAAAGCGATGATGGGAATGGGGTTCATCTGGCCGTCGGCCACACCGGTCTGAAGCGCCGTGTAGACCTCGCTCCAGGCGATGGCCGCGGGCTGCCCGCCCAGGGCCTTGATGATGGTCTTGTGGGTGTCGAGTCCCATGGTGCGGATCTTGAGGCCCTTCATGTCGGCCGGGGTCTTGATGGGCCGCTTGGAGTTGGTGAACTGGAAGAAACCGCCGGAGTCGCCGAAGCCCAGCACCTTTAGGCCGGTCTTCTTTTCGATGTCGGCGGCGAACTTCTTGCCGAAGGGGCCGTTAAAAACGGTGTAGGTGGTGCTGATGTTGGGAAAGGCGAAGGGGATATCGATGACCCCCATCAGGGGGTAGACCGAGGCGAAACCGCCCACCGAGTGGATGCCGGACTGGATCACGCCGGCCTTGACCTGCTGGACCACCTCGGCGTCCTTGCCCAGCTGGCCGCTGGGAAAGGTCTGCACCGTGACGCTGCCGTTGGTGCCGGCTTCCACCAGGCTCTTGAACACCGTGGCCATGGCACCGGTTGGGTTGTCGAAGGGATCGTCCTTGTTGAGGTGGTGCAGCTTGATCACCTTGGCGGCCTGGGCGCCCAGCGGGCCGGCCATGGCCAGCCCCAGCGCCACGACGGCGATAACTAAGATACGGGTAAACTGCTTCATGTGGTTCCTCCTTTTTCCAGAATGAACGTTAAATGTTGAGGGTTACGATTCCAAATCCGGTCTCGGGGGAGATTTCCTTTCCAAGGCTTTGTGCCTCTGTGCCTTTGCCCCTTTGTGCCTCTCTCTCCAGGCCGACAAAAACCTCCCTATTCCAAAAGCAGGATTTCACGCGCGAAACACCGCCAGCCATCACTTTCCCAGCAGCAGCCGCGGCAGCCACATGGTCATGTCGCTCCAGTAGGCCACCATCACCAGCACCAGCACCTCGACCACCAGAAAGGGCACCAGGGAGGCGCTGATGCGCTCAATGCGCTCACCGGTCACCGACGAGAGCACGAACAGGCAGGCGCCCACCGGCGGGGTCATCAGCGAGATGTTGAGCGCCAGCACGATCATGATGCCGGCGTGCACCGGGTTCATGCCCACGGCCGCCGTCAGGGGGCCCAGCACCGGGGCCAGAATAATCAGGGCGGCGTTGATGTCCATGAACATACCGATGGCCAACAGCAGCGCCAAAATCAGGCCGATGATGACCCTGGGGTTGCTGGAGAGCGACAGAAAAAAGGCCGCGATGGTCTGGGGGATCTGCATGAAGGTCATCCACCAGCTCAGGATGGAGGCCGAGGCGATGATCAGGAAAACCACGCCCGTGATCAGGGCCGTGCGGATGAGCATATCCACGATGTCGGCAAAGGTGATGGCCCGGTAGACCACCACCCCGATGAAAAGGGCGTAGAAGACGGCGATGGCGGCCGCTTCGGTGGGCGTGACGATGCCCAGCAGGATGCCGCCCAGGATGATGCCCGGCATCAAAAGCGCCAGGAAGCTGGAGCGGAAGGCGTTCACGATCACCCGCAGGCTGGGCCCGCGCCGGCTCTTGGGCAGGTTCAGCCGGCGTCCCAGGGCGGCGATGACCGCCATGCACAGCAGGCAGATGAGCAGACCCGGCAGGATGCCGGCGGCGAACAGGCCGGCGATGGACACCCCCATGAGCGACCCGTAGATAACCATCAGGTTGGACGGCGGGATAGTGGGGCCGATGATGGACCCGGCCACCGTGACGGCACAGGAAAAGGGCCGCGTGTAGCCCTGTTTCACCATGGCCGGCACCAAAGTGTTGCCGAAGGCCGCTGTGTCGGAAACCGCGGCCCCGGTCATGCCGGCAAACATCACCGAGGCCACCATGTTGGAGTGGGCCAGCCCGCCGCGCAGGTAGCCCACCAGGGCATCGGCAAAGGACGACAGGCGTTCGGTGATGCCCGAGCGGTTCATGATTTCGCCGGCCAGGATGAAAAAGGGCATGGCCATGAAGGTGAACAGGTCCAGGCCCTCGAAAAAACGCTTGGGCGCCATGGTGAGAAAATTCTGCCCGCCGATCTGCACCAGGCCGATGACGCCGGCGATGCCGAGCACGAAACCGATGGGCAGACCGATGAGAATCAGCCCGAAAAAGGTGACGGCCACGATGGTCATCTCATACCACCTCCGGGGAAACGGGTTCAGCGCTGAAATCGCGGATCATGGTAACCACGATCTGGATGCTGGTCAGGGCCGCAGACACCGGTACCGACGCGAAGGGCACCAGCATGGTCATACCGAAAATGGTGGCGTACTGGCTGGCCCCGCCGGCCGCCATGCCCAGACCGTAGTAGAGCAGGAAGAGAAAAAAGCACAGGCCGACCACGTCCAAGGCCAAACGCAATCGCTTGCGGGCGTCAGGCGCCAGGCGTTGCAGGATGAAGTCCAGGCCGATGTGTTCACGGCGGTAGGCGCCACAGGAGACGGCCAGCAGCGCCACCCATATCATGACGTACCGCGAAAACTCCTCGGTCCAGGTCACCCCCAAGCCCAGAAAGTAGCGCTCCAGCACCCCGAACCAGATCACCACCACCATGACGGCCATCAGCAGGGCGCACAACCGCTCCACCAGCCAGTTCAGCCGTCGTCCGAATGTATCCATCTTGCGGGCAAGTTCAGCGTTAACCAAGGATCCCTCTTCGACACCGCAGAAAAACGCCCGGTGAAAGGACTTCGC
>CAYUAQ010000033.1:0-2611 GCA_964442705.1 uncultured Desulfobacteraceae bacterium
TAAAAGTATACTAATATACTGTTTTGGGAGTTGTCAAGCCGCGCCCCGAAAACCCTGTGTTCAAATCGCCCGGATGGCAGCCGAAAGGGCCGGCAGGCTACCAATCACCATTAAAAGGGCTTGACAAAATTGCCCGCGCGCAGGAAAAAACCGCATTCACAAGCGGCACACCGCCTTCCGGGAACGCCTGGTTGTGCGGCTTGAAAATGCGCGGGCATCATGACTGCAAAAAAAACCACCATTTTATGCCCGAACTGCAGACGGCTGATCGCTTATGGCGAGCGGCGCTGTCCTCACTGCGGGTTACGCCGTCCGGGCTCGAGATTCAAGCGGCTTCTGAGGGGACCGGATGAAGAGACTTCCCTGTGGTGGATCAGGGGGATCATCTATGCCAACGTGGGCATGTTTGTCGTTTCACTGCTGGCCATGGCCGGCGGGGTGCGCTTCTCGGCCAATCCCCTCTACTTTCTCTCCCCGAACAGCAACTCGCTGCTGGTGCTGGGCGCCACCGGATCCGTTCCCGTCTACCGCTATCACCGGTGGTGGACCCTGATTTCGGCCGGCTACCTGCACGGCGGCATCCTGCACATTTTCTTCAACATGGCCGCTTTTCGGCAGCTGGCACACCTCGCCATCCGGGAGTACGGCAGCTGGCGGATGTTCACCATCTACACGCTGAGCGGTGTCTTCGGCTTCTGGGTTTCCGCCCTGGCCGGCGTGCCGCTGACCATCGGTGCGTCGGCTTCGGTCTGCGGCCTGATCGGCGCCCTGGTCTACTTCGGAAAGGCCCGCGGCGGGGACTGGGGTCGAATGGTGTACCGGCAGATCGGGGGCTGGGCAGTGGGCATCCTGCTGTTCGGCCTGCTCATACCGGGAATCAACAACTGGGGGCACGCCGGAGGATTTGCGGCCGGCATCGTACTCGGGCTCCTCCTGGGGTACACAGAGAAAAGGCCTGAGAATGCCCTGCACTGGGTCCTTGGCGGGCTGTGCCTGCTGGCAACGGGGGCGGTTCTGGGATTGATGGTGTTCCTGGCCGTCCTGTACCGTCTCTACTCATGATACCCCGGACAGCCGCCTCCGTACCCCTGTTTTCAGCCAAGTGATGAAGTCCGCAACCGCACCCCTCCACAAGACTTGATGATTTCGTAACAAGTCGAGATTCAACTTTCCTCTGATTTCAAAAGCGCCTTGGCAACCGTGAGGTCATAAGCCTGGCGGGGATCAAAAGAACCCCTGCGATACATGTCCGCTGCCTGGCGGACCGCCTCATAGGCAACCCAGCCGTGCTGTTCCCACAGCCCGGGGTCATCGGCATTCCACATGCGAAAACAGACTTCCCCTCCCACGTTCCGCACGTACATGCGCACCTGCCGCTTGTCCGGAAAGGGGAAATAGTACACGCCCCGCTCGTCTTTCACCGCCAGTCCCCCCTTGTGCCCGATCGCCCCTGCACCGCTCTATTTTAAACTATCCCAGAAGTTCTTGCCCTGCTGTGTGATATCGGCCGCTCTTTCCGGTGCGGGCATGGGCTTGCCGCCGTCCCGGTACCCCCGCAGGCGGGCGATGCGCTCTTCCAGGGGCGGGTGGGTCGAAAACAGGCTCGCCAGGCCGCCGCCGGAAAGGGGGTTTACGATGAACATGTGGGCCGTCTGGGGATTGGCCTGCATGGGCACCTGCCTGGAATAGGCGCCCAGTTTTTCCAGGGCGCTGGCCAGGCCCTCGGAATTTCCGGCGAAGGCGGCCCCCGTGGAATCGGCCAGATATTCCCGTGAGCGGGAAATGGCCATCTGGATGAGCATGGCCCCGATGGGCGCCAGTATGGACATGACGATCAGGCCGATGGCGCCCAGGCCGCCGCCTTCTTCATCTCCGCCGCGGCCGCCGCCGAAAATGGCCGACCAGCGGGCCATGCTGGCCAGCATCATGATGGCGCCGGCCATGGTGGCCGCAACGGTGCCGATAAGGATGTCGCGGTTTTTGACGTGAGCCATCTCGTGGGCCAAGACGCCTTCGATCTCATCGCGGCTCATGACCCGCACCAGGCCCTCGGTCACCGCCACCACGGCATGCTCGGGGTTACGCCCCGTGGCAAAGGCATTGGGTGACTGCTGGGGAATGAGATAGACCTTGGGCATGGGAAGGCCGGCCCGCCGGGCCAACCCGCTGACGATGTCATAAAGTTCAGGAGCCTCCTGGGCCGTGATTTCCCTGGCGCGGTACATCTTGAGGACCATCTTGTCCGAGTACCAGTAGCTGAAAAAATTCATGGCCGCCGCCAGAAAAAAGGCGATGATCATCCCCTGACGCCCGCCGATCAGGCCACCGATGAAAACCAGGAAAACGGTCATCGCGGCCAGCAGCACCGCGGTTCTTATCTGATTACCCATCTTCCTCCTCCGATTCTCAAGCCGTCAGGTATCAGGTTTTTGAGGTGTCAGCTATCAAAGCAGCCAGCTTTTTGAGGTGTCAGGTTTCAGCAGTCAGCTATCAGCTCTAAATGGAGCTATTTCTGCGCCTGGCAGCCGACACCTTTTTCAGCTGACACCTGACATCTGATCGCTGATACCTTCTTCCCCTGACACCTGATACCTTCTTTCACCTGATACCT
>CAYUAQ010000033.1:2711-13161 GCA_964442705.1 uncultured Desulfobacteraceae bacterium
CTGATACCTTCTTTCACCTGATACCTTCTTCTACACCACCCCCTGATCCAGCATGGCGTCCACCACCTTGAGAAAGCCGGCGATGTTGGCGCCCGCCATGTAATTTCCGGGATGGCCGTACTGCTCGGCCGCGTCCAGGCAGGTCTGGTGGATGTTGGCCATGATCATCTTCAGGCGGGTGTCCACCTCTTCCCGGCTCCAGGAGAGGCGCATGCTGTTCTGGGTCATTTCCAGTCCCGATACGGAAACACCGCCGGCGTTGGCCGCCTTGCCCGGTCCGTACAGCACGCCGTTGTCCTGGAGGATGTCGATGCCCTCGGGGGTGGTGGGCATGTTGGCCCCCTCGCAGACCACCCACACCTCGTTGTTCACCAGGTTCTGGGCATCCTTGCCGTTGATCTCGTTCTGGGTGGCACTGGGGAAGGCACAGTCGGCATTGTGATTCCACAGCGGATTGTAGTCCATGTCCGGGTCCACCGGGGTGTACTCGGCTTGCGGGTATTTTTCGACGTATTCCTTGATGCGCCCCCGGCGGATGTTCTTCAACGTCTTCACAAAAGCCAGCTTGTCCCGGTCGATCCCCTGCTCGTCGTAAATATAGCCCGAGGAGTCGGAGAGGGTCACCGGCTTGGCATCGAAGTCCAGCAGTTTTTCCACGGTGTACTGGGCCACGTTGCCGGAGCCCGACACCAGGCAGGTGGTACCTTCCAGGGTCTTGTCATTGGCCTTGAGCATCTCGGCGGCGAAATACACCGACCCATAGCCGGTGGCTTCCGGCCGGATCAGGCTGCCGCCCCAGTTCAGACTCTTGCCGGTCAGCACACCGGTAAACTCGTTGCGCAGCTTCTTGTACATGCCGAACAGATACCCGATCTCCCGGCCACCCACACCGATGTCGCCGGCCGGGACATCCGTGTTGGGGCCGATGTGGCGGTACAGCTCCGACATGAAGGCGTGGCAAAAACGCATGACTTCATTCTCGGATTTTCCCTTGGGATCGAAATCCGAACCGCCTTTGCCCCCGCCCATGGGCAGCGTGGTCAGTGCGTTTTTAAACACCTGCTCGAAGGCCAGAAACTTGAGGATGCCCAGATTCACCGACGGGTGAAACCGCAAGCCCCCCTTGTACGGACCGATGGCGCTGTTCATCTCGATACGGAAACCGCGGTTAACCTGCACTTCGCCCCGGTCGTCCACCCACGGAACCCGGAACATGATCACCCGCTCGGGTTCCACCAGCCGCTCCAGGATCTTGGTCTCGCGGTAAATGGGATTCTGGTCCAGCACCGGCTTGATGGATAGCATCACTTCCATCACCGCCTGGTGAAATTCCCGCTGTTCCGGGTCCTTGTTCTTGATCAACTCCATGATGTCCTGCATTCCAGTTCCCTCCCCTCTCTGTGTCGACAGCACCTTACTTGTGAGATTCTGTCAATTGTCTGAAAATTTTCTGCCATTACCATACCACGCCCTGATACACACAACAAAATGTAAAATCAAACAAAACCGTGCCGTCGGCGCTCAATCCTCCAGGTCGAACTCCTTCATCCCCAGCCAGTACCCGCTGCCGCTCAGGTAGTCCAGTTCGGCCTGCACCACATCGATGTGTCCGTCCTCGATCTCCAGGAAGCGGGCGAACATGCGGCGGGTCGCACCGCTCGTTTCGGCAACCATGCGCCGGTAAAAATCACTGGTGTCGATCTCGGCTTTCAGGGCCCGGCTCAGGATCTGCTTCTCGTCCCCCCGGTCCTGCCCGGCCATGTCTTCTTCTATCTTGCGTCCCTCGTCAGCCAGCCGGTCCCGGGAAATCACCACCGACACCATCGTCTCCACGGGCAGGTCCCCGGTCTGCCGCCACAGCGCCAACCGGCTTTCGAGATATTCCACGTGGCTGTGCTCGTCATCCGCCAGTGACTGAAGAATGCGACGGCCCGCGGGGTCCCTCACTTGCCCGGCCGCCTCCCGGTAAATGTCGCGAATCTTTTTCTCGTAGTCAATTGCCGTCAGGATGGCTGTCTCGAGGTCCATGCAGGTCTCCTTTTCAGCTGCCCTTGTGGCAGCACATCAGGTAATTCACGCTGGTGTCGCTGCAGAGGCGATAGTGTCTGGTAAAGGGATTGTAGCACAACCCAGTGATGCGCCGGCAGACCAGATTCTCCCGCCCCGCCCAGGCGGCCAGTTCCCCGGGTTTGACGAAGCGCTTGTGCCGATGGGTTCCCCTGGGCAGCAGCCGCAGCACGTACTCGGCACCGATGATGGCAAACACGAACGACTTGAAGTTGCGGTTCAGGGTGGCGAAAAAAACGCGGCCACCGGAGGCCGCCAACCGACTGCAGGCGCGCACGACCGAGGCGGGCCGCGGCACGTGCTCCAGCAGTTCCATGCAGGCGACCACATCGAAATGACCCGGGCAGATATCCGCCAGCGACTCCACCGGGGTCAGCAGGTAGTCCACCGGCAGTCGGCTCACCGCTGCATGCCGGCGGGCGGCGCGCAAGCTGGTTTCACTCATGTCGATGCCGGTCACCCGGGCTCCCCGCGCCGCCATGGCCTCACTCAATATGCCCCCGCCGCAGCCCACATCCAGCACTTTTCGGCCTGCCAGCACGGCGTTGGCTTCGATAAACTCCAGGCGCAGGGGATTGATGTCGTGCAGCGATTTGGACGGCCCCTGCGGCTCCCACCAGCGCTCCGCCTGACCGTCGAACCTGGCGATCTCATCCGTGTCGATGTTGCCGGAAAGCACTTCAGTACCACCAGCCGGGACCGCAGACAGTTCGGGGGCCTCCGTAAGGCCAGAAATACCCGCCGTAAAAACCGCCGTAGAACCAGGGATCATAGCAGCCGTACAGGTCGACATTGCGATACTGGGGCCAGAGGTAGATTTCAACGCTGTCGAGCTTCAGGTAATCGTAAGGATGCCCGCTCTCTTCTTCTTGAAATTTTCCGCGCACACTCCCGGCTACGGTGAGGAGGCGGTCCTTGAGGTAGACTTCGGGGTCCAGAAATTGATTCACCGTTACCATGAAACGCCCCCGGGATTTGTCGCGCGAACTGGGCTCCTGCCCCAGTCGCAGGGGCGTCTCGAGGACATAAATATCGGTCTTCTTGTCCCGGTTTACGGTACGGATGATATAGCCGCCCAGTATAACGATCTTGCCGATGTACGCATCGGTGTCCTTCATCAGGGTCTGGAAAGGCACCGGCGGGGCGGCCTGACGCCGCACATCCCGTGAAATCACGGCACAGGAAGAAAGCACCGCCACCAAGACCGCCGTCAGCAACCAGTGCACCGGCCGAGCGGCCCGGGTTCGTTCAATCGTTGTGAAAACACCGCCTCGAAAAGTCATTTGATCACCGGGTTTACCGAATTTCAGGCGAACGTAACGTCGGATCTCGTCTATCTCGTCGGTTCGTCGGTTCGTAAATAAAACTGGTCATTCCCCTTCACTTTGTTCCTCTGTTCCTCGCTCTTTTTGGTCAACCAAAAACCGACACCTGACACCTGACACCTGATACCTGATACCTGACACCTGATACCTGATACCTAAAAAAATAAGACATCCCCCGCTCTTTTCAAACCACCTGCCCACAAACAAACCGATTCCTCCGGCCCTAGCTCCCCCCCAGGCAGCGGCGGATATGGTGCCATGCACGGGCCTTGACCCAGGCCAGTTTTTCCCGAAACAGCTTATCGCTGCGATGCAGTTTGCCGCTCCGGTAGCGGCGGGGGAACTTTTTCAGCTCGGCCGGCCCGCCATTGTAAAGCGCGTAAACCAGCGCACTCAGAAAGTCCGGCGACACCTTTTTCTGCCCGAGGGCTCGGCCGTACTTTTTCAGCACATAACGGTTCAGGTAAAGATTGAGGATGTCGCATCCTGCCCGGGCGTTGTAGTAAATGTTCCAGCGCAGCTGGTGCAGGTCGTAGATGCCCCGCCACACGCGCTCGTTGATCTGCATCAGCCCCACCGATGTACGATTGTAAGACTGCAGGTAGGTCAGTTTCCGCTTCTTGACGACAAACTGCCGGTAGCAGCTTTCCTGCCAGGCCGTGGCCAGAACGGCCTGCCGGAAAAAACCGGCCGGCACCGGCGGGGACTTGCGGGTCTGCCGTGCTGCGGTGGCGGCCCTTTCCAGCAGCCTTCTGACTCTGGGAACCAGGGTGTCCATGTTTTCCGGCGTCACCAGCCATTGGCGCATTTCGGCCAGCGAGGGGGTGCGCCGCTTCTCGGCGGCCCAGGCCCGGGAAGAAAGAAGCGACAGGAAGAAGATCGGTCGGCGCCCGGGCAGCAGACGGCTGGAGTCGCCTCCCTGGCCCGCGGGATTTTCTTCGGGCGTTTCGTCACCACCCGGCACAGCCGTTTCGGGAAGGGAGCCCAATCCCAGCACCCGGCGCAGCTGCATGTCCACGGCCGGTCCGTAGGCCAGTGTTTCGGCATTGCCCAGCTGCATGTATTTTGCCATGCGGATCAGGCCGTTGCGGCTGATCTCCAGCCCCATGGTGGGCCCGATGCTGTCCAGGATGGCCAGCGCGTCCGAGGCCGTGAAAAAGGCGAGATAGCCGGCCCCGGAACCGGCCGCCCCGCCGGTCAGATGCGACATGAAAACCGGGGAGATACGATTCCAGGTTTCGATGAACTGGCGCCGCACAAAACCCTTTTCCAGGGTGCCTTCGGCCAGTTCGCGGATAAAGCCGTACCGGATGTCCAGCAGGGCGTCCAGCAGGATGCGGCGGTCGTCTTCGGTGAGTCGGTCCGCCGGCAGGGAATTGAGCAGGGACACCAAAAACGCATCCCAGGTCTGCCAGGTCTGTATGAGGCCATCGAGTTCTTCGCCGCTGACCGGTTCCTGGACCACGTCCCTTTCGGGCTCGTACACCTCGGTGACGTCGGCCAGGATATCCATCTCGATTCCCGCCGGTGTCACCCGTACCGGTCCGGGCCGCATGCTGTCCAGCATGCGCAGGGTGTCCTGACGTACCGCTTGCGGAAAAAGCGGCAGCAGAAAGGCTTTGAACTCGTCCACCGGCGGTGCCAGGTCGATGGTCATCTGGTCCAGGGCGCCAACGACCTGGGTTTTGACCAACTCCCCAAGCACACCCCCCGTTTTCAGGGGACGATGGCTGCCATCGTAGAGGATCACGTTTTCGGTTCTGAAGGCAAGCCGCCAGGTTTGCGGGTCGATGTGCGGTGTCTGGACAAGCGCCAGGTACCCGTTCCACTGGACGGGGGTAAGACACCCCTGCCCGAGGCGGGTACCGATGGACGCATCGATGCGGACCTCGAAATGCAGGCGGCCGGTCTCGGCGCTGAAGCCGGGATTGGAAAGGCGGATGGAACGGCAGGGATCGCCGGGGTCCTCCAACACGATTGTCTGTCCGGGGGAGACAAACATGCCCTGGCGCACCAGCGCCCCCAGCAGATCGTAGCGCACCTTCAAGGGCAACGAAACGGTCTTGGCAAAAAGAGCGGCGGCCGGCAGCAGCGTCAGGCTGGCGAGCAGGAGGAGTCCCAGGCACCACCGGCAACCGTGTTTTAAAAGATCCTGCATTTCAGCCATCGATAGTAGCACCTTACTCTGGAAAGGCTATTTTCCCAGCAGCTCGGGAGGCAGTTCGCAGACGCCGCCGGTGGCTTTCTTGGTTTCCACGTAGTGGGCCGCCCCCAGGGCCGCCAGGCAGCCTTCTCCGGCCGCCACGACGATCTGGCGGGCGTACTTCTCCTTCAGGTCCCCCACGGCAAAGATGCCGGGAATATTGGTTTCGCATTTCTCGTCGGCGATCACATACCCCTGGGCATTCATGCGGACACCGGCGGGCACCAGGTCGTTGTTGGGCTCGAAGCCGATAAAGATGAAGGCCCCCTCGGCGGCCAGGTCGCGCTGTTCGCCGGTCTGGGTGTCCTCGATCGTGACGGCATTGACGCCCTGTTCGCCCCCCTTGATCTCCACCGGCACCGCGTTCCACACGATCTCGATGTTACAGTCGTCCATGACGCGCTGCTGCAGGATCTTGCTGGCCCGCAGCTCATCGCGGCGGTGCACCAGGTACACCTTGGGGGTCAGTTTGGCCAGGTACAGGGCCTCTTCGGCCGCGGTGTCGCCGCCGCCCACCACTACAACGGTCTTGCCCCTGAAGAAAAAACCATCGCACACCGCACAGTAGGAGACGCCTTTGCCGTGGTACGCCTCCTCGCCGGGAATGCCCAGCTTGCGCGGCGAACCGCCCACGGCCAGGATGACGCTGTGGGTCTTGAGCTCCTCGCCGTCGGACAGGCGCACGGTGTGAAAGTGGATCCCCGGATCGACCGCCACGGCCTGCTTGTTGATGGTCTCCAGCCCACAGGCCTGGGCATGCTGGGAAAACTTCATGGAGAGCTCGGCACCGTTGATGTGCTCGAAACCCGGGTAGTTCTCAACCTCGTCGGTCATAACCATCTGCCCGCCGAAGGCGCCCATCTCTACCAGTACGGTCTTCATGGCCGCCCGCATGGCGTAGATTCCGGCGGTCAGCCCGCCGGGGCCGCCGCCAACGATAACCAGATCGTATGCCTCGTTGCCATTCTCGCTCATCTCTTGAAACACTCCTCGAATTCTCAATTGTCTGATATAAAAAAATAAGGCCTGCAACAAGGTATGTCTTCAACAGACTATTGCAAGCCCTTTTTAACTTTGTGCCTCTGCGCCTTTGCCTCTGTGTGCCTATTTTTTTTCCGCCAGCGCCCGGCGCAGTTTCTCCCCCAGGTCACTGACACTGCCGCCTTCAGGCGCAGCGCCGGTGAAAGACCGCCATTCCCCCTCGTCTTCACTGCCGGCGGGCACCAGCACCATCTTGCGTTCGGCCGCCTTGATCTCTGCAACTTTGACCTGTACGGGATCACCGGGCTTCAGCTGTCGGGCCTTGGCAGGATCATCGAAACCGTCGAATTTGGATTTGGGCAACAGCCCCGTGACCCCAGGTTCCAATTGCACGAAAAGGCCGAATTTCTCCCTTTTTTCAACGACACCCGTCACCGCTTTCCCCTGGCCGTATTTTTCAGGGACCTCCACCCAGGGATCTCCCTCGGCGTCCTTGATGCTCAGGGAAATACGCCGCTTTTCAAGATCGATTTCCTTGATCATGACGGAAACGCTTTCCCCTTCGGTTACCACATCCTGGGCCGCGTATACCCTGCCGGCATAACTCATTTCGCTGATGTGAACCAGGCCCTCGATACCGGGTTCAATTTCGACGAAAGCGCCGAACTCTACGCAGCGCGTCACCGTACCCCGCACCTTCTCTCCCTCGTGCAGACGCGTCGCGACCGTCTCCCATGGATCCGGGGTCAAATCGCGCAGCGAAAGGGATATCCTGGGTTGCGGAGAATCTTCCCGGCTTTCGATGCCGGTCACCTTTACACGCACATTCTGCCCCGGCGCCAGCAGGTCTTCGGGTTTGTGGACCCTGGACCAGCTGATCTGGGAAACGTGCAGCATGCCTTCGAGGCCCGGACAGATCTCCACGAAAGCGCCGTAAGGCATCAAGCGGGTGACCCGCCCCTCCACCACCTCCCCCTCCCGGAGGTTCTCGAGAAAAGCCTGGCGCTGTTTTTCGATTTCCGCCGCCAGCAACCGCCGCCGGGAGACCACGATGTTGCGCCCCCGCTCTTCGATCCGCTCGATGAGAAAGGTGAGCTGCTGCCCGACATAGGTCTCTGCATCTTCGACATAAGCGACGTCCATCTGGCTGATGGGGCAGAACGCCCGTCGTCCCATGACGGTGACATTGAAGCCCCCCTTGCAGGTGGACTGCACCCGTCCCTCCACAGGTATATCGGCGTCGCGTGCTTCCTCCAGCATTTCCAGCGATCCCGCGCCCGAAAGGGCCTTGGAAAGGCGTATTTCCGCATCCCCCATGGACACCACGAAAAGATCCAGCACATCCCCCACGGCGCACGCCGGCTCACCGTCTTCGTCCAGCAGCTCTTCGCGCTCCACTATGCCGTCGATTTTGGTGCCGGTGTCGACGAAAACGGCATCCCGGCCCACGGCGATCACCTTGGCGCTGATCTTGTCTCCGACCCGCAGATCGCGCACATCGCCGGGTGTATAGGCCTCGAACAGCTCGGCGAAGCTGGGTTCCTGTTCTTCATCGGGTTCTTCTTCGGGCCGGTCCGGCGCTTCGTTCTCCATTACGCTTTTTTCCCTTTCAAGTGATCGAGCTTGTCATTCCTGAATCATTTTTAAAATCAATGGCAGCAAAATCGCCAAAATAATCAGCAGACCGGGCAGGGAGATATAAGGCGTGTACCAGGGTTTTCTCTGGGCCCGGGCCCTTCTGAGTTCGGTCAGAAACCAGTTTCCCAGAAACCCGGCGGCCACCAGCACCGCCGCCATCTTCAAGAGGGGAAGAAACCAGTCCATTAATCACCCGCTTCCTTCGAGAGTTACCGGACACGCAACACTGCCACGGCATCAACTGCAGCCATCTCTATTCGGTAATCCCTTTTTCGTCAACATTTTTAAATCCCAATCTCGTTGACATCCTTTTCTTTTTACTATATTTCAGGCCAAACACGTAAAAAATATTACCAATTCATTTTGAAGAAATGCCATGCCATATAAATCCTGTATCATCGGCACGGGGTCGTCTGTACCGGAGCGCGTGCTTTCCAACGAGGACCTGGAGGAAATCGTCGACACCTCCGACGAGTGGATCACCAGGCGGACCGGGATAAGGGGCCGGCGCATCTCGTCGGTGCACCGCAGGGAGACGTCCACGGATCTGGGCACCCGGGCTGCCGTGAAGGCCATGGAAATGGCCAATGTGTCGCCCCAAAGCCTGGATATGATCGTCGTGGGCACGGTCACACCGGACAATCAGTTTCCCTCGGCCGCCTGCATGGTCCAGAAAGAAATAAGCGCCAACAACGCGGGGGCATTCGACATCTCGGCCGGCTGTACCGGTTTTCTGTACGCCCTGGCCATGGCCGACAACGCCATCCGTTCGGGTACCTGCCGCCGGGTACTGGTGGCGGGCATCGAACGGCTGTCCGCCATCGTGGACTGGCAGGATCGCAGCACCTGCGTACTACTGGCCGACGGGGCCGGCGCCGTGGTGGTAGACGCCCGCGAAGAAACCACCGGCATCCTCTCAACCCACCTGAAATCGGACGGCAATCTCGGCGAACTGCTTTACTCCACCTACAGCACATCAACCACCCCTGAAATTCTCAAAGACATCGACACCAAGCCGTTTCTGCTGCGCATGGAGGGTAACCGCCTTTTCAAACGGGCGGTGAGCTATATGGCGGCCATCTCCCGGGACGCACTGGAGAAAAACCACCTGACGGCGGAAGACATCAGCCTGGTCGTTCCCCACCAGGCCAACATCCGCATTATCGATGCCCTGGCGCACACGCTGGGCATTCCCATGGAGAAAGTCTTCACCAATGTCCACAAGTACGGCAACACCTCGTCGGCCTCCATTCCCATCGCCCTGGATGAAGCCAACCACGCCGGCCTTCTCAGGCGAGGGGACCATGTTCTGCTGGTCAGTTTCGGGGCTGGCCTGACCTGGGGGGCCGTACTGTTGAAATGGTCCATGTAAGCGGTAATGAAACGGCTGTCCATCCCCCTTGCAGCGCTGGTGATCATACTTTCCGCTCTGACGGGTTCACTGCACGCCGCCGGCGCGGCGGGAAAAAAGAATAACCATCAGGATCCCCACCAGAAAGCGCTGATGCGCCAAGCCAAAGCCAGTCTGGTCCGCCTGGAGCGTGCCATCAAGAAAGACGGCTTCTACAGCGCCCGGGCGGCCCTCAACGTCTGGCGCAGCAACGCCAAGGACGCCGGCACCTTCGACCAGCAGCTTTACGACAGCTTCAAAAAGCGCATCTACCAAGCCTCCATCGCCAGCAACCGCAGCTACTTCGAAGAATACCTGGCCCGCAACAATTTCTATGAAGCCAGAATCTGTCTCGAGATCTGGCGTATGCACTCCGAGGAAATCGGCATCCTCGACGAATCCGTCTACAAGGCGCTGAACAAACGGCTGAACCAAGCCATCGCCCGCAAAAAGGAGGAGGATGCCCGCAAAAAAGAAGCGGCCGCCAAAAAAGCTGCCGCCAAGACATCTGCCAAGAAAAAAAAGAAGTAGCCAAAGACACACACGGACTTTTTGTCTGTTGTCCGTGGCGATTTGCAACGGACAAGTGACCACGGACAACTTACTACAGACCATTTACAAGACGGTCTGTGTGGGTCTGTGGCAAAAAAATCAAAACGATGTCTGCGCCCTCGCAACCGACAACGGACCAATGACAACAGACGATCTTGTTTTTTGCGGAAACGGTATTATGGTAATTGGTGAACCGCATCTTTAAAAAAACACCGTGTCGGTTACAGTGAAAGGAGAATCTCTGATGCTGAGTGACAAAATGCTGGCGGAATTGAACGAGCAGACCAACAAGGA
>CAYUAQ010000033.1:13171-25251 GCA_964442705.1 uncultured Desulfobacteraceae bacterium
ACAAGGAAATGTATTCGGCCTACCTCTACATGGCCATGTCGGCACAGGCCAAGGACATGGGCCTCAACGGCTTTGCCAACTGGTTCATGGTGCAGTTTCACGAAGAGATGTACCATGCCATGAAAATATACGAGTACGTGCAGCAACAGGGCGGCCGGGTCGCGCTCAAGGCCATCAAACAGCCTCCCCTGGAATTTGAATCCCCCCTGGACATGTTCACCAAGACCCTGGAGCACGAGCAGTTCGTGACCCGCTCCATCAACAACCTGATGGATGTGGCCATGGCCGAAAAGGACCACGCCACCCAGATCTTCCTGCAGTGGTACGTCACCGAACAGGTGGAGGAGGAAGACAACGACAACGAGATCATCAACCAGCTGAAGATGGTGGAAGGCCATCCCCACGGCATCATGATGATCGACCGCGAACTGGGACAGCGGGCGGTGAACGTCCCCACAGACTTCAGCAAGGGTGTCGAGGCAGCCGAAGGCGGCGAGTAAGGAGGCAGCAGCGAAAATGGTCCTTTACCTGGTTCAGCACGGCAAGAGTCTCTCAAAGGAAATAGACCCCCAGCAGGGGCTCTCGGAGGAGGGCAAAACCGATACCCGGCGCATCGGCGAAGTCGCCGCCGGTTACGGGGTGCGTGTGTCCGCCATCTGGCACAGCACCAAGACCCGCGCCCGACAAACCGCAGAGATCATGGCCGACTGCCTGCACCCCGACAAGGGCCTCCATGAAATGGAGGGGCTCAAGCCGCTGGATGATGTGGCCGCCTTGGCCGAACGCATCCCGGCGTTTGAAGACATCATGCTGGTGGGGCACCTGCCTTTCATGGCCCGGCTGACATCCCATCTGATACTCGGCAGACAGGAGCCGCCCGTATTTAAATTCCAGAACTCCGGTATTGTCTGCCTTCGACGGGAATCGGAAAATCAGGGCTGGATCATCGCCTGGACACTGATGCCCCACATCGGCTGAACGCTTTCCTGCAGAAACAACGAACCCCCGCCGAAGTTTCTCTTCGTGACGGGGGTTTTTTTAACAAACCCTGTTTTGCCCGGTTGAATCTATCTCGTCTGCTTTAGGGGTTTTCCCCCAGCCCCTTTCTTTGTGCCGTTGCCCCTTCGTGTCTCTGCCCTTCTTTTGTGCCGTGCCCCTATTGTTGCTCCACGGCTTCCAGGTATCGATGGAGCAGCTTCTGGTTGTCGGTCTCCTGCATCTCCTCCGGCAGGCGTTTCATGGCCATGTCGATGGCGAGATCGACCATCTCCTCGCGAAGCCTTTCACGGGCCTGGCGGATCTGCCCCTCGACCTTGTGGCGGGCAGCCTCGATCATGAGACGGCTCTCGCGGCGAGCACTCTCTATGATCTGCTCCTTGCGCCGTTTGCCCTGCCGGAGCATGCGCGCCCTTATCTGCTCGAAACGCTCCTGGCGGTGCTCGATGGCCTGGCGAGCTTCGGCGATCTTGGCCTCGGCTGCTTTCTTCTCAGCCTCCATGGCTTCGATTTCACTGGAGACTTCGATCTCTTTCTGTTTGAAAAAGTTCTTCAGCGGCGCCCGCGCAAATTTCACGATCACGAAAACAAGGATGAGAAAATTGACCCACTTCATGACCACGTCGTAGATCGGTCGCCAACCGGCCGGTTCCTGGGCGGCGGCAGCGGCGGCGGGCAGCAGCAATATCAGCGCACCGGCCAGCATCCCGGCCGGAATCCATCCGCGCATCTGTATCAGCCTGCTATTCATGGGCCAGCCTCCGGTCCAACACTTTTTCCATGATGCTCACGGCCAGGTTCTCGGCTTCCCGCCCAACGGACCGGCGCGCTTCGTCCACCTTGACCTCCAGCTTCCGGCGCTCTTCGGAACGTAGGGCTTCGATTTCCTCCTGAGCGGCGGACACGATCTGGGTCGCCTCCTTCATGCCGGCGGTCTCCAGCTCCAGCATCACCCCGGAAGCCTCCGCCCGGGCCTCGATCTCTTCTCTTCTCACGGTTTCACTGACCTGCTCGTACTCCAACTTGGCGTTGCCGATATCCTGCTTCAGCCGATCGAGGTACCCTTCCCGTTCACTCATCACCCTGCGAAGCGGACGGATCATGACCCGGTTGATGATGAAGAGGAAAATCAGAAAAGATACCAGCTGCGCAATGAGCGTGTCATTGATGCTGATGAGCGCAATATTAGTGACGATCTCCATGGACGGTCCCTGCTATCTTTTTTGCGTTTAGACCACAAACAGCAGCAGCAGCGCGATAACCAGCGAGTAGATGCCGGTGGACTCGGACACCGCCTGGCCGACCAGCATGGTACGGGTCAGCAGGCCGGCTTCCTTGGGATTTTTCCCGATGGCCTCACAGGCCTTGGCGGCCACCATGCCCTCACCCACACCGGGTCCGATAGCGCCCAGTCCCATGGAAATCCCCGCGCCCAGAAAGGCCGCTGCCTTCACGATATCAACACCTTCGATTGCCATCTGTTCCTCCCCTGTTTCGTCTCTCTCGTTTCTCTCGTTATTTCGTTTGGCTGGTTATTTCGTGGACGGGAAATAAAACTGATCCCCCTCCTTCACTTTGTGCCTCTCTGCCTTTGTGCCTTTGTGCCTTTGTGCCTCTGTGTTTTTGTGCCTCTGTGCCTCTGTGCCTTGCCCTTCCTTCGCTGCAAACCGGCAACTGCGGTTATTGAATTACTTAAGGACGTCCCCCTATGATTAAGGACGTCCCCCTATGAAAATTACAACACAAATATCAGCACCAGGCTGACCACCATGGCGTAAATCGCCGTGGACTGGGAAACGGCCTGGCCCACCAACATGATGCGCATCAGGTCGCCGGCATTCTTGACGTTGCGGGCCACCCACCTGACGGCCCCCTCGGCAGCCAGGCCATTGCCGATTCCCGGACCGATGCCGCCGAACCCCATGCAGATCCCGGCCGACAGAAGCGCCATGGCGGCCCTGAGGGTCGTGGACTCGGGAAATGTCTTGAAAATCAGAATAAAACTGACCAGCAGACCGAAAATGGAAGGGGTCTGCGCTACAGCCTGTCCCACCAGCATGATGGTGGTCAAGTTGCCGGAAGCCTCGGGCTGCCTGGCCAAGCCCTCACAACTGGCCCCGGCCGCCAGGCCGCCCCCGTATCCCGATCCGATGGCCGCCAGACCGGTGCTGACGCCCGCACCGATGAGGGCCGCCCACGTGGGCGAAAGCGGGAGGCTGGAAAAATCCATGAACAGCAGCATCAGGGCCACCACCATGGAGAAGATGGCCGGCGTCTGGCACACCGCCGAGCCGATCAGCATGTTGGTGGTCATCTTGGAAACCACCGCCGGCTGCCGGGCAATCCCCTTGCAGCACTGCCCCCCGGGAAATCCCGAACCGATACCGGAGCCGATGGCCCCGAAACCGATGCACAGGCCCGCCCCCAACAGGGCTGCGGCGGTCAGTTTGCTGTGGCCGGGAACATTCAGGAAAAGCAGCAGGATGGCAATTACCAGGGCAAAGATCGAGGCGGATTCGGCCACGGCCTGTCCCACCAGCATGTTCTTGAACAGGTCGCCGGAAAGGGAGGGGTTGCGCGATACGGCCACGTTGGCCTGGGATGCGGTGTACCCTTCGCCGATGGCAGCGCCAATGGCACCGAACCCCATGGCGATGCCGCCCCCCGTAAAAGCCGCAATCCTGATCAGTGTCTCTGCATCCAATGGCATGATTTATTTCACCTGCACCGAGATATAAACCACCGTCAGCATGGTGAAAACAAACGCCTGAATGGTACCCACGAAAAGTCCGAAAAAGGCGTTGAGCAGCGGTGGCAGCACGATACTGTAAGTCAGGTGGGAGACAACCAGAATGATGATGGCCCCTCCCATGATATTGCCGAACAGTCGAAAAGAGATGGACACGATCTTGGACAGCTCGCCAATGACATTCAGCGGCATCATGAAAAACATGGGCTGAAAATATTCACTGATATAGGCTTTGAATCCCTTGGAACGAATACCGGCGTAGTGCGCGATGGCGAACCCCATGATGCCGAGGCTGAAGGGGGTGTTCAGATCCTTGGTGGGCTCCTCCAGATGGGGGATGATGCCCAGCCAGTTGGAAAGCATGAGGAACATGAACAGGGCGATCACCAGGGGACCGTATTTTTCGGCCCGTTCTTTGTCCAGGGCGTCCTCTGTGATCTTGTAAAAGACGCCCACGAAGATTTCGCCCAGCACCTGAAAGGGCCGGGGAATCACACCGGCTTTTTTGGTGGCCAGGTAGCCGAAAAGCGTCAGCAGTCCGATGACAATCCAGGTCATCAGAATCACTTCGAGATTCAGGGTGATGTCATACCCGCCCAGATGAATGATCAGCTGATGTATCTTCCCCAGATCCTGCATGATGACGCTATTCCTGTACCTGTTTGGGGTGCTTTTTCCTGAAGCTGCCCAACGCGTGCTCTGCCAGAATCACCACCTGGATCATGAACAGCCCCACAACGGTGGTCACCAGCGCGACCTGTTCCATCTTGACGGCGACAATCAGCGGCACGGCCATGAGCATGTAACGAAACAGGATGGAGCCCAGCGAAAACAGAAAGGCCTTGTGCCGGCTCTTGCCCAGCCGGGCCGGCAGGGTCTCTCCCATGATGACGAAGTTGATGACGGAAAACAGGCTGCCCAATACCAGTCCCTTGGCCAGGGGCTTGTAGCCGCCGGCAATAAAAAAAAGCCCCACCACGATGGCCACCACCATCGCCCCGGAGCCGTATTTTTTCTGGAGTTCTCTATCCGGTGCGCCCATCAGGCGGCTCCCCATTGTCTTCGTCTTCGTCCTGTTGTTCAGTGATTTCCATGATCTGCCGGTAGACGGTGACCGCGCCGCCAACGACACCCAGGATTGTGAAAATGGTGATGAAAACCCCCCGGGTGCCCAGCCATCGGTCCAGATACCGGCCGATGAAAAAACAAAATGCAATACACCCGGCCATGGTGAGGCCCAGCTGCATTACAATGGTCAGGTTCTCGGCCCATGCCCGGTTTTTCTTGTAATCAAAGAACATCGGGAAACGAGCCTTCCGCTGCGAACTCAGTTCCCGCCACTGCCGGGGAACAGGCGACCGGTTCGGCAGCCGTTTAAAATACAAGGGGCCTTAGATAACAGACCTTTTGCCGCCGTGTCAACATCAATTAAGGTCCGTTTCCGGGTGGGCTTTTCCGGTGTGGACCAATTCACAGGCCAGGTGCAGGGCCGCATCCAGGTCCACCCGGCCCATGTTGAGCACCAGGTGATACAGTGAGGGGTTGTCGTAGTCCTTTTTTCCCAGCTTGCTGTAGAGGTTGGCCCGGCGCTTATCCTCGGCGGTCACCACGTTCAGCGCCTTGCGGGAGGACATGCCGTAATTTTCCATCATGAATTTCACCCGGTTTTCAAACTCGTCGATGAGCAGAATGTGATAGGCATCCGGGTGATCATTTAATATGTACTGGCTTCCCCTTCCCAGAATGACCACGTCCCCCTCATCGGCGATCTGGGCGATGATCAGCACCAGGTAATCCAGGTAAATCTTCTCGTCGATGTACCCCCGTTCGTCTTTCAGGATACGATCCACCAGGCGCTGCGAGACCATGCTGGAAACCATTCTGGAAATCTTGCTGCCGGCCTCTTTTTCAAATGCTTCCACCCAGTTGGTGGAGACGTTGGCCTCCTGGGCGATGCGCTGAATGATGTCGTTGTCCGCAAAAGTGTATCCCAGTTTCTCGGCGATCATTCTGCCCAGGGTTTTGCCGCCCGCACCGAACTGTCTGGAAATGGTGACTACCGCCATTTACTCCTCCTATTCGCTTGTGGAACGTATCCTGTGCCCCCTTACTTTTTTTCCGGTGGCACCAGCAGGGTGGGAAACACGGACTTTTCAGCCAGGTCTTTGGGAACGCTGCCGATCCACCGTTCGGTCCAGGCGCTCTTTCCGGAGGTACCGGCCACGATCAGGGTCGCCTGGCAGTCGCGGGCGGCCTTTTCGATTTCGGCCACGGGGTTGCCCACATAGACGTGCGGTCGGGCGTCGATACCCGCCTCCTCGAAAACATCACAGACCTCCTCGAGCCGCTGGCGGGTTTCCTTGCGAATCTTCTGCACCGCCATGGCGGACGACCCCTTCAGGCTCTTCTCGCTGGCCACGTGAATGACGTTGATCTGCTCGATGGCATCTTTGAGGTTTTTCAGGTAGTCCACCGCCCGCCGGCTGGCCGGGGACCAGTCCGTGGCCAGCAGGGGGCGTTTCAGGGGCGAGTCGACCGCCTTGATGTCCTGGGTCATGTATTTGTACACCAGCACGGGGACTTCCGCGCGCCGGATGATCTCGGTGATGTCGGAACTGGAGTACAGAAGTTCCAGCTTGCCCTTCTTCTGCCGGCCGATGACGATGAGATCGACGTCTTCTTTCCTGGCGGTGTCCACCACGTGCTGTACCAGACTGCCCACAACAATATAGACACCGCACTCCAGGCCCTGCTCGAACAGGTGCTCGGCCCAGTCGATGAAACGAATGTTGGCCTTTTCCCTGAGCTTGATCTCTTCTTCCTTCTGATAGCCGGCCCCACGCCGCAGGGCGACTTTGTCCCGTTCGATCACGTTGAGGAAAACCACGTGGGAAAGCGGGATCTTGCGCTGATCCAGCAGTGACTGGAGGGCATCGAACCACAGCTCTTCAAATTTGGTTACGAACAGCAGTTTTCGGATCTCGGTTTTCATACTTCCCCCTGACAGGTACTGGGCGCCTTATACGAAACAGGTTGCATTTATTCCAGTATACTCTTGATGGTCTGGGCCAGCTCTTCGGGTTCCACCGGCTTTTCCAGGTATACTTCCGGTTCAGGCACCTCTTCGCCGCCGAATTCCGTCAGGGCCTTCTGGGAACGCAGAAAGGTTCGCTTGGCAATACCGGACAGGATCACCACCGGAATGTCTTTCAGGGCCTTGTTGGTCTTCAGCTCACGGTAAAGGCGGATGCCGCTCTGCTTGGGCATCAGGACATCCAGCAGCACCAGGTCCGGTTTTTCCTTTTTGACCATGGCAAGCCCCTCTTCACCGTTGGCGGCCTCTATGGGCGTGTAGCCGTTCTCTTCCACCACCGTTACATTGAACAGTCTCACGTCCGGATCGTCATCCACAATAAGCACTTTCTTCCCCATCATCCCATCCTCCACTGTGCGCTGTTAACTCCCCAAAATCATATATTTTTAAAAACTCTTTACCTGAAACCCGATACCTGACAGCTTTCAAACACCTGATACCTTTATTTACCCGCCACCCTCATCCACTTTGTGCCTCTGTGCCTTCTGCCTTTGCCCCTCTGGCCCTTTGCCCTTTTGCCCTTCGTTGTAAACCGGCAACTGCAGTTATTGAATTACTTAAGGACGTCCCCCTTTCTCACCGGCAGCCTGACCGTAAACGTCGTTCCCCTGCCCGGCTCCGAATCGACATCGATGGAGCCCTTGTGCTCTTCGATCAGCTTGCGGGTCACCAGCAGTCCTAACCCGGTTCCCTTGGCGCCTTTGGTGCTGAAGAAGGAGGTAAAAAGCTTGGACTTGACTTCGTCGGTCATGCCGCAGCCGTTGTCCGATACCTGGAAACAGACCACGTTGTCCCCCTCCAGGGCGGTTCTGACGGTGACGCGGTGACGCTTGGTGAGGTCTTCATCCATGATGCAGGCGTCGATGCCGTTGGAAACCAGGTTCATCAGGGCCCGGTGCACGGACTTGCCGTCCATGGACACCTCCCCGATGGACGTGTCCAGTTCGGTCACCAGCGCCACCTCGTTTTCGGCAGCCGTCTCCTTGAGCAGGTCACACACGTCGGCGGCAATTTCGCTGGGTGAGCATATCTGGTACTCGGGCTCTCTTTCCTTGGAGTAGGAAAGCAGGTCCAGCACCAGTTCGGAGGTCCGGTCGATGTTTCGCTGGACCATTTTCCACCCGGTTTTTAGCTTGTCCATATCATTTTTGTCAAGGCCGATGTCCACCAGGTAGCTGCCGCCTTTGAAGCCGTGCAGGATGTTCTTGATGCAGTGGGCCATGCCCGCCACGGTCTGGCCCACGGCGGCCAGCCGCTCGGAGTGGATCAACTCCCGCTGCAGGCGCTTGATCTCGCGCAGGTCCTGGAAAAAGGCCACACTGCCCATCATCTTTCCCTTTTCGTGCAGCACGGCCCCCGAAAAGCGCACCGGGATCTCCTCGCCATCCTTGGAGATGACCGTGGTTTCTATCCAGCCCGACTCTTTCTGCTCACCCGGCTCATCTTCGAAAACCTTGACGACGTCGGGTGGGAAAAGATCGTGAATATCGCGTTTTCGAACCACCTCGTGTTTCTTGTAGCCGAAAATCTTCTCGGCACCGGGGTTGAAAATCACGATCTTCCACTCGTCGTCGGTGGCCACGATGCCATCGTTGGAGCTCTTGATCAGCTTGGCCTGGAAATTGGATTTGCGGTGGACCTCCTCGGTGGCGATGCGCACCATGTTCTCCAGATCGTCGGTGTAGGCCTTGAGCTGTCGGCGAATGTCGAGCTTTTCGCGGGCGCGCTTGAGGGAGACCGCCAGGGCCTCGTCGCGGATGGGCTTGTTGATGAAATCCGAAGCCCCGTACTGCAGCGCTTCGATGGCCGAGTCGATGTCGCCGTGTCCGGTGATGATGATCACCTCGGCTTCGGGCCGGCGCTCCTTGATGCGGCGCAGCACCTCCAGCCCGTCCATGCCCGGCATCTTGATGTCGGTCAGCACGATGTCCGGGCTTTCGCGGTCGAAAACCTCCAGGCCTTCCTCGCCGCTGTAAGCCGTGACCACCTCGTAGCCGTCGGCCCGCAGAGACATGGACAGCACCCTGACGTTAACCTCTTCGTCGTCGATCAACAGGATTTTTTCTTGGGCCATTACCTGCCTTTCGGTCTGTGCGCCGGGAACCGGATTTCAAAGGTGGTACCCTTGCCGGGTTCGCTGTGGATGTCGATGGTGCCGTTGTAGTCTTTGACGATACCGTAACTGATGCTCACCCCCAGGCCGGTACCCCGGCCCACCTCTTTGGTGGTGAAAAAGGGCTCGAATATCTTGTCGATGACCTCCTTGGGCATGCCCGTGCCGGTATCGGAAACCGTCACCACCACCTGGTCACCGTCGGCAAACGACCGAATCTCCAGAATCCGGTCCCAAGGCTCGTCCCCCATCTGGGCCCCCTTTTCGTCCATGGCATCCACGGCATTGGTCACCAGGTTGATAAACACCTGCTCCAGCCGGTTGTGTTCGGCCAGGATCGGGGGGATATCGGGATCCAGGTCCAGTTTCAGCTGGATCTGGTGGACCTTGAGCTGGTGGCCCATGACCTTGAATACGTCCTGGATGGGTTCGTTGATGTCCACCTGGGTGGTCACCACCTCGGACTGGCGGGCGAAATCACGCATGTGCTTGATGATGCCGGCGGCCCGCTGCACGTTGTCACTGATGTCCTTGGCCAGGGTCTTGAGCTCGTCGTCGCTGATGCGCACGCCCTTGTTGATCATCTTGAGGAAAAAATCGGCACACACCTGGATGACGTTCAGGGGCTGATTGATCTCGTGGGCCATGCCGGCCGCCATGGTGCCCAGGGTGGTCATCTTGCTGGCCTGCACCAGCTGGGTCTCTTTTTCGACGCTTTCGGTGATGTCGGTGGTGGTGGCGTTGATGACGTAGTTGTCGCCGTACTTGGCCGAACTGATGTTGATGTTGACGTAAAAAGAGGTGCCGTCCTTGCGGTAGTGGCGCTTCTTGGTGAAAAAGAGAAACTTGCCGCCGCGGCAGGCCTGGTTCAGACCCTCTATCAGCTCCTCGTCGTCTTTGTCCCCCAGGTCCAGGAAAGACATGCCCAGCAATTCCTCGCGGGAATACCCGTAGTGGTCCTGGGCGCGCTGGTTGATGTCCAGGATGCGGCAGGTGCGGCTGTCTAAAATGAAAATCTGGTTGGGTGCGCTGTCGAAGAGGGTGCGGTATTTCTCCTCGCTCTTGATGTACTGCTCCCGGAGCATGGAGTTTTCGATGGCCACACCGATGCGGTTGCCGATCAGATCCAGGACGTTACGCTCTTCGTGGGTAAAATGATGCGCCTTGCGGCTGCCCACCCGGATCACGCCGAACACCTTCTTGCCCTTGGTCTTGATGGGAATGTAGGCCAGAGACCGCAGGCCCTGCCGGGCCAGATAACCGACTCCCTTGGGGGGTCTGGTTTCGATGTCTTCGAACAGGGCGGTCTTGCCGCTTTCGGCCACGCGGTTGATCATGCTGTCCCTGTGGCCCCCGCGGTTCTTGTCGCACACCTCCACGGAGTTTCCGTACGTGTATCTCAGGAGGTAGCGGCCTTCGGACTCCATGGTGAACAGGCAGATGGCATCGGCGTTCAGGTAGCTGCTGATCTCCTTGCTGGCGCGTTCCAGCCGCTCGTTGAGGTCGTCCGACACGCTCAAGGCGGTGTAGATGGCGTTCAGCGCCGCCAGCTCGCGGGTGTGGCGCTCGCGCTCTTCTTCGGCCTTCTTGTGCTCGGTGCGGTCCCACAGGGTCTCGATGGCAGCCACGATGGAGCCATCCGGCCCCTTGATGGGCGCAGCCGTGAAAAAACACCACTTGCCTTCTTTGCCCAGCCTGGGGAAAAATTCCTCGGCCTCGTACCCGCCCTCGATGAGCGGCGACGGTCGCCACTTGCCGCCGTAAAGCTCCTGGATTCCGGATTCATCCAGCTGATCCAGGATGACGTCGGCCATGGAAGGCCTTTGCCGGTCCCAGAAGGGAACCCACTGCTTGCGGGTGCCGATCATCTCCTCGGCGGAATAGCCCGTCAGGTTCTCCAGCGCCCGGTTCCAGTGCGTGATGACATGGTGCTTGTCGATGACAAAGGTGGGGGCCGTGCTGCCCTGGATGATCTGGGCCAGGGTCTTTTCACTCTTGGCCAGTTCGCGGGCGGTTTCGGCCAGCATCTTGTTGTGGCGGTTGAGTTGTTCTTCGGCCTCTTTTTCGGCGGTCTTGTCCCACAGCGTCTCGATGGCCCCGATGATTTTGCCGTCCGACGCCTTGATGGGTGCGGCCGTAAAGTACAGCCACTTGCCCTTTTCCCCCAGCAGCGGGAAGTATTCCTCGGCTTCGTAGGCCCCGTCGATGAGTGCCGATTTACGCCATTTTTTGCCGTAGTACCGCAGGACTTCCTCTTCTCCCACGCCGTCCAGGATCAGGTCGGCCATGAGCGGCCGGCGGCCGGAGCGAAAAGCCCGCCACGGCTCGTCGGTGCCCACCACCTTCTCTGCGGGGTAGCCGGTGAGCCGCTCGCAGGCCTTGTTCCAGTGGGTGACGACGTGGTTGGCGTCGATCACGAAGGTGGGGATGGTACTGCCGTCCACGATCTGGGAAATGGCGCGTCGGTTTTCGATGAACTCGCGCTCGATCTCCTGGTAGCGCCGGGTTCTTTCCAGAACGATCTGCTCGATCCGGTCGGTGAACTGATCGAAATGCTCATACAGCCGATGGGCATCATATTTTTTCTCGGTAATATCCCGGAGGGTCTTCACTTTTTCACGGCGGATCTGCAGGACGCTCCACACCGACCGGATGTCGATGTGGTCGATGAGCCGGACGCCCGCAGGCATCTCTTTTCTGATGTCATCGGCCAGCCGGTTGCTGTTGGTCAGTTCGATGAGGATTTCGAGGTTCTCGAAACGGAACAGTTCCCGGTAATCCGTGGTGGTAAAAATACCCTTTCTCCGGGCGAACACCACCCCTTCGGCCTGGTCATTGCGGTCGGCCACCCCCAGAATGGTGGGCCGCCGGAATCCCAGCTCCTCGCCGATCAGAAACTGCAGAAAGGTCCTGCAGAAGCGGCCGCCTCCGATGATGGCGATGTTGGTGTCCTGGAGAAGCTCTAGCATTGAATGGTTCTCTATTACCTCGCTCTTAGAAGCAAAGGCATTTTAAAAAAAGGCACAAAGGGGCAGAGGCACAAAGGCACAAAGTTTAATAAGGTACGCTCATAAATAAGGTTGAAAATCAGAATCCGCCTTCACCAAACCCTTCAAACTTCAAACTTC
>CAYUAQ010000033.1:25351-32814 GCA_964442705.1 uncultured Desulfobacteraceae bacterium
CTCACGGGATGAGCATGACCGGCAGCTCCGAGGCCTCCGCCACCTTGTGGGAAACGCCGCCCAGCCAGTATTCCTCGAACCAGTCCTTGCCGGTTCTGCCCATGACGATCATGCTGGCCCGGTGCTCCCGGGCCATGCGGATGATTTCCCGCGCGGGCCGCCCGAAAGCCAGATGGGACTCGGCCGGCAGGCCGCTCTCTTCCAGTTTGCGGCAGTAGGTTTCCAGTCGCTGGCGGCTTTCGTCCTCCAGGGCCTGCAGGCCGTCAGGCGCCATTCCCTTGGTGAGCTTGTCCCCGATCACGTGGGTCACCAGGGCCTTTTCGGCCAAACCCTTCAAAGCCAGCAGGGCATCGAGGGCCTTTTCCGAGGGATTCGACCAGTCGGTGGCCAGCATGGGGCGCTCGAAGACGTGGTCGTTGGTGCGGGTCATCTGCTCCCCGTCGACTTCGTACTGCACCATGTACTTCCCCATGAGCACGGGCAGCGGGCTGCGGCGCACTATGTCGAGAATGTGGGAACCCACGTAGACCACCTCCAGCAGGGTCCTTTTCTTGCGTCCTGCCACGATGAGCTGTACATCCTCTTCCTCGGCAATGGAAATAATCTTGGGGGTGACGTTCCCGATGTCCACCCGGATCTTGCTGCGCACGCCGGCCGCTTCGATGGTCGGCCGCCAGTCTTCGAACCGGGCACGGGCCTTTTCGCGGTACCGTTCGGCCTCTTCTTTTAAAAATCCGCCGTAGGGCACGAAACCAACCTCATCGGTGGGGATGATGTGGGTCAGCACAATTTCCTCGAGTCCGGCTTTCTTAAGTTCCAGAATGGATTCCAGGGCGTTGAAAGCCATATCTCTGAACCGCGTGTGAAACAGTATTTTCCGAAATTTCATGGCCCGCTCCTTTTAGATAAAGAACACAAAGGTGACGACAACGAAACAGGGAATCAGGTAAACCAGCGAATATTTTAAAATGTACCCGAAAAAACTCGGCATGGGGGTGCCGGCTTCCTCGGCGATGGACCGCACCATGAAGTTGGGGGCATTTCCGATGTAGCTGACGGCCCCGAAGAAGACCGCACCGGCCGAAATGGCCTCCAGGTACAGCGCCTTGTCCGTCATGAGCAGCGGCACGGCCTGGGGTTCGGTCATGTTGGCGAAAAAGCTGCCCAGGGCCGTGTTGAAAAAGGTCAGATAGGTGGGCGCATTGTCCAGGAAACTGGAAAGCGTCCCGGTGACCCAGAAATAGTGATAGGGCTGCTTGACGGCATTGATCAGGAAGGCCAGTTCCCCCTTGGCACCGGCCTTTAGAATCAACAGGCAGGGAATCATGGTGATGAAGATGCCGATGAACAGGTAGGCCACCTCGATGATGGGAAACCAGGTGAACTCGTTGTCTTCACGCAGGGTGATGGGCGTGAAGACCATGGAGAGAATGCCCATGAGGATCAGCAGCCCGTCGCGCGCCCAGTCCTGCACGGCCCGGTGCACGCCGAAGGTGTTGACATGGCCCCAGTCCACGATGCCGCTCATGAGCACGGATCCCACGATGCCCACCAGAAACAGGAAGTTGTAAGTCCCGTCCAGCCTGAGGGGCTCCTTGACGCCGTCATCGGGTGCCGTGACGTTTTCCTTGCGGTAGTGATATGTGTCGAGCAGGAAGTAAATCACCAGCAGCAGACCGGAGACGATCAGCATGTGCGGCAGAATCTTGAAGGTCCAGAAGAAGCTCACGCCGTGCAGGAAACCCAGGAAAAGCGGCGGGTCCCCCAGGGGGGTCAACGAACCGCCCACGTTGGCAACCAGGAAAATAAAAAAGACCACCATGAAGGTGCGGTTCTTGCGATAGTTGTTGGCCCGCAGGAAGGGGCGGATCAGCAGCATGGCCGCACCCGTGGTTCCCATCCAGGAGGCCAGCACGGTGCCGATGATCAGCATGATGAGGTTGACGACAGGGGTGCCGCGCAGCGACCCGCGCAGCAGGATGCCGCCGGACACCGTGTAGAGAGACCACAGCAGGATAATGAAAGGCACGTAATCCGCCAGGATAATGTGTAAAATTTCGTAGAGCGCAGTTCCCCGGTAGGCGAACAGAAACGGCACGGCCATGAGTGCCGCCCAGAAAGCCGACACCTTGCCGAAATGATGGTGCCAGAACTCAGGAGCCAACAGGGGAAACAGGGCGATGGACAGCAACATGCAGGCAAAGGGAATGCAGCTCCACAGGGGCAGAATCGGTCCCAGGTCGATGTGCCCGGCCCCGTGGCCGCCGGCGCCTTCCTGCTGCGCCGCATGTCCGGACGCGGCCTGGTCGCCGGAGGTGCCGGCGTGTTCCTGCCTGACGGCCCCGCTCTGGTGCGAGGTGTCCGCTTCCGTTCCGGAAGCGGCGGCCAAGCCCGCAAGGATTAGAGTGCTGACAAACAAACCAACCGCTGCAACCTTGAAGATTTTCATCAACCAGCTCCCTTCATCGGCACACCGTCCTCTTCGCAAATTTCAAATCCGCCTGATAAATTGAATTGTTTTTACTAACAAATCAGTCTCTTTTAGGCAAATGAATAATTAAAATAGGTTTCAGGTGTCAGTTGAAAAAAGCCGTCAGGTATCAGCTGGAAGGAGGCGTCAGCAACCAAGTGTATGATGAAAGCTAATTGCTGATGCCAGATTGCCGATATACAATACCACATTGCCGAAACCTGACACCTTAATATAGCTGATACCTGATACCTTTCATACACCATGCACCTTACATCTTGACATCAAATAGCAGCTGCTTTATTTTATTTAGTTTACGAACAATAGCCAAATGACAGCACGCCTGCCGCCGGCCGTCTTTTCAACAATGGAGGCATCAATGAACAAGGAACATTTCTTCTTTACCTCTGAATCCGTCACCGAAGGGCATCCTGACAAGGTTGCCGACGCCATCTCCGATGCCATTCTGGATGCCATCATGGCCAAAGACACCAGGTGCCGGGTGGCCTGCGAGACCCTGGTGACCACCGGCCTGGCCTTCATCGCCGGGGAAATCACCACGGAGTGCTATGTGGACATGCCCCAGATCGTGCGCGACACCATCCAGGAAATCGGCTACTCGTCCTCCCAGATGGGATTCGACTACCAGACCTGTTCGGTCATCACCAGCATCGACCACCAGTCCCCGGACATCGCCATCGGGGTCAACGAGGGCGAGGGGCTTTTCAAGGAGCAGGGGGCCGGCGACCAGGGATTGATGTTCGGTTTTGCCACCGACGAGACCCCGGAATTGATGCCCATGCCCATCACTTACGCCCACAAGCTGTGCCGCCGCCTGGCCAAGGTGCGGAAAAACGGCTCGCTGGACTTCCTGCGCCCCGACGGCAAGTCCCAGGTCACCATCGAGTATGAAAACGGCAGCCCCCGGCGGGTGGACGCCGTGGTGGTCTCCACCCAGCACAAGCCGGATGTCACCTACGAGGAACTGCGGGAAGCCGTCATCGAGGAGGTCATTAAAAAAGTCATCCCCAAAAAGATGGTGGACGGCGACACCCGCTACTTCATCAACCCCACCGGCCGGTTCGTGGTGGGCGGCCCCATGGGAGACTGCGGCCTGACCGGGCGCAAGATAATCGTCGACACTTATGGCGGCCAGGGGAGCCACGGTGGCGGCTGCTTCTCCGGCAAGGATCCCTCCAAGGTGGACCGCAGCGCTTCTTACATGGGCCGCTATATCGCCAAGAACATCGTGGCCGCCGGCCTGGCCAAGAAATGCGAGATTCAGATCGCCTATGCCATCGGCGTACCGGAACCGGTGTCTATCATGATAGACCTGATGGGAACCGGCATCGTGTCCAAGGACCGTGTAAAAGATATCGTCACGGAGGTGTTCGACCTGCGCCCGGCCGCCATCATCGCACAGCTGGACCTGCTGCGCCCCATCTACCGCAAGACATCGGCCTACGGGCACTTCGGCCGCAACGAACCCGGATTCAGCTGGGAAAAAACCGATCGCGCCGCGGAAATCCGGGAAAGAGCGGGATTGAAGTAAAAACAAGGCACAAAGGCACAGAGGCACAGAGGCACAAAGGGGTGATGTCAGGGGCCTCCTCGGTGACGTCATTGTTGCCCAAACACTACGGACAACGAACAACGGACCACAGACACATTGGTCTGTGTGGGTCCGTGGATAAATTTTAAGATAAAAGAGGTATGAATATGTCACTAGCAGAAATCAAAGAATCCACCGGTGGTATCGAACCTCTGGACCTGTCACTGCCTTACAAGGTGGCCGATCTGTCACTGGCCGATTTCGGCATCCGCGAGATGCAGCTGGCCCGCAAGGAAATGCCCGGGCTGATGGCGGTCAGGGAAAAATACGGGCCGCAGAAACCCCTGCAGGGCATGAAAGTGACCGGCAGCCTGCACATGACCATCCAGACGGCCATGCTCATCGAAACCCTGAAGGAACTGGGCGCCGACATTCGCTGGGCCAGCTGCAACATTTTCTCGACCCAGGATCACGCCGCTGCGGCCGTGGCCAAACTGGGGTTGGCGGCTGTCTTTGCCTGGAAAGAAGAAACCCTGGAGGAATTCTGGTGGTGCACCGAACAGGCCCTTACCTGGCCGGACGGCAGCGGTCCCGACCTGATCGTGGACGACGGCGGCGATGCCACCCTGTACGTCCACCAGGGCGCCAAGATCGAACGCGACCCCAGTCTGCTGGAAAAAGCGTACGACAGCCCGGACATGCGCTGCCTGATCGACCGATTGAAAGTGAGCTACCGCAGCGACGCCAAGCGCTGGACCCGCATTGCCGCCGGCATCCGCGGGGTTTCCGAAGAAACCACCACGGGCGTGCATCGGCTCTATCACCTGGAGCGCAACAAGGAACTGCTCTTTCCGGCCTTCAACGTCAACGACTCGGTCACCAAGAGCAAGTTCGACAATCTTTACGGATGCCGGGAATCACTGGCCGACGGCATCAAGCGGGCCACCGACGTCATGATCGCCGGCAAAACCGTGGTGGTGTGCGGCTACGGCGACGTTGGCAAGGGCTGCGCCAGCTCCATGCGCGGTTTCGGCGCCCGGGTGATCGTCACCGAAATCGATCCCATCTGCGCCCTGCAGGCCGCCATGGAAGGCTACGAAGTCATGACCATGGATGACGCCGCATCTATCGGCGACATCTTCGTCACCGCCACCGGCAACTACCACGTCATTACAGGCGCGCACATGGAGATGATGAAGGACGAGTCCATCCTGTGCAACATCGGGCACTTCGACAACGAAATCGACATGCCTTACCTGTACAACACGACGGAGTGCCGCAAGGAAACCATCAAGCCCCAGGTAGACAAGTGGACCCTCAAATCGGGACGCAGCATCCTGGTGCTGGCCGAGGGCCGGCTGGTGAACCTGGGATGCGCCACCGGCCACCCCAGTTTCGTCATGAGCAACAGCTTCACCAACCAGTGCCTGGCCCAGATAGAGCTGGCGACTAAAGAATACGAAAGGAAAGTCCACACCCTCCCCAAAAAACTCGACGAAGAGGTGGCGCGACTGCACCTGGGCATGCTGGGTGTCAAGCTCACCAAGCTGACCCCCGAACAGGCCGATTACATCGGCGTCCCCCAGGACGGCCCTTTCAAACCGGACGAGTATAGATATTGAAATTAAGGTATCAGCTTTTTGCCTGATACCTTTCTTCCCTGACAGCTGAAACCTGAAACCTGAAACCTATCCATGATCACCCATCACAAAATATACTTCCGCGATGCGGCGGACATGAAGCCGCTGTCCGATGAGAGCGTCCACCTGGTGGTCACCTCGCCGCCCTATCCCATGATCGAAATGTGGGACGAGGTGTTCTGCCGGCAGGATGCACCGCTTCGCAAGATGCTGCGACGCGGTGACGGACCGGCGGCCTTCGAGCAGATGCACAAGAAGCTGGACAAGGTCTGGCGGGAACTATACCGGGTGGTAAAAAGAGGTGGGTTCGTGTGCATCAATGTGGGCGACGCCACCCGCACGCTGGATGACCACTTCGCCCTGTTTCCCAATCACGCGCGTATCCTCACCAGCCTGCAGCAGCTGGGCTTCACGGTTCTGCCGGACATCCTGTGGCGCAAACAGACCAACGCTCCCAACAAGTTCATGGGATCCGGCATGCTGCCGGCCGGCGCCTACGTCACCCTGGAGCACGAGTACATCCTGATCCTGCGAAAGGGCGGCAAACGGGAATTTGTCACTGCCTCGGAAAAACAGCGGCGGCGCGATAGCGCCATTTTCTGGGAGGAACGCAACAACTGGTTTTCAGATGTGTGGTTCGACCTCAAGGGCTCGCGGCAGGAACTGGGAGACAAGCAGACCCGCGCCCGCAGCGGCGCCTTTCCCTTCGAACTGGCCTATCGCCTGATCCTGATGTATTCCGTTAAGGGCGACCTAGTGCTGGATCCCTTTGCAGGCACCGGCACCACCACTGCCGCCGCCATGGCTGCCGCCAGAAACAGCACGGGATTCGAAATCGACCGCAGCCTGGCCGCGGCGATTCACACCACCTGTGAGGCTGCCATGGAAATCGCCAACCAGCAAATCGACAACCGGTTGTCCAGCCACATGGACTTCTGCCGCAGCCGTCTGGAATCCGGCAAGGTCATCAAACACATCAACGAGCCCTACGGTTTCCCGGTGATCACGGCCCAGGAGCGGCAGCTGGTGTTAAACGGCCTTACACAGGTGCGCGAAAAGGGCCGCAACGCCTTCGAGGTGCTGTATTCGCCCCAAAGAGAGCTGCCGGACCATCCACCCTTGCCCACGGACATCCCCCAAGCCGACCGTAAACCGTCTCCCAGAAAACGCCGCCCGGCACACAGCCCTTCCGGCGCCCAACTGTCACTCTTCGACAAAATCATCTGAGTTGCCGAATCGATTAGGGCAAGGATTTTGGAAATCCGACCAAAATCCATTGATGAGAGTAGCCGAAAGCTTTATGCCGTTATTGCTTGATCATTACAGTTTGAGCTCAACAACGAACATGCACCGAATTTAACCGGTGATGTTCAAAGGTTGTGCATAATTTGCAAACAATTTGACAGCTATAATGGGCATCGTTATAATATAATCCATGATAAAATCGTTTACATCTACCGGTACTGAGGATATTTTTGATGGTATCGCGTCTCATGCAGCCCGAAGATGCTGCCCTCAATCAATTTGGCCGGTTGCTCGCCGGAAATTGGATCAAATCAACCGGGTTCGCGAGATCAATGAACTTAAAGTGCCCCCTGGTAATCGCCTGGAACGCTTGAAGGGTGACCGGGAGAATCAATACAGTATCCGCATTAATCAACAATACAGAATTTGTTTCATATGGGAGGAAGACCATGCCTACGAAATCGAAATCACAGACTATCACTGATGTCGGGAGGCGGCTGCCTCGAAATCGCCCTCCGACACATCCTGGGGAGATGCTTTTCGAGGAATTCGTCAA
>CAYUAQ010000034.1:0-30542 GCA_964442705.1 uncultured Desulfobacteraceae bacterium
CACATACCTTGCAGATTTTATCTCATTTTTCCATCATTTATCGTGATTAGGCTCAGATGGCCGGGAAAATTCGAAAAACCCCGCCATGTCAAAAGAGACGCCATGAATTCGCACCCTCCACAGCTGTGGGATTCAGAGGGGCGGACATCAATAGAGCGTCGATCTTTCCTTGACACTCGTTATGGTTTGATTTAACAAAAAAGCATATTTGTTGTAATCGTTTTCAAATTATCTGCCGTCAGCCAGTTCACTATTTTTCTTAGATACTAATAATATTATTGAAAACACTACGTTACTGATGTTAATAAAGTTTTCCAAAAACATGTAAACGTTTACATTGGGTGAAGAATGCGGCTATGAGCACCATTATCGATGTCGCCCGCGTTGCTAGTGTTTCCACTGCTACGGTATCACGAGTCATCAACGCACCGCATAAGGTGCGCGAGGAAACTCGCCACCAAGTATACCACGCAATGACGCTTTGTAACTATAAGTACAATGCGTTGGCCCGGGGGTTTGCCACCAAACGCAGCCATATCATCGGCCTGATCATACCAACCGTTACCAACCCAATTTTCGCGGAATCTGTCCGGGGTGTACAAGACCATGTCGAGGCGAGTGGCTACAGAGTCGTTTTGGGAAATTCTGACTACAGCCTCAATACAGAAAAGAAACTCATTCAGGTATTTATCGAAATGCGCGTGGACGGGCTGATCATTACCACAACCGATTTGAACGGACCTCATCTCACCGAGCTGGTTGAAGAAAAATTTCCATTTGTCCTTTTGTACAGCACCGTGCGTCGTGGGCCCCTTTCTTGTGTAGGCATCGACAATTTCAGGGGCGGTTACAGGGCCACCGAGCACCTGGTGGCTTTCGGCCACCGACGCATAGCCATGCTGGCTGGAGATTTTTCCTTTTCCGATAAAAGTTTTCATCGCTGGCATGGCTATCGAAAATGCTTGAGGGATCACGGGATTGCATATGATTCTAAACTGCTGATTCAGACCACTTACGCCCTGGAAAGCGGCATAACAGCGGTAAAGCAATTGATGCGGATCAAGCCCCCACCCACGGCCATTTTCTGTTCAAACGATTTCATGGCCATAGGGGTTCTGGAGGGGGCCCGTGAGCTCGGCCTCAGGGTGCCCGAAGATTTATCGGTAGTTGGCTTCGATGGCATGCCCATGATGGCTTTTTTCAAACCGGGCCTGGATACCATTCAACAGCCGGCATACGATATGGGTAAAATTGGCTCTGAGGTGGTGTTGAGGCGAATCGACAATCCTGGCGAAAAGCCGGTCCATCGGATTCTCGATACCCAGCTGATCGTCAGGCAATCCGTGCGCTCTCCGCGTCGGGGAGCGGGTTAACGACACTGTTCACCGTTTGCCCGGGGTGCTTTGCGGGCATTGACAAACATGAACCACTCACAAAAGGAGGCAGGCAATGAAAAGGGGAATTTTTGCACTTGTGATTGTGAGTCTTGTATTTTCGGTAGGGGGCGTAACCCTGGCAGGTGATACGGCTATCTGTTATAACTGTCCGCCCATGTGGGCGGACTGGGCCAGCCAGCTTAAAGCCATTAAAAAAAATATAGGCATAACCCTTCCTCATGACAACAAGAATTCGGGGCAGACGCTGTCCCAGCTAATAGCCGAAAAGAATAACCCTGTAGCGGATGTGGCCTATTACGGTGTTTCTTTCGGCATCAAAGCCAAGGAGTCCGGAGTGGTGGCACCATACAAGCCGGCTCATTGGGAAGAGATTCCGGATGGGCTCAAGGATCCGGAAGGCTATTGGTTCACCATTCATTTTGGGACTATCGGGTTTTTTGTCAACAAGGATGCCCTGGCTGGTGTGCCGGTCCCCAAATCCTGGGCCGACCTGCTGAAACCGGAATACAAGGGTATGATCGGGTATCTGGATCCCACCTCGGCTTTCGTCGGCTACGCGTCGGCGGTGGCCGCCAACCTAGCTCTGGGGGGCAGCCTGGACAACTTCGATCCGGGAATCGATTTTTTCAAGAAATTGAAAGCCAACAAACCGATTGTCCCCAAACAGACCTCCTATGCCAGGGTGATTTCCGGTGAAATCCCGATTCTTTTCGACTACGATTTCAATGCCTACCGGGGGAAATACAAAGACGGCGCCAACATTGAGTTTGTGATCCCGGCCGAGGGGTCCATCGTGGTCCCCTATGTCATGAGCCTGGTGAAAAACTGCCCCCACCCGGCCGAGGGGAAAAAAGTGTTGGATTTCATCATGAGCGATAAGGGACAGGCGGTGTGGGCCAACGCCTTTCTGCGGCCGGTCAGGGCCAGTGCGCTAAGTCCGGAGGCGGCTGCAAAATTTCTGCCTGAGTCGGAATACAAGCGGGCCAAACCGATCGACTACAAGAAGATGGCCGAAGTCCAGAATACGTTCCGGGATCGCTATCTGAACGAAGTGCGCTAGCCCGTGCCATGGGGAGTTTGACATTCGATCCGCCCGATCGAACCGGCCCGCATCCTGTTGCACCCTCAATACGGATGCAGGCCGGTTTTCCGGCGCCAGTTGTGGCATCACTGATAGCGGTGTACAGAAAAAATGCAGCCCAAGAACAGAATTTATCTCCTCATCCTCATTGTGCCGGCGGTCATTATTTTTACGGCTTTTTTTATCCTGCCCGTTGCTCAGCTCGCCCTTCAGTCCTCTTTGGGGCCCCAGGGGTTTTCCGCTTACATCACCATGCTCACCACCAGTCGCTACCTGGAAACGCTTTTTTACACGGTGCTCCTGTCTGTCGGCGTGACCCTGGTCGCCATGATAATCTCCGGAATCGCTGGCGTTTTTTTGCAGCGCAATGACTTTTACGGCAAGAACATACTGGTGGCCATGCTGACATTTCCGCTGGCTTTCCCAGGGGTGGTTGTCGGGTTCATGATCATCCTGCTGGTGGGGCGCCAAGGATTGGTAGGCGAGGTGACCAAGGCCATCACGGGAGAAAAGCTCGTGTTGGCTTACTCCATGGCAGGGCTGTTTCTGGGCTATTTGTACTTCTCTATTCCCCGGGTGATTACAACCGTGATGGCGGCAACCGAAAAGATCGATCCCGGACTGGAAGAAGCCGCCCGTTCGCTGGGAGCGTCCACCTGGCAGGTGACCCGGGACGTGCTGATTCCCGCCTTGGCGCCGGCGCTGGTTTCTGCCGGCGCCATCTGTTTTGCCACCTCAATGGGCGCTTTTGGAACGGCTTTCACCCTGGCTACCGACATCGATGTGCTGCCGATCGTCATCTATACGGAATTCACGCTGTCGGCCAATATTGCCATGGCATCGGCGCTTTCCATTTTTCTGGGAATCATCACATGGGGCGTCCTTTCCCTGGCGCGCGTGGCGGCCGGTGAAACGTTGGCGGCTTCAGGATAAGACCGATGAAGAGACAGGCCCACTTGTTTTATGCGCAGCTTTCCCTGACACTGTTGATGTGCGCCTTTTTGATAGTGCCGGTGGTACAATCGGTGCTTGCCGGGGTGACGGCCAATTTTTTTGCCGGCGTCAAAAGCGGCCTGACGCTCAAGTGGCTTGCAGAAGTGTGGCGGCTTTACAGCGATACCATTTTCCGAAGCCTGTACATCGCGCTGGTCTGTCTGATGGTGGACCTGATTGCCGGCGTTCCCGCCGCTTATGTCATGGTCAAACGCAAAAGCTGGCTGACCCGCCTCATCGAGGAATTGCTGGTCGTCCCCCTGGCGATCCCCGGGTTGGCCATCGCCCTAGGGATACTGATCTGCTACGGCCAATGGAAGACTTTCCGTATGAGCTGGCTGATTATTCTCGCCGGCCACGTCATTTTTACACTGCCTTTCATGATCCGCTCGGTAATCGCCGTCATGTCTTCTTTCAACATGCTGGAGATGGAAGAAGGGGCGGCCAGCCTGGGGGCGGGATTCTGGAGCCGCTTTTTCGAAATTGTCGTGCCCAACGCCAAGCCGGGCATCCTCGCGGGATCGTTGATGGTATTCACCCTTTCCATCGGTGAATTCAATCTGACCTGGATGCTGCACACGCCCATGACGAAGACCCTTCCCGTCGGTCTCGCCGACAGCTATGCCTCCATGCGGTTGGAAATCGGTTCGGCCTATACTATCGTCTTTTTCTTCATGATCATCCCCCTGCTGATGGCTATGCAGTGGATCGGAAAGTCCAGGGTAAAACCCCAAGACAAGCAGTCAAGGATTCAACCCCTCGCCATGAAAAAGCCAAACCATCACCACAGTGATTCACTGTCCTCGAAAGCCGAACATGAAAAACGTGTGGCCAAAACCGGCACTTCGGTGCGGATGCAGAACTGCGCCAAGACCTTTCCCGACGGCACTCGTGCGCTTAACCCCACCGACCTGACTGTGGCCGAGGGGGAGACCATCGTTATTCTCGGCCCCTCGGGATGCGGCAAGACCACCACGCTGCGCATCATCGCCGGTCTTGAAAGCCCT
The DNA here is from genome assembly GCA_964442705.1 of uncultured Desulfobacteraceae bacterium. Taxonomy (GTDB): domain Bacteria; phylum Desulfobacterota; class Desulfobacteria; order Desulfobacterales; family JALSRD01; genus JALSRD01. The sequence continues at coordinate 4,479 of CAYUAQ010000034.1, forward strand.
GACGAGGGCGGAAAAGTCTTTTTTGGAGAAGAAGATGTCACAGGCATTCCCATCGAGAAACGCAATGTAGGCATGGTATTTCAAAGCTACGCCCTGTTTCCCAACATGAACGTTGCCGACAATATCGGCTATGGCCTGAAAATACGGGGAGACAGTCCGCAGGCGCGTGAGCGACGCGTCGATGAGATGCTGGAAATGATGCAGATCGAGGAGTTGCGGTTTCGAAGCATCGATCAGCTTTCGGGGGGGCAGAAACAGCGGGTCGCCCTGGCAAGGGCCATCGCCATCCGGCCCCGTGTATTGCTCCTGGATGAACCGCTGACCGCACTCGACGCCAAGTTGAGAGACGTCCTGAGAGTGGAGATCGAGCACCTTCTCAGGTCCATTGGCATCACTTCCGTCTACGTCACCCATGACCAGTCTGAAGCCATGGCATTGGGGGACCGGATCGTTGTAATGGAAAAGGGCGGTATCGCCCAGATCGGCACCCCCCGGGAAATCTATTTCTCTCCTGCCAACCGGTTCGTGGCGGAGTTTATCGGCAGCATCAACCGTTTGAAGTGCCGGGTTGAGGGCCGGGATCTGATTATTCCCGGCAACCGTATTCCCTTAGACGATCTGCCTGATTTAACCGTGCCGGAACACGGGGATGTCGAGATCTTTTTCCGTCCTGAAAATGGAACCATTGTCAAGCCCGGTCGGGGGCATTTACAGGCCACGGTGGACAGTGTATTTTTCATGGGAGATCGAACCCAGTTGATGGTCGTGGATGCTTCCGGAGAAAGTCTCAGGCTGGAAGCGCCCGGGAAAAATGCCTTTCACAGGGGAGAACACCTGGAGATACGCATAGACTTGACATCCGTGTTTACCCTGTCAGAGTGAAAGAAGATTATGATCATCGCCCAGATTTCCGATTTCCATTTAAAACCCCATGGCGAACTGGCTTACGGTACTGCCGACACTGCCGACCTGCTGCGGAAAGTCGTCCGTCACATCAACCTTCTGCATCCAATCCCCGATGTCGTTATCGTCACCGGAGATGTTGCCGATGATGGGAAGCCGGGAAGTTACCGCCTGGCAAAAAAATTGTTGTCTTCGCTGCACATGCCGCTTTTCCTGGTGCCTGGCAACCATGACCAGAAAGACAACCTCGCGGCGGCTTTCCCCGAACACCTCTATCTTTCTCAAAGATTGACGGTCGGTGACAACTCCTATGTATGCTATACCGTAGAGGACTACAGCGTGCGACTGGTCGGGCTGGACACGGTCACCCCCGGCGAACACGGTGGCGGTTTGGGACCCCATCGGTTATCCTGGTTGGATCGAACGCTGGCGGAACGGCCGAACATACCCACGCTGATTTTCATGCATCATCCGCCTTTTCCGTCGGGTATCGGCCATATGGATCTGGAGCCATTCCGGGGCCGCCGGAAACTTGCTTCTATTATTAGACACCATCCCCATGTCGAGAGAATCACCTGCGGCCATATTCACCGTCCCATCACCAGGCGATTTGCCGGCACCGTGGCAACCGTATGCCCGGGCGTCGGCATGCAGATTGTGCTGGATCTTCGATCGCAGGCCCCTTCAGGATTCAACGATGAACCCCCGGCGCTGATGATTCACTGCCTCAGCGATGAATGGTCCGATGGTGCAGGCCTTCTGACCCATATCAGCATGGTGGAAAGTTATCCTGGACAATATGCCGCCTTCCATCCTTTCTACGATGTAATTTCACCCGGCTGATGGCGGAATGGATGCCGCACGTCCTCACTCAGCCGGAATTTTAATTTGTTCCGTGGTCTTTAAATCGAGCTTTTTTCTGGGATGACAGAAATGCCGATTTGATGTACTGAGTTGTCTTGAGGTTGGCAGGCGTTGAGCTTCTGGGGCCGAGTGTACCCTCAATTTACACCCTTTCCCCACAGAGTGAGCGGCGTTGACTAGGAACGGCTGATTCTTGCAGTGATTGGGAGAAAGCATGCTGGAAGAGAATAACACCGGGGAAAAGGAGTGTAACAGTTACGCAAGAAAAAGCCAAACCTGCCGTAAGGCAGAGACGGAAAGCCACGGGTCTCTCAGGGGCATCAGCCACAGACCTTGGATGGGTAACCTGGCTTTTTTAATGGCGCAGGGAGGATTCGACATGAAAAAGCGAACCGCATTTCATATCCTGTTCCTGGGAGGAGTGTTTTCCACGGTTTTTCTTTTCCCTGCAGTGTTGCCGGCGGCGACCTTCCTCACCCCCACCCGTGGTGAAATTATCGCCTCAGGATCTGACTTTACAGTGACATGGACGGCATCGCCAAGGGACGTCAACTGCAAAATCGAATATTCCATGGCCGGACACAGGGGATGGAAAACCATCGTTGAGCGATACCCCGCCGCAGAATCTCGTTACACATGGACCGTCGCCGTGCCGCGGCGCAACAACTCCAAGTGCAGGCTCAAGATCACCACCTATGATGATAGCGGCAGGAAACGTTGCGTCAAAAGATCGGCCCCCTTTTACATCGAGATTGTGCGCCTGCTCGAGCCTAACGGCCAGTATCCCCTCAAATGCGGATCCAAAAAGACTATCCGCTGGGTTACTCACCGGACACGGCGGCCGGTTTTTCGGGTGAAGCTGGCCTATTCAACGAACAGCGGGCGGTCATGGAAAGCAATTGCCGCACTGGATGAAAATCCGGAGATCTATTTCTGGTCCGTACCGAAGGTCAGAAAAAGAGCGAAAAGAGTATCCATCAGGGTGACTTTAAAAGACGAAAACGGCCATTCGCTGGGAAGAGACCGGAGTGACACCTTTTTCGAAATTTTGAAACCAACGGCATCGCGAAGAACGATTTTCTACAATGCCAAGATACTGACGATGGAGGGGCATGAAGTCATAGATGGCGCCATATCCGTCAGGGGCAACCGCATCGAATCATTGGGAACAGGCAAAACCATACTGGCCCGGAAAGATCGTCACACCGCTTTAGTCAATTTGAATGGATTGACCATAATCCCCGGGATTGTCGATCCGCACACCCATCTCCTTAATGACGCCGAATGGAATGGCTACTCCCTCGATGGCGTGCAATGGCTGGCATTGGCCAATGGCGTCACGAGTGTCGGCAACATTGGAGATTTACCCTGGCAGCTAAAACGCCATATCAGGTATGCCGCCGATGGGAATATGCGGATCCGGACCTATCATTACCTCTGCCACACCGATTATTGCGGCAACCCGTGTGGGGACTGGTATAGGAAGTACTCGCCACTAGTGGAATACGCCCCCAACGTGTGGATAAACGGCATCAAAATATTTGTGGAAAGATCGGTTTGCCCTTCGATTTTACCCGTGTTCAGCGGAGCACTTTTACAACATTTCACCTCTCTTGGATTGTCTGAGTGGAAAAACAGTCCTTTATTTTTTACAGCCTCAGAATTGGCCAGCGCCATCTCGGATGCAGATGTAGAGGGATACCAGGTGGCTGTACACGCCATCGGCGAACTGGGAATACAGACGACGCTGGACGCCATCGATGCGGTTCTGGCCGGTTCCTCCAATGTCAACCGGCATATGATCTTTCATAACCACTTCATCCGCGATGATATGCTCAGCAGGTACGCCGATTCCGGCATCCTTGCCATCTTGGAACCCGCCCGGCCTGGCCAGGCCGAGTATTATGCCGACCGTGTGGGACAATATAACATGCGATTTTTTAAGCGGTGGAAAGAGCTTCTGGGCAGCCGCGCCCCCGTGGTGGGCAACTCCGACTGGCCCTATGGCAGTCTCAATCCAATTCGAAGACTGGACCAGTATGTGAACAGCTACGTTCCAAATTATCCCTGGCGACCGGATCAGTCTCTGCCGGTCCTGGAAGCCATGAAGATGATGACCATCCGCGCCTCCTATGCCCTGCGATGTGAAGACAAAACGGGCAGTTTGAAGCCGGGAAAATATGCGGATCTGGTCGTTCTTTCAGAAAATCCGCTGGAAACCGATCCGGCGCATATTAAAGACATCCGGGTTCTCATGACCATGGTGGGCGGCTGGGTGGAGTATTGGAGTGAATATTTCAAGCCTGGTTTTCCGGTGATGGATCTTGCGGCGTTTTAGCCGGGCATGGGTGCCGATTTGCCAACATCCGTGACTGTCGGCATGCTCATACCGACTGGCGGCAGTGGGTTTCGCGGGTGAAGAAGATCAGGATAAAGGACAGCGCCAGCCAGGCGATCATGAGCAGGAAGCCGGCCCGGTAGGCCTGCAGGCCGTATATGCGGATGCCGTCCAGGGTCTGGCCTTCCCAGTGGCGGTCCAGGATCCAGCCCACCACGGGCTGGAGCAGCATGGGACCTGCCATGACGCCCATGTTGATTACCCCCGAGACCGTGCCGGCCAGATGAGCGGGCACCGACTCCTTGGCAAAGGCGAAGCTGACGATCATGCAGCCGGAGGCGAAACCGGTCACCAGCAGCACGGCCACCAGAACGGGGATGGGCAGGCCGGTGCAGAAGAGCGTCACTGCCCATCCCGCCAGGGAGACGCCGCAGCCGGCGATGTACAGCGGTTTGCGGTGCCCCAGGTGGTCCGACAGCCAGCCGAAGATCGGGCCGGCGGCCGCCCAGGCCACCAGCAGGGCGGAGCTCAGGGCCGCCGCCTGGGCGGTGGGCAGGCGGTAGTGGGTAGTCAGGTAGGGGATACCCCACAGACCGGAGAAGGTCAGCACGCAGCCCACGATGCCGCCGGGAATGACGAAGAGCAGCCAGGTGTTGGCATAGCGGAACACGTGGGCGATGCCGGCTACAATGCCGATGTCGGCATGGGCGGCAGGAGACGCGACGGGGGCCGGGTCCCGGTACCCCTTCTGGTGGGGGGTGTCCCGCACCAGGAACCAGATGGCCGCCGCCATGGCGAAGGTGGCCAGGGCCGACAGCAGCAGGACGTTGCGCCAGCCGAAAAGGTCCACCAGCAGGCGTAACGGGGTGCCGGCGAAGACCGCGCCGATGATGCCGAAAAACAGGGTCATGCCCGAGGCCATGGCAAAGTAGCGCGGGGCGAACCAGCTGTTGGAAAGCTTCAGCACACCCACGAAGGCCACGGCCACGGAACCGCCGATGAGCAGCCTGCCGAGACCGGCCGTGATGATGCCGGGAGCCAGGGCAAACAGGACGGTGCCGATGCCGGCCACCAGGGCCCCCAGGGTCAGCAGGCGCCGCGGCCCCCAGCGGTCGGCCAGTATCCCCGTGGGTATCTGCATGGCCACGTAGCTGTAAAAGTAAAAGGCCGAAAGGTTGCCCAACGCGGCGGCGCCGATGCCGAAGTCGCGCATCAGCTCCGCGGTCATGACGGCCGGGGCCACGCGCTGGAAAAACCCCATCAGGTAAAACAGGGCGCCCAGTCCCCACATCAGCCAGGCCAGTGCCAGGGGCGGTCTGGGGGTGTCGCTTTTCAACAGACCGATCCGTCTTCTACCAACTGTCGTCTTTCTTGACGGCGGTCAGCGAGGCGATCCAGTTTCCGACCTGCCGGTTCAGACGACGGCGGATGATCTTGATGTCCGTGTCGTAGATGGTTCCGATTTCCTTGAGTGAAAACAGGTGCAGGTCGGTGAAGGTGGTGCGCACCTTGCCGTCCTTTACTTCCACCACGACGGTGAAGCGCAGGTCGTACTTCTCCTTGAGCCCAATGGCATCCGGCCGTTGATAGGGGATGAAGGTTTTTCCCACCACGATGCCCTGGCGCCGGTTGGCGTACTGGATGACGTCCACGTCGTCGGAAAAATTGGTGCGCACCCATCTGTTGGCGGCATCGAAAAGCTGATCTTTGGTGTGGCCGGACACCGGCCACACGTTGCGCACGGTGAGCTCTTCGGGGGCGGCCGGCTTGCGGTCCGCCTTGGTCCCGCACCCGGCGACGGACAGGGCGGCCGCCAGGATCACTAGCGGCAATAGGGCGGTGGATCCGGAAATCTTGCGCATGTCGCTGCGGGCTCCTTTTCGGCAAAAGGTATGGCTGGAAAAAATCTGCAGCCATTCATCTGAAAAAACCACCTGGCTGTCAAGCGCTTTTCCGCTTCTTTAAAAAAAGCGCCGAAGCTGGTATGCTTGTTGTCATGTCTCCGGTTCAGGAAAAAAAATATGCCCTCCGCACGGTGGCGCAGCCCCCACGGCAGTGTCTGTCCTGCGGTGCGCGGCTGAATTCGGGCCGACGCCGGTACTGCTCGGTGGCCTGCCGCCAGCGGCTGCGCTACCAGCTCAACCTGCGCACCGGGCTGCTGAAGGCGCTCAACACGCGATACGCCACCTTCTATTTCACCGACGACGTGATCATCCTGGACATCCTGACCTGCCAGAGTTGGTACATCTACAGCTTCATCCACGCCCGCGGTGCCGACATGACCCCGGCCGGAGACTTCGCCCGCATGGCCAACCGCTTGGGCAAGGCCTGGTGGGCGGAAAAAAACCGTACCCACCGGCGGTACCTGGCCTCCAGTTTCCTGCTGGACATGGCGCGCCGCGGCGGCAGCGCCGATGCCGTAAGGCCGGTGGTGGTCAGCCGGCCGGCCGTGGCCGGCAGGGCCCTGGCCTGCCTGAAGCTCAACAGTGCCTCGCTGGACACCGCGGAACTGAAAAAACTCATCAAGAGCGCCTACCGCCGCCAGGCCAAGACCCACCACCCCGACGCCGGCGGCAATGCGGCCGTCTTTCGCAGGATCCACCGCGCCTACGAGGAACTGCTGGGGTGGGCCGAAAACCCGGTGTTTACCAAGAGAAGCGGTTTTCCCGACAAGTGGTTCTACGACGGGCGGCGCAACCGCTGGGTGCAGCCCACGCCGGCCTGGTAGGCACCAACAGAAACAGGGATGCCCGCCTGGTGCGGAGATCCCCGTGGTTTTGGGAAAGGTTCGTGGCCGCCCTGTTTTTGTGCCGCCGGCCGGAAGGTTTTTCGGCTGCGGCAGCGGAACCGGGCGCCGGGCCGATCCGGTGCCGCTGGCTACTCGGTGTCGGTGTCTGTGCCGCTGTCGGTTTCTGAGCCTGTGTCGGTGTCTGAGCCTGTGTCGGTGTCTGTTTCGGTATCGGTGTCCGTGACGGTGTCTGTTTCGGTGTCTGTGTCTGTTTCGCTCTCGGAAATCAGGGTTTTATTGACGGTTTGGATGCAACATTCCTCCACATTATCGCCCCAGCGGAACGTGTACTCGTAGCGGTAAGCTTCCACGCCGTCGGCGATCTGCTCGTTGGTGAGCTTGTCCTCGTAGATCAGGGTGTAGGTGCTCTCGTTGACCGAGTCGAAGATATCGAAATTATCGGGCGATCGCCCCCCCCATACTTCGTTAATGACATAGTCCATATCGCCGTCACAGTCGCAGCCGCCGATGTCGCAGCCGCCGAACATGGTGAGCATGCCCGTGATCAGCAGGCCGGCCAGCAGGGTGGCCAGCAGAGCCGGGCGCTTTGCCGGTAATAAATTTTTCATAGGGGATCATCCCTTCTGCCGATGGTGCCGGGCGACGGTTTGCGCCGGCCGCGGTGGAGGCTGTTTTTGCGGTTCCGGCACGGTTTTGGATTATATCATCTACTATATCGACACTTGTTGTAAAAAATCAAGCCTTTGTTTTTCAGTACACCCCCTGGGCGCGCATGCGCTCGTGCAGGCGCCGGGCGCGCAGGCAGAAGCTCTCCAGCTTGGCGTTGATGGTCTGCGGGAACGGGGACCCGTCGCTTTCGATGGCCAGGAACGGCAGGTCGGCAATGCCCTCCAGCAGCCGGTTGAGGCCGGGGTTCGGCCGGCCGACGGCCAGTTTGGTACGGCTGGTCATGGTCTCGTTCAATATGGATTCGGACACCCGGTTGGGCATGCAGCCGAAAGGCCCGATGGCGATCACGCCGCAGCTGTGCTCGGCGATTTCGTTCAGCGAGGCGCCGATGGTCAGGATGGCTTCGCCGCACAGGTCCAGGGAGAGGTAAGGGCGGCCGTGGGCGATGATCCGCCGGACGTCGGTCAGGTGCGGCTGGATGAGGCCGCTGGCCGCCAGCAGTTCCTTGATGCGCTTCTCGTAGCGGTCCATGTAGTGCTTCTTGAGCAGGACGCCCAGCTTGGCGGCCTTCGAGATGGGGGTCGGCGACAGGTCCTTGAGCAGCAGGTAGTCGGTGTAGCGCACCCATTCTCCCACCGGCGAGCACAGGGCGGCAAATCCGCGGCGGGCCAGCTTCTCGGTCAGGTACTGGCGCGAAAAGGCGTCGCGGCGCACGTAGATCTCGCCGGTCAGGGTGACCCGCGGCACGTCCCCGGGGGCGCACTTCAGTTCGATGGTCTTGAGGCGCCGGGCGGTATCGGCCAGCTGGGCTTCGACAACCCTGAAATCCCCCTGCTCGAAGGTGGCGATGATTTTGCGCCACTCATCTTCCAGCACCGCCAGGGCGGCTTCGGTGTTCCGGGCGGCGGCCAGCAGCATGGCGCGCATGTCCTCCAGGGTGTCGGACACCACGGTGCTCCACCAGCCGCGGCGGCTGAAACTCTCGTCCAGCCCGGCGTACCCGTCTTCACCGGAGAGCGACAGCATGGCCACGTCCGGAATCTCCAGGCGCCTGATCAGGTCTTCCATGAAGATGAAGTACTGGCCGAAGCGGCAGGGGCCCAGCCCGGTGGGCATGAAGTAGACCACGATCTCGCCGTCCCGGCGGTTGGCGATGTAGTGGAGCAGCCCGCCGGTGGTCAGGATGAGGGGCAGGCACTCCTTGCAGGAGGTGTTGGCCCGGCCGATCTTGAGCACCGTCTCGTCGGACGGCGGCAGGGCCACGGCGTTCAGCCCCAGCCCCCGGAAGACGGCCGTCAGGGACTCGCTGGTGTAGCGCCCCATGGATGGAAACAGCAGGGTCACCGAGGGATCGGACAGGGGCAGGTGGCGGCCGTCGCTGGTGACCACCCGCGGCTCGTTGTTTTCGATGGCCGTGCGGGCGGGGGAAAAATCGCGCTGCACCGGCGCCGGCCGCCGCCCGGCGCCCAGGCGGCGGTAGGCGTTGATGATGTCCAGGAAAGCCTCGATGCGCGTTTCCAGTCCGGCATCGGCGGTGTGGCTGTCCAGTTCCAGGGTAAGCGACGGCTTGCGGCCCATGATGCTGCGGAAATAGCCGATGACGAAGGAATCCGGTCCGCAGGAGAAGTTGGTGATGTAGGTGCCGAACAGCTGGGGGTGTTTTTTCACCAGCCGGGCGGTTTTCAGAATCAGCTGTCCCATGCCCCAGTACATGTGGCGCTTGGCCTTCTGGCTGCCGGCGTCCAGGAAGTCCAGTGGGATGACCTGCACGCCGCGGGAGGCCAGCTTGTGCGGAATCCCCATGTGGGCCTCGTCGGCAAAGCCGTTGTAGGGACGGGCGAAAATCACCACGCCGATGCGGTCGGGGTCTTTTTCCAGGTCCGCCATCACTTTGCGGCCCAGCGCCGTCATTTCGGCAAACAGGCGGCGCTGCTGCGCGATGGCCCGCTCCACGGCGCGCCCGGCCTCCCGGCGGCCGACACCCATCTGCCGGGCGATTTTCACCAGGGGATCGCGGGCCATGCCCAGCCCGTGGGTCAGATCCATCAGGGGGGTGAGCAGACGCGTGCCCTGAGCCTCCAGCCGGCCGATCTCCGGTGCGAAGGTCGTTCGCAGGTAAAAGGTCTCGCCCTGCACCAGGGGGCACAGCTGGGAACTGGCGGTGCCGTTGAGCGAGGGCACGGCCTTGAAGTGGGGCAGAAAGATGAAGTCCGGCCGCGGGGCGCCGGTCAGCAGGGTGTGGAAAAAGCCGTGGGCCAGTTCGGCCGGGTAGCAGAAGGCGGCCTCGCGCCGGTCCATGCCCTCGGCCGAGGGGCTGCCGGCCAGCAGCGGCTCGAAACCGATCTCCCTGAAGAAGGTGGCGTAGAGCGGGTAGTAGGTGTTGACCAGGAAACTGCGGGTGAGGGCCACGGTGCCGCGCCGCTTATCCCGGGGAACCTCGCCGGCGCCGTATTTATCGAACACCAGCTGCTGGCGCACGCGCACCAGGTCCAGGGCCTGCACGTCGTAGCGGATGTTGCGGCGCAGGTTGTAGTAGCGGTTGCAGGCGCCGCCGAAGGGATATTTCCGGTCCTCCAGCTCGATGACCGCGATGGTGCAGCCGCGATCGCACTTTTCCTTGCCGCCGCGGCAGGTGAAGGACTTGCCGTAGCCCACCTCGCGCTCGGCCAGGGCTTGCAGGTCGAAGCGCTGCGCTTCCATCAGGCCGCTGGCGACGCGTTTCTTGATCTCCAGGGCCGCGCCGAAGGCGCCCATCAGGCCCGGCTCGGGCGGCACCACGATGGGTTTTCCCACCAGGGTGGCCATGGCCAGGGGCACGGCGCGGTTGTAGCACACGCCGCCCTGCATGAAGACCTTTTCGCCCACCGGGCGATTGCCCTTGACGCGGTTGGCGTAGTTCATGCAGATGGAGTAGACCAGGCCGGCCACGATGTCCTCGTGGGCCACGCCCTCGTGGATGGCGTTCTTGATGTCCGAGGCGATGAAGGCGGCGCACTGGTCGTTGAAGTTGGGGGGGCTGGTGCCGGTGACGGCGATGTCGCCGATCTTTTCCATGGGCACGCCCAGGGTTTCGAAGGCGGCCTCCTCCAGGAACGAGCCGGTGCCGGCCGAGCAGGCCTCGTTCATGGCGTAGTCCGAGGGCACGCCCGTGGTGATGTAGGTGTACTTGGCGTCCTGGCCGCCGATTTCGAAGATGGTGTCCACCTGGGGGTCGAAGTAGACGGCCGCCGTGGCGTGGGCGATGATCTCGTTGATGATGCCCTCGGTGAGGGCGTGCAGGCCGGCGATCTGGCGGCCGGAGCCGCAGACCCCCAGGCCGATGATCTCGATGTCGGCGGGGTTCACGTGGTCGCCGATTTCCGCCAGCAGGTGGCGGTAGCAGCGGCGCGAGGCCCCCACCGGGTCGCCGTTGGTGCGCAGGTAGACCGAGGCCAGGATGGCGTTGTCTTCTTTTCGCAGCAGCACCGCCTTGGTGGTGGTGGAGCCCACGTCCAGGCCCAGCAGGCAGGTGTCGCCGGACTGCACGCGGCTTTTCTTGACCGATTTGAACTCCACCATATCGCGGGCGGTCTCCAGGGGCGGCAGCCGTTTAAAGGAGGAGGCTTCGGACTTGAGCAGCCGGTTTCTGCCGGGAAAGGGCTGCGTGGGGTGCTCCAGGGCCCACAGGGCCGCGCCCAGGGCTTCGAAGTAGGGCGCTTCGGCGGGCACGATGAGGTTGTCGATCTCTTTTTTCAGGTACTGCACCATCATCTGGTTGCGGGCCGTGCCGCCGGTCAGCATGATGTCGCGCCGGGGGATCTTTTTGAGCAGTTCCAGGATCTTGTTGGCCATCATGAGGCACAGGCCGGCGGTTACCTTGCTCTTGGGAACGCCCTTGTTGGTGGCGTGGGTGCAGTCCGATTTGCAGAAGACCGAGCAGCGGCCGGAGACGTGGTAGGGGGTTTCGGTGGCCGCCCATCGGGCCGCTTCGTCCAGGGACACGTCCATGCGGCGCAGCTGCTGCAGGAAGAATTCGCCGGTTCCCGAGGCGCACTTGTTGCCGGTGATGACGTTGGAGATCTCGCCGTTGCCGTTGAGGGCATACACCATGAAGGTTTCGCCGCCGGCCGACACCACCGCCGGGCAGGCCGTCTCCGGGGGCTTGACGAACCGGTAGGCATACTCCACGGCCTCGGGTTCGGGAATGGAGCTGAGGTTTACGAATTCGCGAAAGGTCCGTCCCGTGGCCGCCACGCGGTCGAAGGCGCCGGTATCGACGGACTCCAGGGATTTTACCAGGGTCTGGCGCAGGGCGCCGCCGTGGGGAAACAGGTGATGGGCCAGAACACGCGCGCCACGTACGTCAGCGGCGTCTTTGCCCCCACCAGAGGTCAGGCGTGGTGCTTCAACCTGAACCACCGATACGGTGGAAGCACCGAGGCAGAGGCCGAGAGCGCGGATTTTATCAGACATCGGGTTGCTCCTGCCGGTGCCGTCCTGCCGGCCGGCACGTATTTTCAAGATCGGGACGCGGGCCTGTTCAGTGCCCGCCGCAGCAGCAGTCATCGCCGCACTCGGCCTGCCGGGCCATGGCCCGGATGACCTCGCGGCTTTGCGCCGGGCGGATGTCCGCAACCTTTACCGTTAGAAAAAGGGGGTTCTGCCTGTCAGCCAGTTCAATAAAGTAAGGCGTGAGATTCAAAAAGGTTGTAGGGACGACTTCACGCTTGAGTTCTAGCCTGGTCTCGCCGCCGGCGGGCATGCCTTCCAGAAGGCTCTCAAAGGGGGACAGCCCCTGGACACCCAGGCCGAAGATAAACTCGACAGTCACCGGGTCCGGCGTCAGGTCCCGGGCTCCCGGCCGGCTGCCGGCCAGAACTTCCAGCCGGATGGCGTGCAGCGGTTTGACCGTACTGGCGTTGTTTTGAGACATGTTCGTTGTTTCCCTTAAACCAACTGTACGCCGGCATAGCGCCGACGCAGATCGTCGGGTAGCCCGCGGCGGTCCAGGTGTACGGCCGCGGGCAGGTGCGCCAGGATGTCGCCGGCCGTCAGGCCGTCTTGGCCCGCCTCGGCGGCCGCCAGGTCACCGGCCAGCCCGTGCATGAAAACACCCTTGGCCACGGCCTGCTCCAGGGGCAGCCCCAGCCCGAACATGGCGGCGATGGTGCCGCACAGCACGTCGCCGGAGCCGGCCGAGGCCATGCCGCTGTTGCCGCTCGTGTTGATGAGCACCCGTCCGTCGGGATAGCCGATGAGGGAGTGGGCGCCCTTTAAGACAACGATGGCCCCCAGCCTTTGGGCCTGGGCCTGCAGGCTACCGATCTTGTCGCCGTCCACATCCCCGATGTCCGTGGCGGCCAGCCGGGCCATTTCCCCCAGGTGCGGGGTGAGCACGGTGCCGCCGCGGCGTTTGGCCAGGATCTGCGGGTCGGCGCTCAGGGCCGTGAGGCCGTCGCCGTCCACGATCAGTGGTTTGTCGATGCCGGCCGCCAGCCTGCGGGTCAGTTCCACGGTTTCCGGGTCCAGGGACAGGCCCGGGCCCATGACCACCATGTCCATCTGGCCGGCCAGTTCCAGCAAGGGGTCGTAGTTTTCAGCCGATATGCTGCCGCCGGCGGTCTCTTTCTGGGGCACCATGACGATCTCGCTGCCCCGGGCCGCGATGTGCGGGGCCACCGAGGACGGCGTGGCCAGGCGGGCGTAGCCGCCCCCGGCCTTTAAAAAAGACATGGCCGCGAAATAGGGCGCCCCCAGGTAGGCGGCGGCCCCGGCGATGAACAGTGCCTTGCCGAAGCTGCCCTTGTGCCCGCCCGGATCCCGCGGCGGCAGCGCCACGGGCGGGCTGATGCGGATCTTCAGGGACGCGTCCCCGGTCATGACCGGCGGAAAGGAGATGTGGGTGACGTACAGATCGCCGCAGTGGGCATAGCCGGGATACAGCAGGTTGCCGATCTTGGGCAGGCCGAAGGTCACGGTGACATCGGCCCGCACGGCCGTGCCCATCACCTGGCCGGTGTCGCCGTTGATGCCCGAGGGGATGTCCACGGAAAAGACCCGTCGGCCGCTGCGGTTGACGGCCGCGATGATCTGGCGGTAGCGGCCCGTCACCTCGCGGGCCAGGCCGGTGCCGAAGATGGCGTCCACGATGACATCGCACGCTTCCAGCAGGGAGGCTGCCTCTTCGGGCTGCTGAATTTTTTGGACCGGCAGCGGCAGGCGGCGGATGATCTCCCAGTTCAGCGCCGCCGCACCGCGGTACTTTTGCGGGTCTCCCAGCGCCAGCACCACGGGACGGCCGCCGTTGGAGAGGATCTTGCGGGCCATGACCAGCCCGTCGCCGCCGTTGTTGCCGGCCCCGCAGAGCACGGCCACGCGCCGGTCCCTGACGCCGAAGCGCTCGGCGAAGACGTGGAAGGCGGCCAGGGCCGCGTTTTCCATCAGCAGATCGTCGCGGATGCCGAATTCGTCCATGGCGCGCCGGTCCATGGCGCGCATCTGTTTCACGCTGGCGACTCTCATCAAAACACCCTCGGCCGGTCCCGCCGGCTTCTGAGGCTGCGCCGGATGGCGGGCAGCCGGGGCAGCGGGTCGGGAGACAGGTGGTTCATCCTGAAAAACGTAAGATAAGACTGAAAACCCAGATTTCAAATCCGGCGGCGGCAATACCCGGCGGCTAGTTCTCGAATTCCATGAAAATCTGCCGGCTGGCGCCGTCCACCGCCGGTTCGTCCTCCTGCCAGCTGTAGATGCGGCAGTTGTCGGACACTTCAGAGGCCATGGAGCAGCCGATGAAGGGCATCACCGGATCACCGGCCACCGATTTGAAGTTCAGCATGGCGGCCTCGGTGTCGGGAAAACCGTCAAATTCCAGCAGTTGGTTGAAAAAGATGCTGCAGCTGCCCTCGAAAAAGTCGCTGTTGCGGCGCATGTCCTCGACCTTGCGCCGGAAAAAATCCAGGGCCTGGTCTTTGCCGTCGGCTTCAACGATCAGGCTGAATTCACCGTGCCGGCGCAAGGCCTCTTCGGCTGCATTGCGGTTGCTCAGGTAGAGAAAATTGCCGATGTACACCATGGATATGCCTCTCACAAATGGGGTTGTTTCGATGCCCGGTCGAGCTTTTCGCTGATTTCCGCCAGTCTGGCCTCCATGTCTTCCATCTTTTCCAGCAACTGCCGGTCCGGCGGAGAGGGCTTGCGGGAGGCGATCTGCTGCTGGATGTCATCCAGCCGGATGCCGATGATCACCACCAGGTAGAGCCCCAGCACGAATGCCAGGGTGGTGCCGTCCCATCCCTGGTACCACCCGCCGAGCAGTCCGATCAGGACGAAGACGATATTGGTGATGGCATAGGGGTGGTCCTGAAGGCGGAATTTCATGTTCTGTCCCCAGCAGGTGCTCCCGGCCCGTGTCCGTCGCCGGGATCTGTTGAAACGCGGCGCATGGATTGACTTTATAGCCTGCCGTGAGAAATTTTCAACACCAAATATGCGCCCGGTGGTCCCGAAGGGCCGGTTTCAGGCTTCTTCGGCACCGCCGCCGGGTCAATCCGGGCCGATCATGTCATCGATAGCCTCCAGGGCCATGGCGTAGCCCCGGGCCCCGAACCCGGCCAGCCGCGCGGTCACGATGTCGGCGATGAGGGATTTGTGGCGAAACGGTTCCCGGGCGGACACGTTGCTGATGTGTACCTCGATGACGGGAACATCCAGCAGCAACAGAGCGTCGCGGATGGCCACGCTGGTGTGCGTGTAGGCGGCCGGGTTTATGATCAGCCCCCGGCAGCGGCCCACGGCCTGCTGGATCTTTTCGACGATGGCGCCCTCGTGGTTGGACTGGAAGGTCTCCACCACCAGGTTCAGCCTTTCGCCGGCGGCCTTCAGTTCAGAATCGATGTTTGCCAGGGTCGTGCTGCCGTAGACAGCGGGTTCGCGGCGCCCCAGGAAGTTGAGGTTCGGACCGTGGATCACCAGCACCGTTCGCGTATTGCTGTTCGCTGGCATAGATATCTCCTGGATAAAAGATTTAAAATAAACCGGTTATGTGTTCCGGCCTCACTTCAAACTTCAAACTTCCGCCCCTTCCCCTCCTCGGCCAGCTGCCGCAGCCGCGCGATGGCCTGCCCGTAATCGGGGCTGTTGTAGACGGCCGAGCCGGCCACGAAGACGTCCACACCGCAGGCCGCGATGTCGGCGATGGTGTCGGCATTGACGCCGCCGTCCACCTCCACCAGGGGGGAAAGCCCGCGCTCGTCCAGCATGCGGCGCAGCGCCCGCAGCTTGGGCAGCGACGCCGCGATGAAGGCCTGACCACCGAAGCCGGGGTTGACGCTCATGACCAGGATGTAGTCCAGGTCACCGGCCACCCACTCCAGGCTGGACAGGGGCGTGGCGGGGTTGAGCACGGCCCCGGCCCTGACGCCCCGGGAGCGGATATGGGCGATGGTGCGATGCAGGTGGGGGCAGGCCTCCACCTGCACCGAGATCAGGGCGGCGCCGGCATCGGCGAAAGCGTCGATGTAGCCGTCCGGGTTTTCGATCATCAGGTGGACGTCCACGGGCAGCGAGGTGACGCCGCAAACAGCCGCCACCACCGGCGGCCCGAAGGTGATGTTGGGGACGAAGTGGCCGTCCATCACGTCGGCGTGTATCCAGTCGGCCCCGGCCGCTTCGACGGCGCGGACCTCTTCGGCCAGCCTGGAAAAATCGGCGGACAGGATGGACGGGGCGATGGTGATCATGTTTTCTCTCCTTCCTGATTCTGGTTTTATCTATCCGCCCGGGTAGAACCGGGCCGACACGAGCTGTCCGTTCCTGTAGAGCAGGAGGGTTCCGTCGCGTCGGGACGGCACCAGCAGCCACAGCTCCCGGCCCGGTTCGACGAAGGCGTCGAACAGGTCGGTGGACAGCGTGGCGGTTTTCCACTCCACGCGGATGTGTTTCTTGAGAAAACCGTTGCCCACCCGGTATCGGAACAGGTGGCCGCTGTCGGCATCGGGCGGCCGGGTGCCCCGTGCGCGCCGGCTGATGCGCAGGTCCACGGCGGTGTTCAGCACCACCCGGTGCCCGGCAGGGGGCTGCTGACCGATGACCACGTCGGGGGGCTTGAAACGGTCGAATTCATAGCGTATGCGGCCGGTGGCCAGGTCGTCGCTTTCCAGCCGCGCCACGGCCTCCTGCAGCCGCAGCCCGCCCAGCGCGGGCATGATCACGGCCCGGGGCCGGGCTCCCAGGCTGACCAGCAGGTCGACACAGGTACCCCGGCTCACCTGGTGCCCGGCGAGGGGCGCCTGCGCGGCCACCATGCCGGCAGCCACGGGGCTGCCGTGGAAACGCGACAGCCGGCCGCGGCACAGCCCGTTGCTTTCCAGCAGGATTTCGGCCTGGTCCAGCGACAATCCCCTGAGGTTGGGCACCTGGACCGTGGCCGGCCCTCGGGAGATGACGATGCGCACCGAACGTCCCTTCTTGACCTCTGCGCCAGGCAGCGGATCCTGCGAGATGACGTGGTTGGCCGGAATGTCGGCGCTGTACTGCAGCCCGCCGATCTTGATGTTCAGATCGAGACTGGAGAGCAGTTCGAGCACCGAGACCACGTCTTTTCCCGTGAGATCCGGCACCACCTGTGTTCCCGTCCCCTTGACGATGGTGTTCAGGGTGAAATAGGCGGTGACGGCGGTCACGGCCAGGAAGGCCAGTACAACGGCTCCGATGCGGGCAAGGCGCTTTGCGGTTGACATGATCGCTGCTTCACCGATCACCGTTATGCGGCCCGGGCAGGCGCGGGGCGAACCGCCGCCCGCGGCCCATGGCCGGTTTTGTAATTTCGAGATCCTGTGTTATCATGTTTTTCGATGGGATACCAATTTAGAAATAGGTATCAGGTTAGAAATTAGGTGTCGGGTATCAGCTGTCAGGTTTCAGCTTCAAATAGCTGACACCTGAAACCTGACAGCTGATACCTTCATCCACTAAAGCGGTGGATGTCAAGGAACAAAGGCACAGGGGAAAAATAGAAAGGCGCAAGGGGTCAAAGGCACAGAGGCACAAGGTCAAGGGATTTTACGTGGACCCATCATGGGAGGATAGGGCCCCATTGGGCCTGACCGTTTGAAGCTGTTTATCAAGATATCATCCTAACATTCTGGAAAAAAAGATAATAAAAGATAATAGGTGTAATAAAGAGGCGATACATGAAGACCATTGCCAGGATGAAGAACACGGTCCAGGAGTACCAGTGGGGGTCGCGGACGTTTATTCCCGAACTGCTGGGGCGCAAAATCCCGTCGGATCGACCCATGGCCGAACTTTGGATGGGTGCCCACCCCAAGGCCCCTTCCATGGTGGAAGTGGAGGGCCGCTGGGTGTCCCTGCTGGATGTGATCGAAGCGCATCCCGCGGAAGTGCTGGGACAAGATGTGGTGCAGCGCTTCGGCCGCCAGCTACCGTACCTGTTCAAGGTGCTGGCCGCCGGGCAGCCGCTTTCCATCCAGGCCCACCCCAATCTGGCGCAGGCCCGTGAGGGGTTCGCCCGGGAAAACCGTATAGGCATCGCCCTGGACGATCCCCGGCGCAATTACCGCGACGCCAACCACAAACCCGAACTGATCTGCGCCCTGACCGGTTTCTGGGCGCTGAAAGGCTTCCGCCGGGTGGACGCCATCCTGGACGGTCTCCAGCCCCTGGGCGACCCGCACCTGCTGCCCGAACTGGAACTTCTCCGGCGGCGGCCCGACGCAGAGGGCCTCAAGCGGTTTTTCGGGGAGCTGATGGCCCTGGACAGCGAGCGGCGCGGCCGGGTGGTGTCGGCCGTCGTGGAAGAGGCCCGGCCGCGGGCCGGAGAAGACCCGGCCTGCCGCTGGGTATTGAACCTGGCACAGGCCTACCCGGGAGACATCGGCGTACTGGCACCGCTGATGATGAACCTGGTGCACCTGGCGCCCGGCGAGGCCATGTTCCTGGAGGCCGGGCAGCTGCACGCCTATCTTTCCGGCAGCGGAATAGAACTGATGGCCAACTCGGACAACGTGCTGCGCGGCGGACTGACGCCCAAGCACATCGATGTGCCCGAGTTGCTCAGGGTGCTCCGGTTCAGCACCGGGGCGCCCCGCATTCTGCACGCGCAAGACATCGGGGGCGGTGAGGCCGTCTACCGCCAGCCGGCCGACGAGTTTTCGCTGTCCGTCATTACCCTGGAAAAAGACCGCCCCGTGCAGCGGCCGGGCAGGGGCGTTGAGATTCTGCTGTGCCTGGAGGGAGGGGCCGAGATTTCCGGTGACAGCAGCGGCCGCCTGATGCTTTCAAGGGGGGATTCGGTGCTGGTACCGGCCGCCGTGCGGCGCTGCACCCTGGCGGGCGAGGGGGTGCTGTACAGCGCCCACGTGCCGCCGCCGGATAAAAATGCTTGACAGCGGGAGTTCGGCTGGTGTAGGCAGGCGGAGAATTTATCGCCACCAGGGAGAAACGGAACCAATGCAGAGACTGACGGGCAGAAGCTATTTTTATTGCTGGTACTATTTTGGTACCGGTCTGCCCGGCGTGCGTTGATCCAGGCTACCTGAAACTGCACAAGCCGCGGACAGACCCTGCAGGGGGCCGCGGCTTTTTTCATAAAAGGCCGCGGCGTTGCCCCGCGGCCTTTGCTGTTTTCGGGGTCGACGTGAAAACACCCATTTCCAGGAGGGAGGAAAAGTCATGACTTTTCTGGGCAAGCGAATCCGCATGGAGCGTATTCTGGACCGCAACACCGGACGCACCGTCATCGTTCCCATGGACCACGGCATCTCGGTGGGTCCCATCGACGGCCTGGCCAACGTCAAAGCCGCCATCGGCAAGGTGGCCGAAGGCGGGGCCAACGCCATCGTGGAGCACAAGGGCCTGGTGGAGGCCGGCCACCGCGGCCGGGGCCCCGACATCGGGCTGATCATCCACCTGTCGGCCTCCACCAACCTTTCGGTGTATCCCAACGCCAAGACCCTGGTGTGCAGCGTGGAGGAGGCCATCAAGCTGGGGGCCGACGCCGTGTCCATCCACGTCAACCTGGGAAACGGACAGGAAAAGGAGATGCTGCGTGATTTCGGGCAGGTTAGCTACGAGGCGCGCACCTGGGGCATGCCCCTGCTGGCCATGATCTACCCGCGCGGCGAGAACATCGAGGACGAGTACGACGTGGGCGTGGTCAAGCACGCCGCCCGGGTGGGCGACGAGATGGGCGCCGACATCGTCAAGGTCTCCTACACCGGCTCGGAAAAGAGCTTCCGCCGGGTGGTGGCCGGCTGTTCGGTGCCGGTGGTCATCGCCGGCGGCGCCCGCATGGACTCGGACCGGCAGATCCTGGAGATGGTCAAGGGATCCGTGGACGCCGGCGGCGCCGGGGTCTCCATCGGCCGCAACGTCTTCCAGCACCGCAACCCCACGCAAATGGTGCGCGCCATCTCGGCCATCGTGCACGACGGCGCCGACGTGGATGCGGCCCTGGCCATGCTGGACTGATAAAGGAGTGAGCATGCGAAAGATATGGGTCGAAATAGACCCCTGGGACAAGGATATGGTAACGGCCGCCATCGAGGGCGGCGCCGACGGACTGGTGCTGCCGGAAGGCTGCGCCCAAAAGGCACGCGCCCTGGGCCGCATCGAGGTCATCGCCCCGGACGGCGACTTGAAGCCGCAGCAGGACGTGGTTTTCTTCACCATCAAGAGCGGCGAGGACGAAGCCGAGATCGTCAAGCTGAGCCGCAGCAAGCAGGTGGTGCTGGCGTGCAGCGACTGGACCATCATCCCGCTGGAGAACCTCATCGCCCGGGGCGCCGAGGTCATCGCCCGGGTGGAGAGCCTGGAGGAGGCGCGCACGGCCTTCGGCATTCTCGAAAAGGGCGTCGGCCACATCCTCTTCTGCCCGCAGGATGCCGTTTCGCTGAAGAGCGCGCTGCTGGAGCTGCGCGCGAGCGACGCCCGTACCGAGCTGCAGACAGCGGAGATCGCAGGGGTGAAGAGCCTGGGCATGGGCGACCGCGTGTGTATCGACACCTGCACCAGCATGGTGCCGGGCCAGGGCGCCTTGGTGGGCAACAGCAGCAGCGGGCTGTTCCTGGTGCACGCCGAGAGCCTGGAAAATCCATACGTGGCCGCACGGCCCTTCCGGGTCAACGCCGGCCCGGTGCACGCTTACACGCGCGTGCCCGGTGGCAGAACGCGCTACCTGTGCGAGCTGGCCGCCGGTGACCCGGTGCTGCTGGTAGACTACCAGGGCAACACCACCACGGCCGTGGTGGGTCGTCTGAAGATCGAAAAGCGCCCCCTCATGCTGGTGAGCGCCAAGGTCGGCGACCGCGAGATCAGCACCATCGTGCAGAACGCCGAAACCGTGCGGCTGACGGCGCCCGACGGCCGGGCCCTGTCGGTGGTCAGCCTGTCGCCCGGCGACGCCGTGCTGGTGGCGGTGGAGTCCTCGGCCCGGCACTTCGGCATGCAGATCGACGAAACCATCATAGAGAAATGAGAGGCCACCATGGCGGACGACAACACCCCCGACAGCCCCTTGACCGACGCCGAGGCCGAGATCGGACGGCTGCGTGCCGGCATCGATGCCGTGGACCAGCAGATCCTGGAGCTGATCAACCGGCGGCTGTTTCTGGCCGGCCGCATCGGTGACCTGAAAAAGCAGGGCGGCCGCCGCATCCTGGACAGCACCCGGGAGGCCGCCATCATCCGGCGTCTGACCGCCTTGAACCCAGGCCCGCTCAGCACCGGCGATCTGCGCCACATCTTCATGGAGATCATCAGCCTGTGCCGGGACATCCAGAAGACCCTCAAAATCGCCTACCTGGGTCCCGAGGCCACTTTCACCCACGCCGCCGCCCTGGCCCACTTCGGCCACTTCGCCGAATTGAAGCCCCTTTACGGGATGCAGGAACTGTTCGGCGAGATCGAAAAGCGCGCCTTCCGCTACGGCGTGGTGCCGGTGGAGTACGCCGTGGAGGGTGTCCTGCTGCACGCCCTGGACTATTTCCTGGACTGCGACCTGGAGATCTGCGCCGAGGTTTACCAGACCGTTTCTTACGACCTGGTGGCGGCCGGCGACGAGCCGGCCGCCATCCG
Organism: uncultured Desulfobacteraceae bacterium; assembly: GCA_964442705.1. GTDB lineage: Bacteria > Desulfobacterota > Desulfobacteria > Desulfobacterales > JALSRD01 > JALSRD01. Next base: position 26,078 of record CAYUAQ010000034.1, read on the forward strand.
CAAGATCTACGGCCGGCCCCAGGCCATCGCGCGCTGCCGTCGCTGGATCGGTGAAAAACTGCCCTGGGCCGAGTGCGAAGCCTGCGCCTCGGCGGCCCAGGCCGTGCGCCTGGCGGCCGCCGAGGCCGGCAGCGCCGCCATTGTGGGCGGCGCCGTGCCCGCCTCCCACAGCCTGGGGGTGCTGGCCCGGGGCATCGAGAACCGCGCCGGGCTCAGGGCCCGCTTCCTGGTGATCGGCCGGGACGCGGTGCCCCCCTCCGGCCGGGACAAGACCTCCCTGATCCTGGCCGTGCCGCACGCCCCCGGCGCCCTCAACCGGGTGCTCAAACCCTTCGAAGAGGCCGGCATCAACATGGTCAAGCTGGAATCACGCCCGGCCCACCACAAGACCTGGGACTTTACCTTTTTCGTCGACATCGAGGGGCACCGGAACGAGCCCCACGTCGCTGAAACCATCGAGAAGGTGCGCTCCCTGAGCCTGTTTTTAAAGTGCATCGGCTCCTACCCGGAGGCCGCCGGTGACTGACGCCCGCACCGCCCTGTACGCCGTGCTGGGCCGCCCCGTGGGCCACAGCCTGAGCCCTGTGATGCACAACCGCGCCTTTGCCCACGCCGGCGTAAATGCCGTTTACGTGGCCTTCCAGACCGCCGACATCGGCGCAGCCCTGGCAGGCATCCGCGCCCTGGGCATCCGCGGGGCCAGCGTCACCATTCCCCACAAGATCGCGGCCCTGGAATTTGTCGACCACCTGGACGATGAAGCCCGGCACATCGGCGCCATCAACACCGTGGTCAACCGCGGCGGCGAGCTGGCCGGGTACAACACCGACGGTCGGGGTGCGGTCCTGGCCCTGTCCGAACACTTGGACCCCGCCGGTCGCGAGGTGGCCCTGCTGGGCGCCGGCGGCGCCGCCCGCGCCATCGGCTTCGCACTGGTGGCGGCCGGCGCACGGCTGACCGTCTTCAACCGCGACGAAGCGCGCGGGCGCGACCTGGCCCGCGACCTGGGCGCGGCCTTTCAGCCCCTGGCGCGCTTCGACGCGAAGCGCTGCCAGGTGCTGATCAACACCACGCCGGTGGGCATGGCGCCCCATGCGGGCCGCGTACCGGTGGACATCGGCGGGCTGCCGGCCTCGGCGGTGGTCATGGACATCGTCTACAATCCCCTGGAGACCGAACTGCTGCGCCGGGCCGGGCAGCAGGGCTGCACCGTGATCGGCGGCGTGTCCATGTTCGTCTTCCAGGGGGCCCTGCAGTTCGAGCTGTGGACGGACCGCCGGGCGCCGCTGGCGGTCATGCGACAGGCGGTCATGGAGGCCTTGAGTAAAGATTGATAACTATCCTTTTTAACTGTTTTAACGTGCCATTTATATGAAACGCATCGAAGTCCAAAAGGCCGTGCGCGGCGAGGTGCGTGTGCCCGGCTCCAAGAGCCTGACCCACCGCGCCCTGATCGCGGCCGCCCTGGGCGATGGGCATTGTGTCATCGAAGACCCGCTTTTCAGCGACGACACCCTGCTGACCGCCAGCGCCCTGGCGCAGCTGGGGGCCGGCATCCGCCGGGAAGCCGGGCGCTTCAGCGTGGCCGGCACCGGCGGCCGGCTGCAGCCCTTATCCAGTCAGATCGATCTGCAGCACTCGGGCACCTCCATGCGGCTGCTGACGGCCGTGGCCGTGCTGGGCCGCGGCAGCTACACCCTCACCGGCAGCGCACGCATGCAGCAGCGCCCCATCCGGGATCTGCTGGACGCCCTGGGGCAGCTGGAGGTCGAGACCGCCTGCCTGAAGGACCGGGGGTGCCCGCCGGTGCGCGTACAGGCCCGCCGTCTGCGGGGCGGGGCGGTAACGGTGGACTGCGGCACCAGCAGCCAGTTCCTGTCGGCCCTGCTGCTGATCGCACCGTACAGCCGTGAGGGCTTCGAGATCACGGTGTCTGCCGGACCCGTGTCGCGCCCCTACATCGACCTGACCGTGGACGTCATGACACACTTCGGCGTGCCCGTTGAGCGGGAGGGCTACCGATTCTTCAGGGTACCGGGCGGGCGCGTCTACCGCGCCGGGACCTACCGCGTGGAGCCGGACTGTTCCCAGGCCGGCTATTTCTGGACCGCGGCGGCCGTCAGCGGCGGCAGCGTCAAGGTGCTGGGCATCGGGCCGTGCACCCGGCAGGGGGATTTCGGCCTGGTGCGGGTGCTCGCGCGCATGGGATGCACCGTCACCGAGGAGCGCGACGGGGTCCGGCTGACCGCCGGCGGTCTCAGGGGCGTGACGGTGGACATGGCCGACATGCCCGACGTGGTGCCGACCCTGGCCGTGGCGGCCGCCTTTGCAAGAGGGGTGACCACCATTCACGGTGTGGGCCACCTGCGGGTCAAGGAGAGCGACCGCCTGGCGGCGGTCATCGAGGGCCTGTCGCGCATGGGCATCCGGGCCGAGGGTGACGGGGACGTCCTGCGGGTGTGGGGTGGAGTGCCCCGCGGGGCCGTCATCGACCCCCACGACGACCACCGCATGGCCATGAGCTTCGCCCTGGCCGGGCTGCGCATCCCGGGCATGGTCATTGCCGACGAGCATTGCGTGGCCAAATCCTTTCCCTCTTTCTGGCAGGTGCTGGCGGAACTGGTGCGGCCGTGAACATCTATTTCATCGGCTACCGCTGTACCGGTAAGACATCCGTGGGCCGCCTGCTGGCCCGCCGGCTGGCGTGGAGCTTCGTGGACACCGACGACCTGGTGACAGCGCGTGCCGGGAGACCCATCGCCGAAATCGTCGCCCGACAGGGCTGGCCCGCCTTCCGGGACCTGGAGCGTCGGGTGATCCGGGAGGTAGCCGCCGCCGGCCGACAGGTGGTGGCCACCGGCGGGGGCGCGCCCTGTGACCGGGAAAACCGCCGTCTCATGGTGCACAGGGGCCTGGTGGTGTGGCTGCGGGCAGCGCCGCAGGTCATCGCGCAGCGCCTGGCCGACGACGTCCGGAGCGCCCACCAGCGGCCCGCCCTGGACGGCGGGGATGCAGTTTCCGAAATAGACCGCCTCCTGGCGCAGCGCGAGCCCCTGTACCGGGAAGCCGCCCATATTGCCGTGGACACCGACACGCGGCCCGTCGAGGCCGTGACGGCCGCCGTGGTAAATGAGATTGAAAAAAGCGGACGGCTGGCGTAAGGGTTCGCGAAAAATTAGTTCGCAATTTTCAGGCGTTGAGACGCCCGCCTGGCAAGGCGTGGAAACGCAGGAATATCAAGCATATTTCGAGTTTCCACAACGCAGCCAGGCGGGATGGATCGACGTCAGAAAAGGGAAGTTATTGTTGAGCGAGCCCTAAGGTCGCCCCAACAGGAGGAAAAGCCCATGTCCAGCACCTTTGGAACCCTGTTTCGCGTCACCACTTTCGGCGAGTCCCATTGCCGGGGCGTCGGCGTGGTGGTGGACGGCTGCCCGCCGCGCCTGGAATTGAACGAGGACGACATTCAGCCCCAGCTGGACCGGCGGCGCCCGGGCCAGAGCCGGCTGACCACCGAGCGCGACGAGAAGGACCGCGTGACGATCCTGTCCGGCACCGAGCACGGACGCACCCTGGGAACGCCCATCGGGCTGCTGGTGGCCAACCGCGACCAGAAGCCCGTCGACTACAAGCACCTGGACTTCATCCCGCGTCCCTCTCACGCCGACTACACCTACCAGATGAAGTACGGCATCCGTGCTTCCAGCGGGGGCGGACGCTCCAGCGCCCGCGAAACCATCGGCCGGGTGGCGGCCGGCGCAGTGGCCGAAAAGTTCCTGCGCCTCTGCTGCGGGGTGGACATCGTGGCCTGGGTGAGTGCGGTGGGGATGGTAGACGCGCCGCCGCCGGACATGGCCGCCATCACCCGCCGAGAGGTGGATCTCAGCCCGGTGCGCTGCCCCCACGAGGCAAGCGCCGTCGAAATGGTGACCGCCATCATGGCGGCCCGCGACGACCAGGATTCGGTGGGCGGTGTCATCACCTGCGTTTGCCGCGGCGTGCCGGTGGGACTGGGGGAGCCGGTTTTCGACAAACTGGAGGCCCGGCTGGCCCAGGCTATGCTCTCCATCCCGGCCACCAAGGGCTTCGAGATCGGGTCCGGGTTCGCCGGCACCCGCCTGCGGGGTTCGGCGCACAACGACGTTTTCATCAAAAGGAGAGACCGCCTGGGAACGCGTACCAACAACAGCGGCGGGGTGCTGGGGGGGATCTCCAGCGGCGAGGACGTGGTCTTCCGGGTGGCCTTCAAGCCGCCGGCCACCATCGGCAAGCCCCAGAAAACCGTGGACTTCCGGGGGCGCGACGTGGTTCTCGAGGCCAAGGGACGTCACGACCCCTGCGTGGTGCCGCGGGCCGTGCCCATCGTCGAGAGCATGGCGGCGCTGGTGCTGGCCGACCTGGTGCTGCGGCAGCGCATGCGCGAAGGCCTGTTTTAACGCCGGCCAGACGAATGGCTTTCTCCCCG
>CAYUAQ010000034.1:30552-32717 GCA_964442705.1 uncultured Desulfobacteraceae bacterium
CTGGCCGACCTGGTGCTGCGGCAAGCTGGCCGCGGAAGTTTGAAGTTTGAAGTTTGAAGTGAGGGTATCCGTATTTTACGGCAACGAACAGCGACGGGAAGGGTTTTATGATCGGAATCATCGGTTACGGACGGTTCGGCAGGTTGATGGCCCGTTATCTTTCCAGCGAGGTCAGGGTGGAGGTTTATCGTCGGGGGCGGAAAGCGGCGGAGCAGCAGCGGCGCGGGATCGTGTTCAGGTCGCTGGAGGAGGTCTGCCGGCAGCGCATCGTGATTCCGGCGGTGCCCATCTCGCAGATGGAAGCGGTACTCACCGAGATAGCGCCTCTTCTATCGGCCAACACACTGGTGATCGACGTCTGCTCGGTGAAGGTCTATCCCTGCGAGCTGATGATGCGGCTGCTGCCGGAAAAAGTGTCCATCCTGGGCACGCACCCCATGTTCGGGCCGGACTCGGCCGCCGACTCCCTGGCGGGAAAGAAAATCGTGCTCTGCCCCCAGCGCGTCGAACTGCGCCCGCTGCACCGCATCCGGGCCTTCCTGGAGACCCGGGGGCTGACGGTCATCGATGCCACGCCCGAAGAGCACGACCGCAAGATCGCCATCAGCCTGGCGTTGACGCACTTCATCGGCCGCAGCCTGTCGCGCTTTGACGCCAAGCCCATGGATATCGACACCGAAGGCTACCAGCGGCTGCTGCACACCCTGGAAACCGTCGAGAATGACACCTGGCAGCTGTTCGAAGACATGCACCGCTACAACCCTTTCGCCCGCGATGTGCGCGGGGCTTTTCTCACGGCGGCCGCAAAGATTCACGGGGATCTGGGGGGTTTCGTCGGCGGAGGTGAAGATGCCTGATTTTCAGCCTTTTCTGCTTGATATTCCTGCGTTTCCACGCCTTGCCAGGCGGGCACCTCGACGCCTGTAAGTTGCGAACTAATTCTTGAGCGAACCCTAAGCGCCAAGTTGCGGTGACCGTTGGGACAAGCGCCGTTCCCGGCGGCGGTGGTCAGGCCCCGGTGAGCCCCTTTCCGATTTCGAGGCCCCGCCGGAGGGCCGTGAGGTTCTGTTGGATGGTTTTTGCGGGGACGTTTTCCCGGATGGATTTTTCAAGCGCGCCGGCCGACACCACACCGGTGACGGCCACCAGGGCGCCCAGCATCACGATGTTGGCGAACAGCGCCCGCCCGAGTTCCTGCTCGGCGATGCGGGTGGCCTCCACGGGGTAGTAGTTGTCCAGCCCCTCGGGGGCTTGCGGGATCATGGTGGCATCGGCAATCACGGCGGTGCGCCCGGGGTCGACACGGTCCCCGTATTTTTCCAGGGCCGGCTGGGACATGACCACGAAGGCATCGATGCGGGTGGTCTTGATGTAGGCGATTTCCTCGTCGCTGATGATCACCTCGGAGCGGCAGGCGCCGCCGCGCGCCTCGGGGCCGTAACTCTGGGTCTGGCAGACTTCCCGGTCCTGGAAAAGGCCGGCCGCCTGGGTCAGCAGCAGCGCCGCCTTTACGATCCCCTGGCCGCCGAAGCCCGCGAACATGATTTCACGTCTCATCTTCCGTCTCCTCCACGGCAATGGGGCGGCCGTGCAGGGTGTGCAGAACATCGGCCTTGATGAACACCGGCGTCCAGCAGTCCGGACGTCAGCGGCGCGTAAGGCCGGTAGTCTTCAGGCGGGCTCTGCGGCGGCCGGCGCTCACGCACCTCGATGCGGGCCGGGATGCGCAGCTTTTCACGGGTGTGCCCGATGATCTCGTCTTCCATCTGCATGAAGCCCCCCCCCGCAATCCGGTAGCAGGCGCGACATCATCTCGGCGATTTCCGAAGCCGGGGTGATGGGGTAGCCGGCGAAAAAAACGGCACCCGGCGCGAAGGGCACTGTGCACACAGGCTTCGTTTCCCTGAACGATCAGGGTGACTTCGGTTTTCAAAACAGGGGATCCTCCGTCTTCGGCAGGCCGAACCGGCTGGGGGACGGCCCGCATTTTCCACGTTTTTACAGGCAGGGAAAAGCAAAGCCTGTGCCAGAGCCGCCCGCCCCGCGTGCATGGCCGAAGAGATGGTCTTCAGCCGCCTGCAAGACCTTTGCCGGCGCCCCTGGCGGTCCGGTTTCGATATTCATGAGAAGGCCGGCCGGGTCCAGGAGGCTGCCACGGCGAAAAA
>CAYUAQ010000035.1:0-32620 GCA_964442705.1 uncultured Desulfobacteraceae bacterium
ATGTCCTGCTTGGTGATGACCTCCAGCGCCAGGGCCTGCACCGCGAAAACCGCCGTCAGTATGACGGTGGCGGCCAGTACGGCCAGGGCTAATTTTTTCTGTTTTCTCATTCTGCTTCTCCTCTTTTCTTGTCGTTGTCTTTGCTGTTTGCTGGGCTGATTATTGCAAAAATGCCCGCTTTGACGCCTGCAGGATGTCTGTCCCCGCAGACACGGAAATGCATATATAGGCAACATAAACCAGCAGCAGCGGCTTGGAAATCACCCAAAAGGTGTATTTTGTGTGCAGAAGGGGTATCGATTGTTGCGCGGGTCGGCGCTTGACGCCATCAGGGGCGCAATTTCACGATTACGGGCGGTGGATCAGGATACCCATGCGGTAGGCCTCGTTCAGGGTGCGCTGACGACCGTGCGTGCCGAACTTCTTATAGATATTGGCAATGTGGCGTTTCACCGTTTCCGCGGAGATATAGAGTCTCTCGGCGATCTCCTTGTTTTTCAGGCCGGCCCGCATGTGTTCGAGAATTTCCACTTCCCTCGCGGTCAGGGACTTCTCCAGCGCCGCGACATCTTCGGGTTTCCCGAGGTTGTTGGCCGCCATGAGATGATGACGGGCTTCTTCGGCCTCTCCGTTGCGGGACAGCCAGCGTGCCGCACGGTGATGCAGAGCGGTAATATGTTCGGCATCGAAGCGTCTTTTCAACTGCCGTCTCAGCAATTGCCGGAAAAGGTGGTGGTAGCGATACCACTCCCGCCGACTGTCCAGGGGGACCACAAACAGGTTGGCGCTCTCGGCGGCCACGATGAACTGCCGGCCGTCCACGGCACAGCCCCCCCCTCGGGGGTCGGGGGTACAGAGGATATCACACAGCGGTGCGCAGAAGCGATTGAGGATGGATGTGTTCAGCAGGAAGTCCCGCAGGCCGGGCGGTTGGTTGGCCAGCACCTCGCTGACCAGGTAGTCCATGACATAGCGGTTTTCCCGCAGCCGCTTGACCATCAGGTGGGGGTCGCCGCGGCCACGCAGGGAAAGGGCGGAGAGGCGCAGGGCGGTGACCCAGCCCTCGGTTTTTTCTTCCAGCACTTCGGCCAGCGCATGGTCGACGGGGATTTTCAGCGATCGACGGAAAAAGGCCGCGGTTTCAGAGACGGAAAAGCGCAGCTCGTTGGCGCGGATTTCGGTCATCCTGCCGCGGGCCCGCAGCGTCGTCAGCGGCAGCGGCGGGTCCAGGCGGGTCCCCAGGGCCAGATGCATGCCGGGGACAGGGTGTTTCAGCAGCCCTGCCACCAGGGCGTGGACGGCCTTGTCACGAATGAGGTGATAATCATCGACCACGACTACGAAAGGGTCTCCGATCCTGTCCAGCTCATTGATCAGGCGGCCCAGCAGCGCCGGTAGGGGGGAAAGTTCCGGTTCCTGGAGACACGCCCAGCTCTCTTTCAGCGCTGATGGACGAATGTCCCTGATGGCGGCCATGAAGTAGACCAGAAATGATCGCAGGTCATTGTCCTCTTCATCCAGCGACACCCAGGCCGGATCGCATCCGCTCGACTCCAGCCAGTGGCTTAGAAGCATGCTCTTGCCGTAACCGGCCGGCGCGCAGACCAGGGTCAGGGAGCGTTTGCGGTAACGGTCCAGCAGGGCCAGCAGCCGGGGCCGGGGCACATAATCATCGGGCACCGGCGGCCGGTGCAGTTTGGTGCGCATGTACGTCACGGTCGATTGCAGAGCATTCACGGGCCGGTCCGTCGCGGTGTGGATAGTCGGGGCAAAGGCTTTATGGCCCCCCGGCATCATAACAAACTGAAGGGGTTCCCGCCGCCGTCAATGGTTCCTTCTAAACAATGGGGCGGGGTTTTGCAAGGGTCCGGGCAGGTCCCGTGAAAAAAGCGGGGTGGGGATGATCTGCACTGGGTTCTGCGCCCCGAGCGCTTGCCCTTATTGCGTCTGTTCTTTTCCGCCCAGCCAACGGTAGGCCAGCCCCGCTAGAATCGGCCCGGCGATGGGAGCCAGCCAGAATGTGCCAATAATTCGGCACCCATTTTTTTGCTCAACGCCATTTTGGCTCTCCTCTACTTTCCGTTTGTCCGCAAATGCACTTCATCGAGATTTTCAACCGACAGCAGCGGCATCCGCATATCGTACAGGGCGTTCAGGACGCCCAGCAGCGCCGCCTGATCCACCAGGCGGCCAACCAGTGTCGTCACAGGAGCACGCCCGCCGTTGGCACTGACCGTGATGGACATGCCGCCAAGCTCGTCGGAACAGCTTTCATCCAGAATGTTCTGGACGCGGATGCGATAATTCGCCGGCGTGGCAACGGTAAAACCTTTGTTTAATTTAGCTGAAAAATCCATATAGGCTGCCTCCTACAGTTGGCTGTACACACACTCCCGAGCTGGAAATATATAAAAAATAAGACAGTGGCATCATTTTTAAAATCACCCAAAAGGTGTAATTTAGGTACCGCCGGCGTGGAAAAGGCCTGTGCCGCCCCCGCGTTTTCCGGTCTCGGCGCACGCGGTTGCTGTTTGCGGATGGGGAAATAATGCCTATTATGAAAAAACAGAAAATCAACGTTGCAACGCCCCTGTGGCCCTGTATGCTTCCCCCTGCATACCCCCTTTACGGAAACATCAACACATGGCTCATCAACAAACGCTCATGGCTGCGGTCCTCGGCGATTTCCGTACCTGCTGGAAAAAGCTGGTTCTGACAGACATCTTTTTCAAAGCCATCGCCTTTGTGGTGCTGACGCCTCTGGTGGGACTGCTGGTCCAGATCGCGCTGGAGGTTTCAGGCCATGCCGTGCTTTCGGACGAGGACATTCTGTTTTTCTTTTTGGGCCCCATGGGGTGGATCAGCTTTATCCTGGTGGGAGCGGTGGCACTGGCCATTATCGCGTTGGAACAGGCGGCCCTGCTGGGCATACTGGGCGCCTCGCAACAGCTGCGGGAGATGGGCATCGTCGCTGCGCTGGGGTTTGCCGCCAAAAACGCCTGGCTGGTGCTGCGGGTCGCGGGGCGCATGGCAGGGATGACCCTGTTGATGCTGGCACCATGGCGGACTTGAAAAACATCGACATCGGCAGCTGGTTTTCCCCTGAATTCCGGGACCAGCGCGTGCCTACCCTGGCCCGGGTGCTGGACATGTGCCGGGGCAAAATCGGCGTGGACATCGAACTGAAGTACTATGGACACGACCAGGATCTGGAACAGCGGGTGGCCGACATCGTAGAGGCCCACGGCATGGCCGGCAGCGTCATGATCATGTCTTTGAAGCCCGAAGCCGTTCGCAAGATGAAGGCCTTGCGCCCCCATTGGAAGGTCGGCCTGCTGCTGACCGTGGCGGCCGGGGGCATCGACCGCATCGAAGCCGATTTTCTGGCCGTCAACGCCGGTTTTGCCGGCCGCAATTTCATCAGAACAGCCCACGCCGGCAAGAAGGACGTCTACGTCTGGACGGTAAACGACGCCCCCACCATGTCCATAATGGTCAGCCGCGGCGTCGACGGCCTGATAACGGACAGGCCCGCCCTGGCCCGCACGGTGCTTGCGCAGCGCGCCGATATGGGGCTGCTGGAACGGCTGACCGTCGAGCTTTCAGGCGTCCTGGGCGTGCCGCCCCGCATCGTCGAACAGTAAGGGCTCGCGCAAAAATAACTCCACAATCCAGCTGGTCTCTTTAACCTGTTTTCCAGCGGGGCCCGCTTCATAATCGAAACCAAACGCTGTCGCACCGTCATGGCCAATTCAGGGCTTTTATGCTTGCAACACCCGCCGGTTTGATCTACCCAAGGGTGCCAAGAAGAAGGCGCATGGCCGGTTCTACCGATTTTTAGCATTGGCGACGACTGGAGAAACGCGATGGGAAAAATCCTGCTGACCATTAAAAACAAACTCTATTTTTTCGTAGCCGTGGACATCGCGGCGGCGCTGCTGTTCGGTCTCTATTTCGACGTACGGCGGCTCAACATCCGGCTCATCAGCTTCGTGGCGGTCTTCATGATGCTCTACCCCATGCTGACGGGCATGGCCGTTGAAAAGGTAAAAAAAGCCGGACGCCACTACAGGCTGATTGCACTGACGCTGTTCTTCGCCTTTTTCGTCGCTTCGGCGATCGCCTTCTTCATCTCGCGCACGATTTTCGCCGGCGACCCGGCACTGGCTCTGGGCATCATCCTGGTGGGGGCCATCCCCTGCTCCAACATGCTCATCGGCTGGACCGGCATCGCCGACGCCAGCGTGGAAGACGCCCTGGTGATTGCCGTCATCGGGCTGCTGCTGATTCCCGTTCTGTCACCGCTGATCGTACGTTTGAGCGGTGGCCCGCTGCTGCCCATCGATACCGGCAGGCTTTTCTTGAACCTGTTTGTCTTCATCCTGATTCCCCTGGTGTGCGGGTACTTCACCCGCCGCGAGATCATCCAGCGCAAGGGAATGCCTTACTTCATGGACCTCAAGAAGTACTTCCCCGGTGTTTCGGCCACCGGCATCCTGCTGATCATCTTCTTCTCGGTGGCCAAAGTCGCGCACCACGTGGTGGGCCACCCCGTCATTTTCCTGCAGGTGGCCGGTGCACTGTTTCTCTACTACATCATCCAGACGGCACTGTCCCTGGGTGCCGCCAGGCTTTTCCGGCTGAATTACGTCCAGGGCATGATCCTGATCCTCGGCGCCACGGCAAGCTCCCAGGCCATTTCCCTGGCGCTGGCGGCCACCATGTTCGGTGGAATGACGGTGTTCGCCCTGGCCTTCAAACCCATGCTGCAGGTGCTGTACATCATGTTCCTGATCTACGCCATGGGACCCCATATCCGTCGGTTTCTGGACGCAAGCAGAGGTTCCACCGCGGCCGTTGGCCCCCCGCCAAAAGGCGCGGCCGGCCATGGCGGCGGGTCAAAATCATGAAGGGTCAGGGGGGCGCTGCGGGGGACACCAGTTCCTGGAGCAGGCGGCGATAGTAGCGGTAGTCCGCGTAGCGCACCTCCTCACGGATGCGGCCGTCGGCCAGGGGGACATAGCCGCCCTGGGCCAGCAGGGGCGGAAGCTTGGTGGTCAGCTCTGTGTAGATGGCGTTGCGCCCCTGGCGCAGGGCGTCGAGATCGATCCCCCCGATGAGCCGCAGGTCGGTGCCGAATTCCCGGCGCAGGTCGCGGTAGTCCATGGCCTGCAGGTTCACCTCGCAGGCCCAGAGACAGTTGAATCCGTGTTGTAAAATAAGGGGAATCAGGATGCGCGCATTGGCATAGGTGCGGAAGATGACGGTGTTCACACCGTGGCGCTGCAGGACGCGCATCAGGGGGCGGTAGGTGGGAAGCACGATGTCCGCGTACATGCGGGGGGAAATCAGGGGGCCCGCATTGCCGCCGATGGGCTCGCTGAAGATGGCCGCATCGACCCGCACCGTGGCCAGAACGCGGTCTGCCAGCCGGGCGGCGAAATCCCCCTGGATCTCCATAGCCCGGCGCACCACCCCGGGCGCATCCACCAGCATCTCCATCAATGTCTTGAAACGGGACCAGCCTTGCACCCCCATGGAAAGGAAAAAGCCACGGTGGACGCGCAGCATGTTCACGTGGCCGTCAGGGGCGGAGGCTCCCGCCAGGTCGCATTCATCCACCGCCAGACGGGCGGGGTCGTCGGGGTCGAGGCGCCGCGCAAATTCGGCAAGATCTTCACGACTGGAGGGGTAGCGGGACAGCGGCGGGCGCGGATCCAGGTCGGGCTGGAGCTCTATCCGGCGGTCCGTCGGAAACAGGGTATCGGGAAACTCTCCGGGCGGCATTCCCTGCCTTTGCCAGGCGGCGAGCACCTCTTCCCGCAGCCCTTCCCCGAAGTAGGGTACCCGGTCAGGTGTCCCCGAGGCCATGGTCTCACGGAAGCGCTGCCGGCTGGACATTTCGACGGGCATTTCAGCCCCCTTGCTGAAAGCAGGGCGCAGCTCCTGCGGGCCATCTGGGAAAAGCACCCCGAAGGAGGCGCCTGCGTCTTTTAAGGAATCGGCTATTTCTTGGTGGCCTTGGTCACCGTCTGGATGAGCTTGTCGGCCTTCGGGTTCTTGACACTGCGGCGGATCAGAATATCCACGGCCGTGACCGGCTTGCCGTAATATTCCTGGTTCCAGCCGTCACGCGTCTTGATCACCGAACCCTCGACAGAAACGCCCGCGAAAACGCCCTTGGTGCGGGAAAAGGCCAGGACATCGGCGGTGGCCACCGAGGCGCCGGCACCGACCGGACCGGCGGCCACGCTCATGTCACCGCCCAGCTTGGCACTGGTGGAGAGCATGGCGTTGAGGCCCTTTTCGGTCATAATCATCAGGATGACTTCCGATGCTTGGGCGCCGGCTTGAAAGCCGAAAGAGGCGGCCCCCATGGTGTAGAAAGCCGGATAGCTCCACCTGCCGGTCTTGGCGTCGCGGGCCAGCAAGGCACCGGAGCCGCCGGAGCCGCCGAAAATAAAACCGGCCTTGAGCAGCTGGGGAACGATGAGCACGGCTTTGGCCTTTTTAACGTTATTCCGGAACCAGGTCATGTCCGGATCCGCCACGAAGTTACTGAACGTGATATTGGCTTTGACCACCAGTTCTTCGGGTTTGGAAAAATCTCCGGCGCTGGCCGGTATTACGGCCGACAGCAGGAAGATCGTTGCAATCAGGCCCGCAAACGTCAACGTACCGCGCACTTTTCCCTCACCGATTACGCTCTTTTTTTTCTTCACCTCGTTCTCCTTTCAAGGATGTATGGCTTGATGGTAGGTCCAGTCAATATAACCACTGGCATACAAAATGTCTACCAAACGTGGCAATATTCCCCTTCAGGTTAAATCAATCCATCGGCAGCAGAGCGTACCCCCTGTTGTTGATATCCGATCGATGAGACGTAGTGGGTTTTAATGGCCGGATACATCCCGGGATCTCCGTTTCCTCCCACAGCGGTCCCCTTGGCGTGTGCGCAAACATTTCGCATTCAGTCCCTGTTCGGGCGTGAAGGTGTGTAAAAACGTCGCGTCCGGCGCCGGCAACCGCCCCAAACCTTTTTTGGGGCCGATTAAAAAAGCCCCCCTCTTCCACCAATCTGCGCGTCAGCCTCCATATTCGCCTGAAAGGAAGGCCGGCGGCTTTGTTACCGAAACGCTGCAGGCCTTTCTGCAGCCACCGTTTCATCTCTTTTGAACGCCCGCAACATTATTTCCGGCGGGATCTCCACGGCGCCGTTTGCCGGGCAATCTGCCCTCATGGCACAGGCCTTGCTGTGTGTTCTTACTACAAAGACAGGTTGACCAGGCTGAAGGGATACCCCCCATGCACGGACCCAGAACCATTCAGCGCCGGTTGGCGCTTTTCGTCCTCCTGCCGGTAGCGCTGCTGCTCATCGCCGGCGGTTTCGCCGGATTCCTCTATGCCCGGAACATCCTGCTGTCCCAGTGGAAAGAAGCCACCACGCTCAAGCTCCAGCGGGCCGCCCACCTGGTGGACATGCGCCTGAGCCGTCCCAAACAGCTGCTGGCCATGTTCCACCAGGCCGGCGGCATGCTGTACGCCCAGCAGCTGCGCGAACTGGTCGTCCGGCAACTGGAGCAGCTGGAAGGTGTCACGCGGGTGAACCTTTCCTGGAAATCCGAGCCGCCCCAAGTCGGCGTGAGCCCCCAGGAGGGCGGGACCGGCATGGGCGGCATGATGATGGGCCGTATGATGAACGATCCGCGGCAGCGAACAGAGATGATGTCCACCATGCCGGGCACCATGGACGCCGATGACATGCAGCGCATGATGGAGATGGGCAGCATGCCCTACCGCATGGCCGACACCGTCCAGTTCACCATGCCGCGCTACGATCCGGACCAGGGCGGCGAGACCGTCTCGCTGATCTCAGACATCAAGAACGCAAAGGGAGAAATCATCGGCCGCCTGGAAGTGGTCCTGCGCTTCGACTACCTCATCGACACCATCGAGGCCACGGGCTGGTGGCGCAATCACAAGGCCCTACTGGTGGACAACATCGGCCGGGTGCTGGCGGGCAACCTTCCTGAAAAACACGGCCGCCTGGCCGAGGATGGGGACCCGCTGGAACAGCGCACCATGTACGCCATCATGGCCATGCCATACGGCACCATCTTCGGCGAGGGGTTCCCACCCGGCGAGATCAGCAGTTTCTACAAGCTGCAGGAAGCGCCCTGGAGCCTGGTGATCATCGCCCCCGGGCGTGAGGTGCTGGAGCCGATCCTGCACTTCCGCCTGCACTACCTGGCCGTGGGGGCGGGGATCATTCTCGTGATCCTGCTGCTCATCCGCCAGGCCACCCGCGGCACGGCGGCCGCCATCCGGGAAGTGGCCGCGGCCGCCGAAAAGGTCGCCGCCGGGCAATACGGCATTTCGCTGCCCGTAAAATCCCGCGACGAGGTGGGTGAACTGACCCGCCGCTTCAATCGCATGGTGATTCAGCTGGAGGAGCGGGCACGCATGAAAACCGCGCTCAACCTGGCCATGGAGCTGCAGCAGAACCTGCTGCCCGGAAAAACCATGGCGGTGGGCGCATTGAAAATCGCCGGCAGCAGCCTGTTCTGTGACGAGACCGGTGGCGACTACTACGATTTCTTCCGAATCCCCGAACTGGGGTCGGACAGGGTCGTCGTGGCCGTGGGGGACGTGTCCGGCCACGGGGTGGCCGCCGCGCTGCTGATGGCCACGGCCCGGGCACTGATCCGCAGCAGCGTGATCCATGCGCAAACCCTGGGCCAGGCGGTCACCCAAGCCAACCGCCTGCTGTGCCTGGACACCGCTGCCAGCGGCGATTTCATGACCCTGCTGCTGATGATGATCGACGTGCCCGGCGGCAAGATACGCTGGGTGCGGGCCGGACACGACCCGGCCGTCCTGTACGATCCGGCCGAGGACCGCTTCACCGAACTTGCCGGCAGCGGCATCGCCCTGGGAATCGACGAAAATCACGTATACACCGAGTACAGCCACAACGGGTGGGGGCCCAACCAGATTCTGCTGATCACCACCGACGGCCTGTGGGAGACGCAGAATCCCCGTGGCGAACGCTTCGGCA
Source organism: uncultured Desulfobacteraceae bacterium (assembly GCA_964442705.1). Classification (GTDB taxonomy): domain Bacteria; phylum Desulfobacterota; class Desulfobacteria; order Desulfobacterales; family JALSRD01; genus JALSRD01. The sequence continues at coordinate 9,059 of CAYUAQ010000035.1, forward strand.
AGGGGCGCCTGCGGCAGGTGCTCTACCAGCACCGCGATGCGCCGGCCGAAGCCATCGTCAGCGCCATCACCGAAGCAGTGGACCGTTTTCGTGAAAACGGTGTCCGCGAGGACGACCTCACCCTGGTGGTCCTGAAACAGGAAACACCCGGGCGGCTGGAAATAGAAGAGAGGAAGATATCATGAAGGCGCTGTTTCAATATGCCGCTGCGGCGGCCATGCTGATCACGTTGGGCGGCTTTGCGGCCCGGGCCGACGAGTCCTGCTGGAAGGCCTCCCAGCGGGACCTGCAGTTCTGGGAGGAAGTCATCCGCCTGGACCCCGAAGACGACCGGGCCTACCGCCAGCGGGGGATGGTTCACCGCCGCCTGGGGCAGTATGAACGCGCCGTGGAAGATTACACCCGGGCCATCGAACGCAACCCCGACAACCCGGAGAGTTATTTCGTCCGCGGCATGGCCTACAAGCTTCTGGGACGTTACCAGCAGGCCGTGGCGGAATACAACCGGGCCATCGAACGCAACCCGGATGATGCCCGCTATTACCGGCAGCGCGGAGTGGCATACAAGAACCTGGGCAAGTACAAGCTGGCCATCCGGGACTACACCCGGGCCATCGAGCTCAACCCCTACTATGCACGGGCCTACGACAACCGCGGGGTGGCGCGCAAAAAACTGGGTGCCTACACCGAAGCCATCGAAGACTACGGCCAGGCCATCCGGCTGAATCCGGAGGTCGCCCGCTTCTACCTGCATCGTGGCGCGGCCTACCGCAAACTTGGGAAATTCCCCCAGGCCATGGCGGATTTCAACCGGGCGCTGGTGTTGAAACCCGACTATGCGGCGGCCTATGGCAATCGGGGCATGACCTATGTTAAAATGGGCCATACCGACACCGCCTGCCAAGATTTCAAAAAAGCACGTCAGCTGGGCGATGACAGCTTCTGGAAACAGGCGCTCCAGGAGCGGTACTGTTCAGCACCCTGAAGGGAGCGCGTCTATGCATGAGGGATTCACACTGCGGGTCTGCGCCGGCACAGATGTCGGCCTGAAACGCCGGTGCAACGAAGACAGCTATCTGGCAGCCGATGGCGTTGCCGCCAGGATCGATATCGACAGAAAAGGCGCCGTGTTCGCCGTGGCCGACGGCATGGGCGGCCATCCCGGCGGCGATATCGCCAGCCGCATGGCCGTTCAGGAGCTGGCCGCCGGCTATCGCCTGGAGGGCGGCGATATTCAGACAGACCAGAAAGTCCTGCTGGAATACCTGGAAAAGACCATCTTCTCCATTCACCACCACATCGAGGCATACGGCCGACGCCACCCGAAACTGGAGGGACTGGGGACCACCCTGTCCGTGCTGGTGCTGGCCGGCGGCAGGGCGCTGATGGCGCACGTGGGAGACAGCCGTATCTACCGCCTGCGGGACGGACGTCTAGAGCAGATGACCAGCGACCACACCTTGGTGGGGCATTTCGTCCAGGCCGGGGTCATGACCGTCGAGGAGGCCCAGGAGCACCCCCTGCGCCACGTCATGATGCAGGCTGTGGGACATGGCATCGACAAAGTGTTCACCCGCGTCGAGGAACTGCGACCCCAGGACTTTTTCCTGTTGTGCAGCGACGGCCTGCACGATATCGTACCTTTTGAGGAGATCCGCGAAATTCTTCTCAGCGGGGGTGAACATCGCCATATCTGTCGGCACCTGGTGGGAAAAGCGCTGCAGCACGGCGGCAACGACAACGTCACCGTGGTGGCCGTCCGGGTAGTGGGGTAAGAGAGGCCCAAAATGACGACGGAATCCAATTCAATCAGCTTCCAGCCGGGGGCGGTGATCAACGACAAATGGGTCATCCTGGAATTCATCGCCAGGGGCGGCATGGGCGAAGTCTACCGGGCCCACCAGCTCAACCTGAAGCGCGACGTGGTCATCAAGGTAATTTCGTCGGAGTGGCTGCAGTCCTGCGAGGACGACAGCGAAGAACTGGCCAGCGGGCTGCAGCGCTTCCGCAACGAAGTCCAGGCCATGGCCCAGATCCGCCACAGCAACATCGTCCAGGTGTACGATCACGGATCCCTGGCTGCCGGCGAGAGCCGCCGCAACGCCCCCCTGGAGTACATCGTCATGGAGTACATCCCCGGCAGAACGCTGCGCGCCACCATGCGCGAAGAGGGGTTTTATCCGGAAGAGGACGAAACCCGGCAGTGGCTGCAGCGCTACTTCCTCCCCCTGCTGGACGGTGTGGAGGCCATGCACAGGGTCGGCATGGTGCACCGCGATCTCAAGCCGGAAAACGTCCTCATGGACGGCGACACGCCCAAAATCGTCGATTTCGGCCTGGTGCGTTCCTGCCGGCTGAAATCCGTCACCCAGACCCTGGACGTCAAGGGCACGCCGCCGTACATGTCTCCGGAGCAGTTTTTCGATTTCGGCAGGGTGGACCAGCGGGCGGACATCTATTCGCTGGGCAAGATGCTCTATGAAGCCGTCGACGGCCGCATGACGTCCAAGATAAAACCCTTCAACAGCATTGGCCTGTCCGATCCGTCCAGCCCGTTTTTCGAGGACCTCGACCGCATCATCCGCAAGGCCACGGCCGAAGACATCGAGGCGCGCTTCGAATCGGCGGCCGAACTGCGGCAGGCCCTGCGGGAAGCCATCGATGCGGCCGAGGGGGAAAGGCCCACCGGCGGCAAATCCTCCGGCGCCGAAGGATCCCAGGATGCACGGGCAGCCGGCAGATTCAGCCGCAAATCCGTGCTCTGGATGACTCTCGCCGGGCTGGCCGTCATCACGGCGGGTTTCTTCTTCTGGATGCAGGGGCATATGACGGGATCCCACAAGGGCCCGGCCATCTCACCGGGCACACGGCAGGCCGAGCACCCTCCGGAACTCCCCAGCCGGACGGCCAATCTGCCTGAAACCGGCGCCGAATCGCTGCCGGCAACGATCCAGGCCGAAGACGGCATGGTCCTGCATCTGGTCACCGGCGGCACCGTGGCCTTCCCGCAGGGATGGGGGTCACTGGCCGGCAAGAAGACGCGCGTTAGTTCCTTCTATATGGACGAGACACCGGTCACTAACCACCAGTACGTGGAGTTCCTGAACCAGTTGCTGTTGTATGTTCAGGTGGAAAACAATGTCGTCAGAAGCGGCGAGCGGATCCTGATGCTGCTGGGCGAAGTCGTAGAAGGCTATGAACCCATCGTATTCAGGGACAGCAAGTTTCACATCAATGGCCCCATGCATTCCTCCTGCGCCGTGCTGCGGGTCACGGCCTATGGCGCATCCGCGTTTGCGCGGTTCTACGGCCGACGTCTGCCCACGGCCACCGAATGGCTGTACGCCATCAAAAAGGGCGTGGCCTCTTCCCTGGATCTCGAGGCCACTGATCCCCCGGCAACGGGCAAACCGGGCACCGACGGGGATCAGAGCGGACAGCCGGAAGAAAGCGGGGAAGCCGCCCAGGTGACACCGGGCAAGAAACCATTGCCCGTGATGTTGCTGAAGCCCAACGCTTTGGGGATCCGCGGCCTGAACAGCGGCATGGGGGAATGGGGCCTGCGCATCACCACCGGCGCAGGGGGCGGAAAAAAGCCCCGGCTGGAATATGTAGTGCTGGGGTCCTTCGGCCAGGGCCCCGGAACCCCCGCGGGAACGCCTGCTCTGGTGCCACGGCACCCTTGGGAGGCTTTTGAGGAAGTGGGCTTCCGCACGGTCATCGGTATGGGGGGCAGTGGCATGGAGGAATCCGCGGACGCCAAGCGCTGAAATGCGGCCCCGCACCGACAGCCTGCCACCGCTGGTTCTATTTGTATGAATAAAATTTCCCACAAATAGGAAAAGCACTTCCGACACCTCCCCCCTCCTCTGTGCCTCCGTTTTCATAACCTTTTGCTTTTACAATACTAATTATTACGACAGGCAACCGGCACACTCTTTGCTGTAATTTTTGGCGGCAGTACCTGGGAACAGCGTGTTGCACACACCCGTAATCGCTATCAGAAAGGAGCGTGTCGATGCTCATAAAAGTCAATGGATCCGAGCTGGAAATCACCGATGGGGGCAGTGTCTACCTGGGGTTGCGGGAGAAGGGGCAGACTTTCAGGGACCTCTACGAGCTGACCCCCGCCTTCACGGCCGCTCTGGAAGACATCCGCAAACAGGCGGAACTGCTAATCCGCCAGGCCGAGGGACTGCTGAACTCAAGCTCCGCTTCCGGCTACTGACGTCCTGTGGAGGGATTTCAGCGCCCTTGACACAGCGGGGGACGATTTGAGATAGTTGTCGCCGCATGATTGGCAAAACCGTCACCCCGGGAATCCGGCCATGAGGCTGCGGATTATTCTGCTGGTCCTTTCCCTGCTGACTTTTCTGTCGGCCTCGGCGGGCGGATATCTCTACTATTCTTCCCTGAAAGACGCGGCTTTTAAGGATGCCGAACAGCAGGGCGTCCTGCGCCTTGAGCTGATCGCCCGCAACATCTCTTTTTCCCTCAACGAACACACCCGCGCCGTGCGCCTGCTGTCCGAAACAGGAGCGATGCTCAACAAGCTGGTGCATCCCCGCAGCAGAGAAGCCCTGATGGCGGCCAACGCCGTGCTGGACCTTTTCAAGCGCTCCCTGGAAGTGGAGGTGTGTTATCTGATGGACCACAGCGGCACTACCGTGGCCTCCAGCAACCGCAATGCACCGGACAGTTTTGTCGGCAAGAACTTCGCCTTCCGGCCCTATTTCCAGCAGGCCATCCACAGTGCGCCGTCGACGTACCTGGCGCTGGGCACAACTTCCCATCGCCGGGGCATCTACTACAGCTATCCGGTCTTTGAAGAAGGCGAAGACCTGCCCATTGGCCTGGTGGTCATCAAGGCCTCCATCGAACGCGTCGAAAAACAGCTCAAGCTGCTCGAGGACGAGATTGTGATGGTCGCCAGCCCCGAAGGCGTCATCTTCCTGTGCACCCGTAAAAACTGGCTCTTTCACACCGTGGCTGAACTCGCCCCCGCGCAGCAACGCACCATTGCGGCCTCGCGCCAGTTCGGCCAAGGCCCCTGGAAGTGGATCGGAATCGATTTCACCGGGAGTGACCGGGTGCGTGACAAGGATGGAACAGCCTACCAAGTGCACGCCAAGGTCCTGGCCAACTATCCCGGCTGGCAGGTCTATTATCTGCGGGACCTGGCCGGAATCTACGAGCGCGTGTCGGCACCGCTGATCCACGTCACCGCCCCCGTGGTCGTCATCCTGTGCACCCTCATCGGCTTGTCAGTCCTTTTTCTCTACAAGAAGGCCAGCCTGGAAATACAGCATCGACACAATGCCGAAAAAGCCCTGCGGCGCAGCGAGGCGCGCTACCGTTCCCTGTACCACAACACACCCGCCATGCTGCACTCCATCGACCCCCGGGGACGTCTGGTCAGCGTCAGCCAGTACTGGTCTGAGAGTCTGGGCTATTCCCAGGAAGAGGTTCTCGGCAGACAGCTTACGGATTTCTTTACACCGCCTTCCAGGCGGCATGCACAGCAAACCGTTTTCCCCGAGTTTTTCCGCCGCGGCTTCTGCAAGGACGTTTCTTATCAGATGGTCAAAAAGAACGGAGAAATCATCGATGTGCTGCTGTCCGCCATCGCCGAACGCGATGACGAGGGCCGCATCCAGCGCAGCCTGGCCGTGCTGGTGGATGTCACCGAACAGAAACGGGCCCAGGCGGCCCTGAAGGTGGCCAAGGAGGAGCTGAGCCGCTACTCGCGGGACCTGGAACGGCAGGTACGGGACCGCACCCGGCAAATCACCAATATCTTGAAATACACACCGGCCGTGGTGTACATGAAAGACTGCCACGGACGTTACCAGCTGGTCAATTCGCGTTTCGAAGAACTCTTCGGCCTGAGCAATCGGAAAGTGAGCGGCAAAACCGACGCCGAGCTGTTTCCCCGGCAGATTGCCGACCAGTTTCAAGCCGCCGACAGTCAGGTGATCGCGGAAAACCGTATCTGCCAGTCGGAAGAGGTCATCCGGCACGGGCAAAGCGAACACATCTATCTCTCCACCAAATTTCCGGTATTCGACGATTCCGGCAACGTCAGCGGCGTCTGCGGCATCGCCATGGATATCACCGCGGTAAAAAGAGCCCAGAACCAGCTGCGGCGGCTGTCTGCCAGAATCATCACCAGCCAGGAAGGCGAACGCGCCGCCATCGCAAGGGAACTTCACGACGAACTGGGCCAGGTACTGACCGCTCTGCGCATGGATGCCGCCTGGCTGGCCGAGCGCCTCAGGAAGTCAGATGGCGCAGCGGCACGGCGGGCCTTGACAATGTGCGCGCTCATCGATGACAATATCGAGGAGGTCAGGAACATGGCCCTGCGGCTGAGGCCCGGTGTACTGGACGACCTGGGGCTGGTGGCGGCGCTGGAGTGGTACACGGCCGACGTGGAGCGGCGGGCCGGCATCTCCTGCATTTTCGAACACGACCGTATACCGGAGATACCCAACCCGGTGGCCACCGCCGCCTACCGTATCGCCCAGGAAGCCCTGACCAACGTCATCCGACACTCCGAAGCCGACAACGTGGAGGTGGCCTTGAAATTCACCCGGAGGCACCTCTTCCTGTCCGTGGCCGACAACGGCCGGGGGTTCGATCCCGCCGGCCTGGCGGAGTCGGAGGGGCTGGGGCTTGCCGGCATGCGGGAACGGGCCGCCCTGGTGGGCGGTACCCTGACCGTCCGGGCCGCCCGGGGACAGGGCTGCCGCGTCCGGTTCGAGGTCCCCGTGGCAGCCGCCTGAAAGGAAATGACCGTGATCAAGGTTCTGCTGGCTGACGACCACAGCATCGTACGGGCGGGTCTGCGGCGCATTGTGGAGGAAAGCCCGGACATGGCGGTGGTCGCGGAGGCCGAAGACGGCCGTGAAGCCATCCTCAAGGCCAAACGGAACCGTCCCGACGTAGCCGTCATCGACATTTCCATGCCGGGGCTCGACGGCCTGGAAGTCACCGAACTGCTGCACGAGAAATACCCTGACCTGCCGGTCCTGATCCTGACCATGCACGAAGAGGAGCAGTACGTCATCCGCGCCGTGGAGGCCGGTGCCATGGGCTACCTCACCAAGCGCTCGGCCCCGGAACAACTGGTCGGGGCCATCCGCAAGGTGCATGCCGGCGGCCGCTATATCACCGAAGCGGCCGCCGAAGCGCTGGCCCTGCGGGTGGCCCGCGGCATCCGCGGCCAGACCCTGCTGGACTCCCTGTCCCGGCGGGAACTCCAGGTCCTGCGGCGTCTGGCCATGGGGCACACCAACCGCGAAATCGCCGAGGCCTACGGCATCAGCATCAAGACGGTGGACACCTACCGCTTTCGCCTGCTCAAGAAACTGAATCTGCGCAACAACGCAGAGCTGTCTCGTTTCGCCATTCAGAACCATCTCATCGAACCCTGAGAAGTACTTGGGTGTAAGAAATTTTCTGACAGAAAAATCAAAATTCATCTAATTGACGCTTGCCGCCGGTTTGGGTATCCATACTGTGAGGGAATGCGGGTGCCATAATTACAATTCTCCCGTGGTCGGTCCAATCATTTCAGAGAAAGGGGGTGGGGGCTGCGAACCGATAACGGCACGACGCTATCACGACTCGGCAGAACTTATTTTTCCGCACATAAAACCGAACCCGAAACCTGAGAAAACGAGAGGGAGGATCGATGAAGAAGACAGTCCAACTGTTTGTGATCGCCATCAGCCTGGTTTTCGTATTGACCATGATGTCCAGCAGCGACGCGTTCGCCATGAAAAAGCGCATTATCTTCGGCGGGGGGCCCGCCGGGGGCACCTTCCAGGTGGTTGCCAACGGCATTCAGATTTACAAACCTGTCAAGGAGATCAAGGAGTTCACCGTCAAGGCGCAGACTTCGGCCGGTTCGGTGGAGAACCTGCGTAAAACCAACTCCGGCCGACAGCAGATGAGCGTGGTCTACTCCGGCCACGTCTGGCTGGGCCGCAACGGCAAGATGAAAAACGACCCCAAGAAGTATGAAAACGTGCTGGCCGTGGCCTGGCTCTATGGTGCACCCGCCCAGCTGGTGGTCAAAAAGGGCTCCGGTATCAAGGCCACCAAGGACCTGGTGGGCAAAAAGGTGGGGGTGGGTAATGCCGGTTCCGGCGCCTTTGCCAACTGCGAGCTGTTTTTCACCCACCTGGGCATCTGGGACAAGATCGAACGTAACGCCATGGGGTACAACGACGCCGCCGCCGCCTTCGGCAACAACCAGCTGGATGCCTTCTGGCTGTTCACCGCCTTTCCCAGCGGCGCCGTCATCATGGCCGCTCAGACCAACGACATCGATCTGATCAACCTTGAAAAGGACGCCCAAGAGTCCGGCTTCTTCAAGAAGTATCCGTACTTCGGCAAGCTCACGATTCCCGCCGGAACCTACCGCGGCGTGGATCACGACACTCCTTCCTTCCAGGACAGCGCCCTGTGGGTGGCCAACGCCAAGGTGCCCGCCGATGTGGTCTACAAGCTGCTGACCATCATCTATTCCGATGAAGGCCTCAAACACATGTACGGCCAGAAGAAGACTTTCAAGAACATGAGCCTGAAGACCGGGGCCACCAACATCGTCACACCGTTCCATCCCGGCGCAGAGAAGTTCTGGAAGGAAAAGGGCATGCTCTAATAACTTTTTTCCCTTCAGGGAATCATAACTATCCGGGGTCTGCTTGACAAGCAGACCCCGGACATATTACATTGTGTCAAACAGGCTGTGTGATAAGTGTACAATGAACTCAACCGCTTCGAAAAAATCGTCTTCGACGTGCTGGCCTGCGCGCTGGTGCTCTTCTATTCCTACTCGGCCATTCTGAGGCCCGCCTCCACCCAGTACCATCGGGGCATATACGTCATCATCACCTACGTGCTGGTTTTTCTGCTGTACAAGTCAAAAAGCCCATTGATGCGGGCCGTCGACTACCTGCTGATCCTGCTCTCTGTTTTCAGTATCGGCTACTGGATTCTCAACTTCGAGGCCATCAACTACCGCACCGGGGCCGAAACCCCCTTCGACATGGCCGTGGCCGTGGTGGGCGTTCTCATCGGCATCGAGCTTGCCCGGCGGGTGGTGGGGTTTGTCTTCGTCATCCTGGGCGTCCTGCTGCTGCTCTATGCGGTTTACGGCGCCTACATGCCCGACCTCATCGCCCACGCCGGCGATACCTTTCCGGGGGTCTGCACCAGCATTTTCTACAAGAGCGACGGCGTGTTCGGCATCATGGCCAACGTGTTGGCCACCTATGTGATTCTCTTCGTGCTGTTCGGCGCCTTCCTGGAAAGATGCGGCGCCCAGCGCTTTTTCATCGATTTCCCCCTGGCGGCCGTGGGCCACCGGGTCGGCGGCCCCGCCAAGGTGGCCGTCATCGCCAGCGGCATGTTCGGTTCCATTTCGGGCAGCGCCATCGCCAACACCGTTTCCACCGGCACCTTCACCATCCCCATGATGATCAAGGCCGGCTTCAAGCGCCACGTGGCCGGCGGCATCGAACCGGCGGCATCGATCTCGGGCATGTTCATGCCGCCCATCATGGGCGCCGGCGGTTTCATCATGGCCGAACTGACCGGCGTACCCTACTCGAAAATCATGCTGGTGGCCATCTTTCCGGCCCTCATGTACGTCTTCTCGGTCTTCATGATGGTGCACTTCGAAGCCAAGATACACAACATCCGGGGGGAAAAGAGCGAGCACAGCGCCCTGGAGATCCTCAAGAAGCAGTGGTATTACACCCTGCCGCTGGTCATCATCACCGTGCTCATGCTCATGGGCTACTCCCCGGGCTATTCAGCCATCACCGGCATCATCACCTGCATCGTCATCAGCTGGTTCCGCAAGGATACGCGCATCGGCCTGAAGGGATTCGTGGAGGCCTCGCGCAAGGGCACCGAGTCCAGCCTCAAAATCGGCGCCACCGTGGGTGTCATCGGCATCATCATCGGCGTGCTGACCTACAGCGGCCTGGTGCTCACCTTTGCCGACATCATCATCGAACTGGCCGGCGGATCGCTGTTCATGACCATTCTGCTGATCGCCCTGGCCTCGCTGGTGCTGGGTATGGGGGTGCCGGTGACCGCGGCCTACCTGATAACGGCGGTGGTGGCCGTGCCGGCGCTCACCCACCTGGGGGTCAACGAAATCGCCGCTCACATGATCGTGTACTGGCTGTCCCAGGACTCCAACATCACGCCGCCGGTGTGCATCGCCGCTTTTGCCGGTGCCACCATTGCCAAGGCCAACATGTGGCGCACGGCCTTTTCATCTTTCAAATTCGCCAAGTTCCTCTATCTGGGGCCTTTTCTCTTCGGATACGTGCCGGCGTTTTCCCTCAACGGCAGTTCCATGGATATCGTCAAGACATTCATCATCATCATCATCGGCACCTATGGCTACTCCTGGCTCCTGAGCGGCATCTGGATCAAACAGCTCAAGAGGCTGTTCGGAAAACCCCAGGCCACCTGAAAACAGGCCGTACCGCATACATGCAAAAGGGGCATCGGCGCCAGCGCGGCGCAGCCCCTTTTTTCGGTACACCGTATAGGGCAGATAAAATGCGGTGATGGACAGCGAGGCGACCAGCGCCCCCCGCAGGCCGTACCAGAAGCCGGCCAGAATCAGCGGCAGAAAGTAAAGTTCGCGGTAAATGATGTGGACCCGCTGCTGCTCCTGAGCCGTAAACACGTGAAGGGCCGTGATCGCCACTACGAGACCTACGATCAGAACGGCTTTCCTCGATGGGGTTTTGACTTGCATGACCTCTCCGCTATTTCATTTCCCAGGCTGATTCAGGATCTTCTTCATTCTCCGATACTCGCTTTCGCCCACTTCGCCCCGGGCATAACGAATGCTCAAAATCTCCATGGAGTCGGCTCGGTCACGGGGCACATCTCTTCCCGCTGAGGTGCTTCGTCTGCGCCTGATGAGCAGCAAAATCAAGACCGCCACTCCCAGGCCCGCCATCAGGGAGAGTGTCAGGGTAACTGGCATTCCTGAAAAGTTTGAAAGATAACTGCATCCCCACATATGCACGCCTCTCCTTCAGGCAAGGGGTGTCTATCGGGCAGGGGTACCCGCCCATGGTTGTTTCCCCCTCAGGATGAGCAAGAGCCATGCCACGGCCCACCGGCAGAGTAGCCCACGGCAGGTCCGGACCGGCTTGGCAGGGATCTGCAGAAAAATCCGCAGGCAGTCGCCCGACCTGGCGTACGTCCGGCTGGTTATTTTTTTCACAGGTCCACAGGTACTGCTGGCCAGGTGGGTAAAAACACCGCACCGCCGCAACAGCCCTCCTCCGCCGCTCCCTGCAGGACGTGAAATCAGCAATTTTTTTAACTTTTATTTTCAATCTGTTGCCCAGTCCAGAAGCAAAAGTGCTAAGCAATGGCACACGGCTTGCTTTGATGTATTGTCAACCGGCGACAGAGGGGTTCTGGCGTCAGAGAGATCTATCAAGCGACCAATACAGATGTGGGGTTTCGATGAAAACACTCAGATCAATTTTGATAATGACGATATTGGCGGCAATCTTCAGTATGTACCCGCTGGACCGGGCCATGGCCCAACCGTGGGGGGGATTGGGAAGCTGCACCTTCGGCTCCTGGATGACCGGGGGCTGGGGAGGAGGATGGTTCGGTATGATTTTCATGATTCTTTTCTGGATACTGATAATTGCGGGCGCCATTGCCCTGATCCGCTGGATCGTCAGGGGTGCCGGCAGCACTTCCAACGTAAACACCGGTGGATGGCAACCGGGCACCAACGCCCTGGCAATCCTCGAAAACCGTTATGCCCGGGGAGAAATCAGCCAGGATGAATTCGAAGCCAAAAAGCGGGATATTCTGCGATGACTGACCAGAAACCAGACGTACCCACACACCGCCTTTCGGCGATGGACCGCCGCACCTTTCTACGCATGAGCGGTATCGGCGCAGCCGGGGCGCTCACCGGTGGGCTGTCATCGCTGCTGGCGGTATCGCCACCGAAAGCCGCCGCCGCTCAAGAGGGTAGTTTTACACCGGACCTGGAGATCGACCTGACCGCCGCTCCCGCCGATATCCCCATCATGCCGGGAGCCACGACTCGGTCATGGGTCTACCGGGGCAAGGTGATCCGGGGAGACAGCGCCAGCCTGGTTCCGGTGGGTGACAGTTACCTGGGCCCCTCCTTCCGGGTCAAAACGGGGCAGAAGGTGCGCGTGCGGTTCACCAACCAGATTCCCGACGAGAGCATCGTCCACTGGCACGGCCTGCACGTACCCGCCGTCATGGACGGCCATCCCCGGTACGTCATCGGCCAGGGGAAAACCTACCTCTACGAATTCGAGGTCAACAACCGCGCCGGCACCTACTGGTACCATCCGCACCCCCACGGTCGCACCGGCCCCCAGGTCTATGGCGGCATGGCCGGTCTCTTTCTGGTCTCCGACGAGGAAGAAGAGGCCGCCGGCCTGCCCGACGGCGAATTCGACATCCCCATGGTCCTCCAGGACCGCACCTTCGACACCAACAACCAGCTGGTCTATCTTCAGGGCATGGGCGGCATGATGGGGCGCATGAACGGCTTCCTGGGCCAGTGGATCCTGGTCAACGGCCAACCACGGTTTACCCTCCCCGTGGCCACCCGCCCCTACCGCCTGCGGCTGCTCAACGGCTCCAACTCGCGCATCTACAGACTGGCCTGGCAGGATGGGCGACCGCTGACCGTCATCGGCACCGACGGGGGGCTGCTGCAGAAACCGGTGCACCGCCGGTACGTGATGCTGGCCCCGGGCGAACGACTGGAACTGTGGGCGGACTTCAGCAAAGACCCCCTCAACTCCCAGACCGCCCTGGTGAGCCTGCCTTTTGACGCCGGCATGATGGGCCGTGGCGGCATGATGGGCGGCGGCGGAAATTTTCTTCCCAACGGCGCCCCCTTCACCGTTTTCAAGGTTCACGTACGCCGCCGGGAAAGGGCGGCCTTCCCGCTGCCCCGGCGTCTCAGCGAAATAAAGCCCTACCGGCCCCGCGGAGCTGTCAATGCCGGCAGGCCCCGGACATTCTACCTCCAGATGCGCCACATGGCATGGACCATCAACGGCCGGACATTCGAAATGACCGGCGTGGCCCCGGACGAAACCGTGCGCCTGGGAACCATGGAACTGTGGGAATTCGTCAACCAGGGCGGCGGCATGGGCATGATGGGCGGCATGGGCATGCCCCATCCCATGCACCTGCACGGCAAGCAGTTCCAGGTGCTGGAACGTAGCGGTGTGGCCCACGAGGGATACGTTGATGAAGGCTGGAAGGACACCGTGCTGGTGATGCCGGGGGAACGCATCCGCTTTCTGGTCCGCTTCGATGACTATTCCGGCCTGTTTCTGTACCACTGCCACAACCTGGAGCACGAGGACATGGGCATGATGCGCAATTACTACGTCCGCAGCTGAAACAGTCGGCATCTGCGCCTCAATTTATTCTCTTGTGCTCCTGGAGGAGGATCGACCCATGACCCGTCCTTCCTTTAACCGGCATATTTTCAGGAAAGCTTCGACCGGGAAACCGGCTGTTCCCGCTCGGAAAAATACAATGGGCACCGGCCTGCTGAATCTCCGGGCGACTGCCGGGCTGCGGAAACGAAGTACCGCGGAAAGGAGGGTCTACACGCGCCGGCGCTACAGCGTACCCATTGTGGTTTCTTATTTCAGCGGGGAGTTTCTCTTCGATACGTGGACGCTCAACCACAGCCTGGGAGGGCTGTGCTTTGCAGCCCGTCGACGGCTCGAACCAGGCACCGTGCTTTACATAAAAGTCAAAAAATTCCACCCTTCCGGCCCCTGTACGGGGATATGCGCAGGGCTGCGGTCGATCACCCTGGCAGAAGTGGTCTGGTCCAGCAAAGTATTCAGTGATGGTAACATTTCCTATCACGCCGGCGTCAGGTACTATGAAAGCGTCTATTGAGGCCGCGGCTGAGCGCCATGCTTCTTCACCGGCAGGGGTTGGTGGGGTCGCCTTCGGCCAACATGTCCTTTAACACCTCTTTTTCGGGGTCACCGGGAATAACGCCGCTGATAACCGCTTCGATGACGAGGGCACCGTCCTGATTGCGGAACCGGGCTTCGGCCCTGGCCCTGTTGCCGGCATCGATATCGACGATGGTGACGCTGCACTCCACGATGTCCCCGAAATATACCGGCCGTCTGAAACGAAAGCGCATTTCGGAGGCCAGCCACCCGATCTGACCGCCGATTTCGGTGATCATGCCCGCTACCAGCAGCCCCTGGCATATACGGCCCTTGAATTTTTTGACCCTGGCAAAACGCGCATCGAAGTGAACCGGGTTGTAGTCCCGGCTGATGGCGGCAAACGCGTCGACATCATCTTCCGAGAAAGTGCGGCGGACGCGAAAAACGTCCCCCACCCTCAGCCCCTCGATGGTTTTTTGGCGAATGGTTGACATATCCTCTCACCGCCCTCCCCCGGCCTGGGCCTGCGCCGCGGCCGCATGGCCGCCACAGCTCACCGCCGATGGAGAGCAACCATTTCCACAACGGCTACTTTCCGATGGCGTATGCCTGGCGGCGGGGGTCGGCGCCCCCGGCGACAACCCCACGGTCCGTATCCACCACAATGGCCTGGGAACTGCCCATGACCCTGTCAAAGTCACCCAGCACGTTGAGATCATGCCCCCTGGCGCGCAATGCGTCAAGGGTCTGCGGTGGGAAGCGGCTTTCTATGAGCAGCGTGCCATCGGGCTCCGAGCGCCAGCGCGGCGCCTCCACGGCCTGCTGGGCGGTGGCGCCGAAATCCAGCATACAGGTGCACAGCTGGATGACCGATTGCGTCTGGCCGTCGGCGCCGGGAGTGCCCAGCACGATGAATGGTCTTCCGTCCTTCATAATCATCGCCGGGTGCAGGGTGTGATAGGGGCGTTTTCCCGGTTCCAGCCGGTTGGGGTGTTGCCGATCCAGCGAGAAACCGCGGCCGCGGTTGTGCAGAAACATGCCGGTTCCGGGGACCATCACACAACTGCCGAAAGGCTCAAAAAGGCTCTGTATCAGTGAAACCGCATTGCCCTCCTGATCGACGACCGCCAGGTAAATGGTGTCGCTGCCGCCCGATGTAAAAGCGCGGGGCTGCACGGACCGCGCCGCACGGCGGGGATCGATGCGGACCGCCTGGTCGCGCGCCGATGCTTTTTCCAGCATGGCGGCCGTCGGCACCGGATGAAAGTCCGGGTCGCAGACGTAGCGGTCACGGTCGGCAAAGGCCAGCTTTTTGGCCTCCACCATGAGGTGCACCCGTTCGGCCTGTTCAGGCGCCAGGACGGACAGATCGAAATTCTCCAGGATGTTGGCCTGCATCAGCAGCGCAATACCCTGGGAATTGGGGGGCTGGGTGCAGATCTCGTATCCGCGATAAGTCGTGCACAGGGGCGCGACCCAGTCGGGGGCGTAGCCCGACAGGTCCTGCTCGCTGAACAGCCCTCCCTGGGCGCGGGAAAACGCCACCAGCGCCCGGCCCAGCTCCCCTTTGTAAAATGCGTCCGGTCCTTCATCCGCCAGCCTGCGGTAGGAAGCGGCCAGGCGCGGCTGACGGATGACATCGCCGGGCCTCGGAACGCGGCCGCGGGGCAGAAAAATATCGACGGCTGCGGGGGACAGCAGCGCCCGACGCTCTTCAATGGCCTGTGCCAGTTCCCCGTACATGGGAAAGCCGTCTTCGGCATAGGCGATGGCGTCTGCCAGCAACCGGTCCAGGCCCATGGTGCCGTGCTTTTCCAGGATGGCCTGCCAGCCGGCAATGGCACCGGGCACCGTGCACGTAAGGATGCCGGTCTCGGGAATGGCCCGCAGCCCCCTGCGGCGGTACTCATCGATGCTGGCCCGCGCCGGCGCCCGCCCGGAGGCGTTCAAGGCTTCCAGTCGGCCGCTCTCGGCCCTGTAGACGAGCGCAAACAGGTCGCCCCCCAAGCCGCACATGTGGGGTCGTACGCAGGTCATGACCAGATTGGCGGCAACGGCGGCGTCCACGGCATTTCCGCCGTTTTCCAGAATCGCTGCACCGGTTCGGGCGGCCAGGGGGTGATCGGCCGTCACCATCCAGCTGGTGCCCATGACCAACGGCCGATGGGTGCTAAAATGTGTGTTCATGGAATCACTCACGGGGGATGTTGAAAATGAGGGGAAAAGGCTGAAACAGGAGGACAGTCTTTCAGACGACGGCGCCCTGGGCGCTGATCAGCCGTTCGAGGGCGCATCTTTGACCCGTTGACAGGTTCTCGAACCGGACAGCTCTCCTGCGGGTGGCCACCCTGCCAGGGTGGTCCTTACCACTTAAGAGCACATCCCATACGGTCTGGACGGGCAGTCCTCTGAGCTGGTGGGCGGCCACGAAATCGGCCCAGATGATGTCGATTTCGCTGATCTCATAAAGATTGGGCCCCTTTTCCCGGTATTGAAAAGCCACGCCATCCAAGCTGATATCGATCAAAGTCCCTGCCGGAAGCAAGGGTGGGTGCACTTTGGCGATGACCGTCCCCATTACTTTTCTGCGCGGGCGCCTTCGGCGTTCTCTATTACCCCCAGACGCCTTGGCTGGGTTTTGCTGTGAAAACGGTAGGTGTTCCCCTTTCTCACGGCCAGGCGCCAAATCCCATTGCTCCCCGGCGTCTTCTTCCGGCACATAAGGTTTCATTTCCAGTTCAGCAGAATCGATGCGAGGATCAAACGTTTTGAGTTTTCTTCTCACCAGTCGCTCGAGCAGAAGCAGCTGGGCCGCACTCAAATCATCACGTTTTTCAAGGGATCGATACAGATCCCGGTAAGCTATTTCACGATATGCTGCCTCAGGAGAGTTTCTTTTCGGCCAAATTCCTCTTCCATCACTGATGAACATGGCATCAACCCCTCTTTTTCTGATCCTCGATTCTTACTAAAGCAGTGGAAACAACCCCCTTTCGTTCTATGACTAAAGCAATCCCTGTGCCAGAAGAGGCGCATTGCCCCTCATTATATTAACCAATTGTTTTTATGCATGTTCTATGGATCCCAAGCAACTACTGCCTCCCACGGATCAACCCGGCACGGCGCACATACGCAAAGATGTTTTACACCTGACAGAAAAAATGACTACTTTGTGGACAATGGCTGCCCACCACCGGATGTGCCGACGGAGAAGGACCGAAATTAGGCAGGATGCTCACCGGCAGCGGGTGATGCCGTGGGGCAACGGCAGGGTTCATTTTTCTTCGTCCGGTGACTGCCCCCACATGGGGGCCCTGCCGAAGCGGTTGTACCACCACTCACCCGGAGAGACGCTTTTTTCAACTTGTTTCCTGGAAAAGGAATATTTGTACTGGTCGCAGTAGATCCGAATGCACTTGTAGGCCTCGTTGATTCGGGCGGCCATTTCCCGGCAGATCTCTTTTTTTTCAGGGCACACATCCGGGTGCCACCGGGAAATCAGATGGTGGTAGCGCTGTCTGATCTCGGCCATGGTGGCCGACTCCGAAAGCCCCAGAATCTTACGGGCGGCGCTGATTTCTTCGTATCTGCTTTTGGGTTTCATGGGCATTTTCCCGGCCGGAAGGATTTGACACCACCGCCATGTTAAGGTAGATTTCCAATTCGTCAAGCGTGCAGCGCAGTCCCCGAGCCTGACCCTTCAGGTTCCATTCGCAAAAACATTCAGAAGAGGCATATCCGTGATCGAAATTCATCTTTTCGGGAAGCTTCGGCAGGACGTACCCAATCTCAAGACCGGGGGGAATGCCGTCATCGAAATATCTCCCCAACCGGACGATACCATCGCATCCATTCTGGAACGTGCCGGCATCGATACCGATAGAATACACAGCCTCTTCTTCAACCACAAACTGCTCGCCGCCCGCAGCCGCATGGCTCTCTGGCTCCGTTACCGGCAGCTTTGCGCCAATCCCCTGGACTGGGACCTGAATGTGCCGGTAAAAGCCGGAGACCGGATCGGTCTTTTCGGCAGAGATATGGCCGCCTTGGTGATATAGGCAAAGGGGGAAAACAGCGGCACGGCGCGTCCGTGGCAGGTCAGGTCCCGGCACTTGTTAGTTGACTTTACGGTACAGCGGGAGGCCTCTTATACGGACCCTCTTGATCTCGTGGGCTTTTTCAAACGCGATGATGGCCTCCAGGTCTCTTCCATCCAGTCCGGGAACCGCCACCACCGGCCGCACATTGCGCAGCCGGCGTCTGAGCAGTCCGCGCCCCTGGATTTCATTGACCGTCAGGATGCCCAGCAGCGTGTAATTCCCGGATGCCGATGCCAGAATATCCATCACCGTCTCATCACATCGCAGATGGTTCAGGAAAAGATCCAGTGGATTGCGGGTCCAGCGGGCGTTGAAAACAAGCCGGCTCAGTTTCCTGCGGCGGCCGGACAGTTTCCACCGGCCGGCCCGCCGGTTGTTGATGACGGCTACCGCTGAAAACTCCAGGCTGCCGTTATCTTCTTCGACAACCTGGCGGTTAAATCCCAGATATCGCAGATTTTCAGACCCCTCGGGCATACCGCTGACAATGAGGACCTCTTTCAGCAATGCCTCGTTGGGCGTCAGCACCCGGGTTACGGCCTGGAGCAGATCTTGAATAAAATCCATGCTCATGTGCAAAACTCTCCGGTCCTGTATCGCACGGGATTTAGATACAGAAATATCCTATACACCAAAAATATTTTTTTTTCCACACCCCGGTGGCAAGTCCGCAAAATATCCGCAGCTGCGCTCACGCCCCTGTCCGGATATCCCGGAAGGGGGGCCGAACATGAGGTTTGACCCCTGCGCCGAAAAGATGATACCTTTCTGCCGAAGGGCCGGCGAGGCCCCTTTGGGAACCCCTTTTTCTATTATCCGCAACTAGCCGGAAACCCATGAAAAATAACATGGCCGCCGACTTCGAACTGCTTTCCAGTACCATGGCCGGCGATATCCTGACCGACGAACTGAGCCGCAACATGCTGGCCGCCGACGCCAGCATCTTCCAGGTGCTGCCGACGGCCGTAGCTTTTCCCAAGACCACCCGGGACGTGGTGCACATTGTGCGTTTTGCCGCCCGGCAGGGTCTGCCGCTCCACGCCCGGGGGGCCGGCAGCGGCCTGTGCGGCAGTTCCCTGGGAGCCGGCATGGTGGTGGACTTTTCCCGCTACATGCACCGGCTGTTGTCCGTCGACGTCCCCGGTCGGCGGGCCGAATGCCAGCCCGGCTGCCGGCTGGGAGAACTGGAGGCTGCCTTGGAGGGCACGGGGCTTTTTTTTCCGCCCGATCCTTCCAGCGGCGCTTACGCCACCTTGGGGGGCATGTTCAACACCAATGCCAGCGGCTCCCATTCGGTCAAATACGGCAACACCGCCGATTACATCCTGGACGCCGAAATCGTGCTCGCCAACGGACGGGTCACCCGGCTTTCGGCGATCAGCGATACCCCCAGGGGGAATCTGCCCCCCTGTCTGCAGGCGCTCTGGCGCCTGTATGAAGACCACGCCGAAGCCATCGAAAAGGCCTACCCCGACCTGGGTACCAACGTCTGTGGGTACAACCTGCGGGCACTGGTCAACAATGGGCATCTGGATCTCACACCACTGATGGCCGGCAGCGAGGGAACCCTGGCTCTGGTCACCCGGCTGGTGCTGCAGCTGCGCCCACGGCCGGCCGCCGACAGCCTTGTAGTGGCGGCTTTCGAGAGCCTATTGGCGGCCGCCAGCGCCGTTCAAGCCGTGCTGCCGCTGGGGCCTTCGGGCATCGAGATGCTGGACAAATCCCTGCTGCGCCTGGCAGCGGCCACCGAACCCGGGTTGCAAGACAGGATTCCCACCGATGTCGACAACCTGCTGCTCATCGAATTCGACGGCGCGGATGCCGCCCAGTGCATGGATCTGGCCGCGCAGGCCCGTGACATACTGACGGCCGAGGGCCTCTGCCGCCGGGCCGGGGTGGCTGTCTCCGCCAGGGAAAAGGCCGACCTGTGGGCCGTCCGCAAGGCCGCCGTCCCCACCCTGTACCGCCTGAAGGGGGCCCGTAAAATCGTGGCCATCATCGAGGACGCCGCCGTCCCCACCGACCGTTTGGTGGAATACTTTGCCGGCCTGCACGACCTGCTCGGGCGCCACGGTGTCGAATTCGCCATCTACGGCCACATCGCCAAGGGCCTGCTGCACACCCGCCCCCTGCTGGACCTGAAAAATCCCCGGGACGTGGGTCTGCTCAAACCCCTGGCCGACGGTCTTTTCGAACTGGTGCACACCCTGGGCGGTTCGGTATCCGGTGAGCACGGCGACGGCCGTCTGCGCAGCGCCTACATCAAAAAACTCTATCCGGACATCTACCCCTTCTTCCAGCGCGTCCGGCGGCTGATGGACCCCGAGGGCCTGCTGAACCCCGACATCAAGGTCAGCCGGGACCCCCGGCAGATGCAGACCAACCTGCGCTTCGGCGCCGGCTACCGGAGCCGGGAGCCGCAGCCCCTCCGGCTGCGGTGGCGGAGAGGCTTTGCCGCAGAAGTGGAGAGCTGCCACGGGTGCGCCAAATGCACCACCCTGACCACGGCCACCCGCATGTGTCCCATCTACAAGTTCACCCGCTGCGAAGAGGCGGCACCGCGGGCCAAAGCCAACCTGCTGCGTGCGCTGATCGGTGGGGCCATCTCGGATAAAGCGCTTTTCACCCGTGCTTTTCAACACGTCATGGCCCAGTGTGTCAACTGCGCCAGTTGCAGGGCCGAGTGTCCCACAGGGGTCGACATCCCCAGGATGGCGGCCGAAGCCCGGGCTCAATATGTCGCCCGTTTCGGGACCTCCTTTGAAGATCAGCTCCTCACCAGCCTGGAACCGGCGGCCCGCCTCAACCGTCACATGCGGGGCGGCCTGGGCCTGCTCATGGGCCTGTCCGCCACCCGCCGGTCGGTCCAGCGGCTAACGGGCGTAGCGGCCCGACGGCCTCCGATTACTTTTGCGCGGTGCAGCCTGGATGACCGCGTCGCGGCTGCCAGCGGCGACGGCGAACCGAACGTCCTCTACTTTGCCGGCTGCTACGCCCGCTTCATACGCCCCGAAATCGGGGAGGCGGCCGTGACGGTGCTCACGGCCATGGGTATGCGGGTGCAGTTCCCGACGCAGCACTGCTGCGGCCTGCCCATGCTCTCGAAGGGCATGACACGGGCCGCGCAGCAGAAAATAGGGCAAAACCTGGCGGCCTGGCAGGGGCTGCTGGAGAAAGCGGAGTGGCTGGTGGTGACCTGCTCGTCCTGCGGCCTGTCGCTGCTGGACGAGTGGCACTGGCTGCTGCCCGAACGCCAGGCCGCCCGCATCGCCGCAAAGACCGTGCACATCAGCCGCCTGGTGAACCGCTACCGGGACCGCCTGCCGCTGCAGCGACATCCCACCGCGGTGAAGGCGGCCTACCACATGCCGTGCCACCTGAAGGTACAGCCCGCGCCCCGCAGTTCCATTGATCTGCTGTCCTCCCTGCCGGGGGTATCTTTGCACGTGCTGGACAGTCACTGCTGCGGCATGGCCGGCAGTTGGGGGCTGTCGGCGCGCCACGCCGATCTCAGCGTCGCCATCGGCCGGGATCTGATCAGACGTACTGACGCTAGCCGGGCAGACACCGCCGTCACGGACTGCCCCACCTGCCGCCTGCAGATGGAGCAACTGGGCCGCCTGCCGGTGCATCACCCGGTGGAACTGGTGGCCCGGTCATTGAAAAACGGCGGCGCACCGCAACCCCACAGAAAAGAGGGATGACTTATGGCATTCGCCGAAATCGCATTTTCCGCCCAACCGCCCATCGGGTTTCTGACGCTCAACAACCCCGCCAAGATAAACGCCCTGTCACGCCGCATGATTACCGAGATCAGCCAAGTGCTTTCAGAGTTGGCCTGTGAAGAGTCCCTCAAGGTACTGGTCATGCGCGCCGCCGGGGACCACTTCTGCGCCGGCCACGACCTGGCCGAGATGGTGGGGGAAACATGAAAACCACCAAACCACCCCCATGGTGGCCCTGACCCGGGCCATCGGCCGCAAGGCTGCCATGGAAATGCTCATGACCGGCCGCTACGTGCCGGCCGAGGAGGCCCGGACTCTGGGGCTGGTCAACCGGGTGGTGCCCGTGGAGCGCCTGGAGGCCGAAACCCGCGAGCTGGCCGATCAGATCTGTCAGGCCAGCGCCTTGGTCATCGCCATGGGCAAACGCGCCTTCTACACCCAGGCGGACCAGCCGGACGACAAAGCTCTGGCCTATGCGGGCCACACCATCGCGCTCAACAATCTGGCCGAAGACGCCCAGACGGGCATCACCGCCTTTCTGCAAAAGACCGCGCCGCACTGGAAGAATCGATAGGTGCGCAGTCTTTACAAGCGCCCCTTACGTTCTTATCATAGGTGAGTCGGTCCTGCCGGCGAAATGCCGGACGGCGGGTCCGGCATTTCGCCCGGCAGCGCATTCAAATCACACCGTATTCGACAGGAGGAACAATGGGCTACGATTTCAGCGCAGACGAAGTCTTTCAGATGGCAATACAGATGGAAAAAAACGGGGCCGCGTTTTACCGCAAGGCCGCCGATGCCGCCGATGATGCCGATAACAAGAAGTTTCTGCTGGAACTGGCCGACATGGAAGTCGACCACGAAAAGACCTTTACCGAACTCCGGCAGCAACTGACCGAACAGGAAAAAGCCTCCACCGTATTCGACCCCGCCGGTGAAGCCGCCATGTACCTGAAAGCCTTGGTGGACACACGGGTTTTTTTCGAAAAGGACATCGATGTCACCTCCATGCGGGATATCCTCATGTCCGCCATCGAGGCGGAAAAAGATTCCATCGTCTTCTACCTGGGCATGAAGGACGCTGTGCCGGATGATCTCGGCAAGAGCCGTCTGGACGATATCATCAAGGAAGAGATGGGGCACGTGCGCCTGCTGAGCCGCAAACTGGTCCAATTCAAGAAATAGACGGCGCATTCATGACCCCCAACCCGTCGCCGCCGGAGGCCACCCTGTCAGGCAGCTCCGCCGGAAAGCCCCCGCTGGTACTGATGGTGGGCTTTTCGGATGCGGGCAAGACCACCGTCCTGGAAAAGCTGATCCCCGAATTCGTGCGCCGTGGATACCGCGTGGGCACCATCAAACACCACCACGGCCCGCGGCTGGAACTGGACAAGCCCGGCAAGGACAGCTGGCGGCACAAGGCCGCCGGGGCGGCCACGGCAGTGGTGTGCTCCCCCACCCGCATCGGCATGGTGCGGGACGTGGAGAGGGACCCCCGCCTCGAGGAGCTGCTGCCCCTCTTCCAGCGAACCGACATCGTGCTGTGTGAAGGCTACAAGACCGCGCCCTATCCCAAGGTGGAGGTGTTCCGCCGCCAAAGGGTCGACAGCCCCATCTGCCGCAACGACCCCCACCTGCTGGCCATCATCGGCGACCGCCCCCAACAAGCCGATGTGCCCTGTTTCTCCTGGAGCGAATCCAGCCGCCTGTGCGACTTTCTGATACAGCGACTGTTGGCTTCATGACCCGCGG
>CAYUAQ010000036.1:0-22884 GCA_964442705.1 uncultured Desulfobacteraceae bacterium
AAAGGAGTACGAAAAGAAATGAATTTTCCGATAACCACAAAGCTCACAGGCGTCACCTTCGGTGATGCCCCAAAGAACATCAGGCAGTTCGGATGTGCGGACATCGGCACATACGGGGTTCATAGGGAGCCAGACAATCCCTGCGACGAGAACGCCATCTGGGTGGGCCTCACGCCGGAATGGAAAATGGGATACTTGCGCAGGGATCTGGCAAGGGAACTGGCACCAATGATGGATGCGGGCAGGCGATTTGTCGCCGAGTTCGTCTGTCGGAATGAATTCCCACCGCATGAGCGGATCGGTATCACGGTCAGGATCGTGGAAACGAGCGACAATTGATGCCGGCGTAAAACGGAGCGCCATCTCCAAAAACTGGCAGGGGCCGTCATACCTCTCGGCCCCACAAGGTCGCCACCAGAGCGACTGGGCACGCCATGGATGCTGAAAGGGCATCTTCCGGAAAAGACCGGCAATGGGCAGTGTCATATCGATAAACAAGGGGTATATTTCAGTGAAAAAAACGGAAAAGGAAGGTTTATGGGAAAAAGATTTATGGACACAAAGTGAAGTTGCGAGTTATTTTAGTGTGACGCCGAACACTATCAAGAACTGGCGTCAGAGTGGGCTGTTGAGTTATTTCAAGGCACCGGGCTCAAGCCGGGTGCTCTATTACAGTCAGGAAATCAGAGATTTTCAGAAACAACACACGCGATTGAGAAAGGAGGCGCATCGGCAAAGAGAAAAACCTGTCAGGGTAAAGCCGAAGCTATCTTCCGATGAGGATTGGAGGATCAGCTGATGGCGAGAAAAAAAGACAGGTACCTGTTTCTGATTGGAGGTACGTGGTATTTTAGAAGAAAAATCGATGGCAGAATTGTAAAGCGTTCTCTTCATACATCAAACAAAGCCGTTGCCAGGGATTTGCGGGACATTTACCTGGACAATCTTGCTCGGTACGGACAACTCGATCCGCCGGAAGATGAAGACCAAGGCCTTACGTTCGGACAGGTGGCGAAAATGTGGGCGACCATTCACAGAAAACATGTGCGCTACACCACGTGGCGGGATTATGTGTCGGCCATGAACGGGCACATCTTGCCGGTGTTCAAAGACATCCCGATACGGGACATCACCTATCTGGACGTAGTCCGGTTTCGTAGCCGTCTCGATGTTTGCCCCAAACGGGCCAACAACATCCTGGTTCCGATGAAATCGGTATTTGAAATGGCCCACCGCCAAGGATTTGTCTCGGACAACGTTATGAAAAAAGTCAAACGGCTGCCCGAAGAAGCCCCGGAGATACACCCGTTCACCTACCCGGAAGTGTTGAAGATCATAGAGGCCATGCCGGCTTGGTACCGGCCCTATGCGTTGGTGGCTTTTTTCACCGGAATGCGGGCAGGCGAGCAGAATGCGCTGGAGTGGCGGGATTATTTGACCGAGATGCCTGGAGGCCCCCACATTTTCGTCAACAAGACCTATGTCTGTGGGCGGGTAGGTCCGCCGAAGACGAGAAAATCCAAGCGCTACATCGTATGTCTGCCCCAGGTAGTCGAGGCCATGGAAGCGCAACGGAAACTGACCGGCCACCGGAAATACATTTTCCTGACGCGGGACGGACGTCGGATGACACCGGACCACTTTCGCAAGGAGGTCTGGATGCCGGCCCTCGAAAAGGCCGGATTCGATTACCGGCCCCCCAGGCAGACCCGGCATTCCTTTGCCACGATGATGATTTCGGCCGGTGAAGAGCTCGGCTGGGTCCAACACATGCTCGGGCACTCGTCTTTACAGATGATTTTCCAGAAGTATTACACTTGGATACCCAAGAGTACGCGTTCGGACGGCAAGGCCTTTGAGCGCTTTGTGGGCCAGGTGGATGAAAACCGGTCGGATGTAAAGGATGATGCGGAGGGTGCTGAATTGAGTGGGAAATCGGTAAAAAGGTGTCCCAAGATTGTACCACTGGCCGAATACAGGCAAAGAAAAAGGGCTTAGATTTTCGTCTAAGCCCTTGATTTTATTGTGGTAGCGGGGGCTGGATTCGAACCAACGACCTTCGGGTTATGAGCCCGACGAGCTACCAGACTGCTCCACCCCGCATCATTTATTTGCAAAGAACCTAAATAGCTGAAAATGGCGGATGTGTCAAGCTCTTTTTGTGGTCCTGCGGGGCCGGTCAGGGGCTGCTGGGCACGATTTCGAAAGAGGTGGTGATTTTGGCCACCCCGCGGATCGTGGCGGACACGGAACAGTATTTCTGCTCCGACAGTTCGATGGCCTGGGCCACCGCCGTTTCGGTGAGGTCCTTTCCGGCCAGGCGGTAGTGCACGTGGATGGAGCGATAGGCCCAGGGCGGGTCTTCGCCGCGTTCGCCGTCGGCGGTGACTTCCAGCAGGGTCACGGTTTTGCGCTTTTTTTCGAGGATGTCGACGACGTCGTAGGCCGAACAGGCCGAGAGGGATACCAGCAGCATTTCCGAAGGGCTGACGCCCTTGGGGGGCTGGTCTCCCGAAAGCACCACGGAGTGCTGGCGGGAATCGGTGCCGACGAAGGTCCTGTCGCCGGCCCAGCGTACGGTGGTTTTAGGCATGGGATTTTCCTCCGTTTCAAAAGGGATCAGGTGTTCTGGTATGCCGCCAGAATGCGGCGCAGCCGCTTGAGTTCACGCTCCTGACGGGGACCGGCCGGGCAGCGGTACAGCACCCGTTTGCGGCGGGAGGCCCGGCCCGAGGCGATCTCCAGGCTGGACTTGGGAACATCCAGGATCTTCCCCAGGAATTTCAGGCACATTTTGTTGGCCGCCCCCTCCACGGGCGGCGCTTTCAGGCGCAACCGGAGGGCGCCGTCATGCAGCCCCGTGATCTCGTTGCGGGAAGCCCGGGGCTGTACCTGCACCGCAAAACGGATGCCCTGGTCGCTGGTGTCGAGTTTCAGCACGGATGCCTTCCGAGGCTATGATGTCAGCTTTCGCTGGGCCGCTGGCGCCTGATCAGGTCCCGGATGAACCTGGGGGGCCGCACCACCCGGCCGCTTTTGTCCACATAAGGGTGCCGGGTAAAGCCCGTGGCCACGGGAACTTCACCGTCCTCTTTCAAGAGGCGGTAGTCGAACTTCATGCCGGCCTTGATCTCCAGGTCGAGGCGCGTTTCGATGAGCAGGCGATCGTCGTAGCCCACGGGTAGGAGGTACTTGCAGTACGCCTCGGACACCGGCAGGTAGATGCCCCGGGCCTCCATCTGGCGGTAGGTGACCCCCCAGGAGCGGAACAGCTCGGTGCGGCCGATTTCAAACCACCGCAGGTAGTTGGCGTAGTAGGCGTACCCCATGTTGTCGGTGTCGCCGTAGATGACGCGGGTGCTGCAGCGGTGTACCGGCGTGTGCATGGCTCAGGCGGTGCTCCTGCCCAGGATGTCCCGGATGATGCGCCGCAGGTCGTCGTAATCGGAGCAGACCGGTAGCTGCGGAAATTCCGCCACCACGTTGGGCGGTGGCCGGAAGAGGATGCCGCGGTCGGCTTTGAGCAGCATGTCGATGTCGTTGTAAGAATCGCCGATGCCGATGGTGTCGTAGCTCAGCCCCTTGAAGGCCAGCAGGGCCTTTTCCTTGCTGTTTCTCTGGCGCAGGTTGTAGGTGCTGATGGTGCCGTCCGGGGCGATGGTCAGGTCGTGGCACAGCAGGGTGGGCCATTTCAGCTTGGCCATCAGCGGCTTGACGAATTCCTCGTAAGTGTCGGAGACGATGATCACCGTCATCTCTGAGCGCAGCCAGTCGAGAAAGTCCACGGCCCCTTCCAGGGGCTCCATGGTGGCCACCACTTCCTGGATGTCTTGGAGGGTGAACCCCTTTTGGTTCAGGATGGCCAGGCGGCCGCGCATCAGCTCGTCGTAGTCGGAGATGTCGCGGGTGGTCAGCTTGAGTTCCGGGATGCCGGTTTTTTGGGCGAATTCGATCCAGATTTCGGGGGTGAAGATACCCTCCAGGTCGGCGCAGACGACATACATGTTTTTATGCTTTCTGTACGGTTTTCAGTCCAGGTTGTTTTTTTCCTCGATGCGGATCAGCACCGGGCGGTCCTTGATGACATCCAGTTTTTCGATCTCGGCCAGGGCCGACTGGATGTCGGCTTCGCGGGCCTGGTGAGTGAGCATCACCAGCGGCACGGCGCCGTTGGTCTTGCGGCCCTTCTGGTGCACGGTCTTGAGGCTGATGCCGCAGCGGCCCAGGACCCCGGATATTTTAGACAGCACGCCGGGGCGGTCCAGGGCCGAAAAGCGCAGGTAGTAGTGCATGTCCAGTTCATCCACCGAAATGACGGGTAGCCGCCGGATGTTGGCCGGCAGAAAGCCCAGCAGCGGAATGCGCCCGGTGATGCCGGCCGACAGGTTGCGGGCGATGTCCACGATGTCACCCACCACGGCGCTGGCGGTGGGCATCATGCCGGCGCCGTAACCGTAGAGCAGGATGTCGCCCACGGCGTCGGCGGTGACCATGATGGCGTTGACCGAGCCGTTGACGCTGGACAGCAGGTTCTTTTCGGGAATCATGGTCGGGTGGATGCGGGCCTCGACGCCCCCCTGGTGAAGCTTGCTGATGGCCAGCAGCTTGATGCGATAGCCGAACTGCCGGGCGAATTCAATGTCCATGGGGCTGACGCCCGAGATGCCTTCGGTGTAAACGTTCTCGAAATCCAGTTCCATGCCGTAGGCCAGGGACGACAGCAGGGTGAGCTTGTGGGCCGCGTCGATGCCCTCCACGTCCAGGGTGGGGTCCGCCTCGGCGTAGCCGCTTTTCTGGGCGGCGGCCAGGGCGGCCTGGAAGGCGATGCCCTCGTCGGTGATTTTGGACAGGATGTAGTTGCAGGTGCCGTTCAAGATGCCGATCATGGCAAAGACGCGGTTGCCTACCAGCGATTCCCGCAGGGATTTGACGATGGGCATGCAGCCCCCGATGCTGGCCTCGAAGGCCAGGTCCACCCCCCGGGCGGCGGCCGACCGGAAGATGTCGCCGCCGTGGGTGGCCAGCAGGGCCTTGTTGGCGGTGACCACCGGTTTGCCGTTGGCGATGGCCGCCAGGATGACCTCTTTGGCGAAGGTCTTGCCGCCCACCATCTCGACGATGATGTCTACCTCTGGGTCGTTGACCACCGCCATGCCGTCGGTGGTCAGCACCCCGGGTGCCAGGGCCACGCCCCGGTTGGTCTGGACGTCGATGTCCGCCACCGACCGCAGGTGCAGGTCCAGGCCGGTGCGGGCGTGCAGGATGTCGCGGTTTTCGGTGAGAATGCGGGCCACCCCGGTTCCCACGGTGCCGAAGCCGATCAGGCCGATGTTGATTCTGCTCATGAAGCGGGTGTTTCCTCTTTTCGGTTACAGGGGGCCGTTCATCGACGGCCGTAAAAGGGCACTTTTATATCCCATCGGAGGGCGTAATGCAAATTGCAATTGGCGCTCACATGATTTTGCGGATGCCCCGGATGGCCTGGTTGATGCGCATGGTGTTTTCGATGAGGGCGAAGCGCACGTATTCGTCCCCGTATTCACCGAAACCCAGTCCCGGGGAAACCGCCACCTGGGCTTCGTTGATCAGGAACTTGGAAAACTCCACCGATCCCATGTGGCGGTACCGGTCCGGTATGCGGGCCCACACGAACATGGTGGCCTTGGGGCTGGGCACCGGCCAGCCGATGCGGTTGAGGCCCTTTATGAGGGTGTCGCGCCGCTCGCGGTAAGTGTCCCGGATTTCGGCCACGCAGTCCTGGGGGCCGTTCAGGGCGATGATGGCGGCGATCTGGATGGGCTGGAAGATGCCGTAGTCCAGGTAGCTTTTGATGCGCCGCAGGGCGGCGATGATCTCCGGGTTTCCCACGCAGAACCCCACCCGCCAGCCGGGCATGCTGTAGCTCTTGGAGACCGAGAAAAACTCGACGCCCACCTCCTTGGCACCGGCGGCCTGCAGGAAGCTGGGCGCCCGGTAGCCGTCGAACAGCAGGTCGGCATAGGCGAAGTCGTGGATGACCATGATGCCGTGCTCGCGGGCGTAGTCCACGATTTTTTCGAAGAAGGCCAGGTCCACCACCTCGGTGGTGGGATTGTGGGGGAAGCACAGGATCAGCACCTTGGGCTTGGGCCAGGTCTGCTTGGTGGCCTGGATGAGGTTTTCGAAGAAATCGGCCTCCGGGGACATGGGAATGCCGCGCACGTCCCCGCCGGAGATGATGGCCGAGTATGGGTGAATGGGATAAGTGGGGTTGGGAGTGAACACCACGTCTCCCGGCCGGATGGTCACCAGGATGAGGTGCGACATGCCCTCCTTGACACCGATGGTGACGATGGCTTCGGTGTCCGGATCGATGGCCACGTCGTAGCGCCGCCGGTACCAGTCGGCGATGGCCATGCGCAGCTTGGTGATGCCCATGGAGGCGGAGTAGCGATGGTTGTGGGGTTTGCGAGCGGCTTCGACCAGCTTGTCGACGATGTGCGGCGGCGTGGCCAGGTCGGGGTTGCCCATACCCAGGTCGATGATATCCCGCCCGGCCCGGCGCTCCTTCATCTTGATCTCGTTGACCTTGGCGAATACGTAGGGCGGCAGGCGGTCCAATCGGGCGAATCGGCTCATGCGGCTGTCTCCTGAAATGGTCATTTCCCGGTAACGGAGCCCTCTGCCGGCAGAAGGCTTGTCCTGTAATTACCGCACTGTAAGAAGGATGTCAAAGGCGGTTGCGGGTCTGGGACGCGACCACGACGATCGGCCGGTGCAGGGAAAGCGCTGCGGTTCCCTGCCGCCAGCGGTCGGCGGTCGCGATTGCCGCAGCCCTAAGAGAATTTTTTCTTGTCGAGGTCCGTCGTAGTGCCGTGCTGGAACTTGGGGTAGAGCGCCTTGGCGCAATCCGGGCACACGCTGTGGGTGAACACGGCCTCGGAATGCTCTTCGATGTAGGACTCCACCTGGCTCCAGTATCCCTTGTCGTCCCGGATTTTCTTGCAGGCCGCACAGATGGGCAGCAGGCCACTGAGCTTTTTCACTTCGGCCAGGGCTTTTTGCAGGTCCCGTATCAGTTGACGGCGCTCTTTTTCCGCCTTATAGCGGTACAGGGCGATTTCGATGGCCGAATGCAGCTCGGCACCGTCGTAGGGCTTGAGGATGTAGGCCAGCGGTTCGGTGGTTTTGGCCCGCTGGAGGAGGCGGTCGTCGGAATAGGCCGTCAAATAGATGACAGGAATGTCATAGCGTTGGCGAATGAGTCCGGCGGTTTCGACCCCGTCCATGGCGCCTTTGATCTTGACGTCCATCATGATGATGTCCGGCGCCAATTCGCCGGCGGCCGTCAGGGCATCCGCCCCCGAAGACACGATGCGGCAGACTTCGTATCCATAACTTTCCAGGCGGGCCTTCAGCACTTCGGCCACGTTCAGTTCGTCTTCCACCACCAGGATTCTGGATTTTGCGGCAGGAAGTTTCTGCACTGCGGTCATAGCCTTCTCCGGCGTAAAAAAATAGTGGCCCCCGCTGCCTGTGGATGCACCCCGCACGTTTTCCAGGTCCGCGAAAGGGCGGTGCAGGGGGGGGCGTACTGGCCCGTACACGATTCCCCCCGACCGTAAAATATGCAAAATTCCCGCCAACGAAGCGCTTTTAAGCGCAATCCCGCCCCCATACTTGGACCTCTCCGGAGTGGAGTTGCGGCTGCCGGGCGTTTTCCCGGGATTTTGAACCCGGCGGTCCGGTGCCACCACCCCTGGATCCGGCGCCACCTGCCGCACCGAAAGGGCTGTCGGGAAGACAATTTTGCATGCCCGCCGGAAAAAAATGCACTTTTCTGAACCTCAAAGGACGAGGCGGCTGTCGCGGACCGCCGCCGATCGGGGCATTTTCCAGCAGGGCCGCCAGGTTCGGACTGTGAGCCGCGGAGCCGACCTCTCGAAGGGATGCCGTTTCCAGGACACGCGGTGCCTGCCGTGGGAAATATGGATGCTTTTCTACTGGAATCGCCGGGGTGAAAGTGCTTTTTGCAGTGCGGCGGAAATGGCCTTGCCGCCCAGCAGGTCGGCCGTGAGCCGGCCCGTGACCGGCGCCAGGGAAACCCCCTTGGTGTCGTGTCCGCCGGCCACCAGGACATTGGACGGCGCCGCCAGCCGGCCCAGCAGCGGCAGCCCGTCCGGCGTGCAGGGCCGCAGGCCGCGCCACACGCGGGCCTTTTCCAGGGAACCGATGGCCGGCAGATAGTGCTGCGCCGCCTGGGCGATGCCCCGGATGCGCCGCGGATCGAGGGTCATGTCCAGGCCGCAGAGCTCCAGCAGGCCGGTGACCCGCAGGCTGTCTGCCAGGGGACTGACGGCGGCATGGGCTTCCGCCAGGATCAGGGGAACACTGGTGACGCCCGGGCCTGGGTCCGTGGTCAGACTGATACCCTTGCCGCCCTCTATGGGCAGGCGGGCCTTGAGCCAGGGGCCCATGCGTCTCAGCCAGGCACCGCCGGCCAGAACAATCTGTTCGGCGGCATGTTTTCCCCCGGTGGTCAGCAGGGCGGTGACCCGCCGCCGGCTGGTTTCGAACCCGTAGACTTCCGTCTGCGTCCGGATGTCTCCTCCCATGCTTCTGACTTCCGCGGCCAGCCATTGCAGAAAGAGGGCGGGGTCCAGACCGGCATCATCGCGGTAGTGTATGCCGCCGATGACCGTGTCGCCCAGGGCCGGAACCAGCGCCGGCAGCTGCGAGCGCGGGACAACCTCCACCCGGAACCCGGCCCGGCGGATACCGGCCGCCGTCTGCCGGCCGGCCTTCCAGCAGGCGCGGTCCCGGTACAGGTAGAGCACGCCCGCCTGGCGGAAAGCGTAGGCCCCGGCAGCGGCCTCGGCCAACTGCCGGTGAAGGTGCAGGGTGTCGCGGTTCAGCTCGTTGAATACGGCCACGGCCCCGTCGTAGTGCCGGCGGGTGCAGTGGCGCAGGTAGCTGGTCAGCCAGGTGAGAAGGTGCGCATCAGGACGCAGGCGCAGGGCGAAAAACCCCGCCGGGTTGAAAATTTCCCGCAGTCCCTGGGCCACGGCCGCACGATCGGCCAGCGGTTCGTTGTAACTGGGCACCACCAGCCCGGCGTTGCCCCACGAACTGCCGGCACCGATGTCGCCCTGCTCGAGGACCGTGACCCGGGCCCCTGCCCGGAGGGCATAGTAGGCCACGGCCAGGCCGATGACCCCGGCGCCGATCACGATGACATCGGCCCTGACGTCGGGCCGTGGGTTTTTCGCAGGTTTGGCGGTCAAAAGATCCCGATTTCCTTGAGAATGGCGTGCAGCCCGAGGGTTTTCAGCTTGAGGGCCAGGAACTCGGCGATGGTCGGCTGGTAGGCTTTGACCCGGGGGAACATGAGCGCTTCACGGGGGGTCCGCGACCCCTTGCGGATGTTGCAGGCGCGGCAGCAGGCCACGCAGTTTTCAAAGTCGGTGCTGCCGCCCCTGGAACGGGGTATGATGTGGTCGATGGTCAGACGGGACCGCCTTTCTCCGCAGTAGGCGCAGCGAAAGCGATCCCGGACCAGAACGTTGTGTTTGCTGAATGTCACCCGGCTGCGGTAGAGGGTGCGGATGAGCTTGATCAGCTTCAGAACCGCGGGAATCCGCACTTCGCCCCCGCTGACCGTGTGGACGACTTTTTCGGAGTATTTCAGAACCTGAACTTTTCCCTTGACGGTCAGGCACACCGCCCTTTTCCATGAGAGCAGGTTCAAAAAGGTGTAATCTGCGTTCAGCAATACGCAGCGGCTCATTCTCTCCATCCTGTGGCGGGTCTGCGCGGGTCCCCAGGACCGCATGGAATGGGCGTTACTTACCGTTTTCGGGGATTTTTGTCAACCGTGGAGAGCGCCGGGGAGTGTTGACAGGCGTTGAAATAATGACCATTATCATGATTTAAGTCTCAATTTCACAAGAGGAGGAACAAAAACATGGGTAAGTCAGAACAGCATCTCAAAGACGCCTTTGCCGGAGAGTCCCAGGCCAACCGCAAGTACCTGGCCTTTGCCAAGAAAGCCGACCAGGAGGGACACCCCCACGCCGCCAAGCTGTTCCGGGCCGCGGCCGAGGCGGAAACCGTCCACGCCCACAGCCACCTGCGCACACTGGGCGGCATCAAGAGCACCGCCGAGAATCTCAAGGAGGCCATCGAGGGGGAGACTTACGAGTTCAAACAGATGTATCCCCAGATGATCGAGGATGCCAAGGCCGAGGGCAACAAGGCCGCCGAACGCAGCTTCAGCTATGCCAACGAGGTGGAAAAGATCCACGCCGGGCTTTACCAGAAGGCCCTTGAGAGCCTGGACAGCCCCGAGGAGGTCGAGTGCTACTATGTCTGCTCCGTGTGCGGTTACACCTGTGCCGACGAGCCGCCCGAGACATGCCCGGTCTGCAAGGCCAAGGCCAAGGCGTTTTTCAGGGTCGATTAGGAGCATGCTGACAAGTCCACAGCAGGCCCTCCGGCGGGAATCGGGGGGCTTCTGCAGTATCGATGCAAGAGGTCAGGGATGAAAAAAGGCAAATGCCCGGTGTGCGGCAGCACCCATTTTTACGTCAAAGACGCCGATGACGAATACGAGACTTATGAATTCGAGTGCCGGGAAGGTGAAATCTGTTTCGAGGAGGAAGTGGATTCCGCCGAGGCACCGGACATCGGTGAAGACACGGAAACCTACTGTGCCACCTGCAGTTGGCACGACCGGTTCGGCAAACTGTAAACCAGGAAGGTGATCATGGCGAATCCCGAAGAAATGTACCAGTGCCAGACCGTCAACTGCGGCTACGTCTACGATCCGGACCGGGGCGACCGCAGGGGCAAGATCAAGAAAGGCACCCGTTTCGAGGATCTTCCGGACGACTGGCGCTGCCCGGTGTGCGGCGCCAGCGAGAAAATGTTCAAGCCCCTGGCAGGGCCCGGCTCGGCTGCCGCCGAAGGCTGACTATCAGCAGATGCGGCCGCTGCCGGCAAAGGCGGTCATCACCAGCCAGGCTTTGGCGTCCACTTTCAGGTGGGCGTCGGCACACACCTCAGCCGCCTCCCGGGACGAGAGGAACAGGACTTCGATCAGTTCCGAGCCCTCGTTGCCCGCCGATGAGGGTTCCCCCCGACATTCGGCGTAGACCATGGTGACCGACTCGTCGGTCATGCCGGCCGACGAGTAGATGGGCGGGCCGATCTTCAGGAAACGGGTGAGGGTCAGGCCGGTTTCTTCGCGCAGCTCGCGGGCGGCGGCCTCTTCTACGCTTTCACCGGCGTCCACCAGGCCGGCCGGAAAGCCGTACTCGAAATCCGCCAACGGGACCCGGTATTCACGCGTGACCACCAGACGGCCAAGATCGGTGTGGCGGGCCACGATGATGACCGCATCCGGGGTCTCAAAGCGGCCGGAAATGCATTTGGGCGGCGTGTGCCGTGAGGCCAGCCGCCAGTGCCGCGTGGCGCCGCTTTTGTCCACGTAATGCACGTCGAACAGGTTGAGCCAGCGGCCGTCGGTCAGCTTTCCGGCCTCCAGTACGCGCACCCGGGAATCGGCTTCAGGGGGTTGCTTCTCTGTGGTCACGGTTCGTTCTCCAGCCTGTCAGGCACGTCTTCAGGCTCCTGCGGGGGGCGGATCAGCGCCCGTGCGGCGAAATACACGGCCAGGAACAGAATCAGCGCCAGTATCCCCCCGCCGATGCGCAGCGTCCACACCTGCGGGTGATGATAGCGCGGCGGGGGGCTCTTGGCGATGGCGTCGTACATCTGCCGGTCGACGACGTAGGACTGCTGCCACACCCGGTATTCCTGGGTTTCCCGCTTCAGCAGTTCGTCGGTGAGAAAAACCCCCAGAAAATAGGCGGGCACCACGGCTGCCAGGGCAAGAATCAAGGCGATCCCGCTCAGCCCTCGGTTGTCTCTCATGTGCCCGGCCCCATTCGTGTTCGCTGTCTAAATCCCGTATCTTTCCCCGGCCCTTGTACTGTTACACTAACTGGTTTGATTGTATGGCGTTTTCTACCCCAATCCTTTCGGTTTGACAAGGGTCATTGTTTCGTACCGGCGGCATGCGCCACCAGCACCTGCTTCAAGGCCCCCAGGCGGTGGCCGTAAATCAGTGAGCCTGCCGTATTACCTGCAACAGCTCATCGCCGAATTCCGCCGCCTGCCAGGGACGCAGATCCTCGACATGCGACAGCTCCCGGGTGTTGCGGGGAGGGGCGGCTGCCAGGGCCGCGATGGCCGTTTTGCTCAGCAGTCGCGACTGGTCCAGGATACCCAGCTGAAGGGCTTTTCGTTCGCGCCACTTTTTCAGGGCGACGGCCCTCAGCGAGGCCGCATTGGACAGCGACGGCGTTCCCCTGCGGCGCGGATAGGCCGGCAGCTGCCCGCGGGAGAGCCGCCGGGCCGCGGCCACCGCCTCGATGACGGCGCGGCCGTAGCGCTTGACCTGCAGGCGACTGAGCGCTCGGCTGTTTTTCAGTGCCTCCATGCTGGTCGGTTGGGCTTCGGCCAGCTGGAAAAGAGCCCGGTTGGACATGATTTTGAAAACCGGGCGGTCTTTTTCGGCCGCCAGCCGGTTGCGCAGCTGCAGCAGCGCTTCCAGCACGGCCAGTGTCCGGGGGGGCAGCCGGCCGGCCCCCTTGACCCGCAGGAAAAGGGGTTGGTCATCCGTGCAGGCCGGCGTCACCCGGGAAAGCAGCTGGCACTCCGAGAGTACCCAGTCCAGGCGACCCTTCTTTTCCAGGGCCGCCATGAGGATGCCGGCCAGCCGCACCAGGTGATTGACGTCTTCGGCTGCGTACTCGATCATCTCGGGCGGCAGCGGCCGCTGGGACCAGTCCTTTTTCTGAAATTTCTTGTTCAGCCGGACGTCCAGGTGCTGTCGCAGCATGGCCTCCAGCCCGGTCTGGGGGAATCCCAGGAAACGTCCGGCCAGCTCGGTGTCGAACAGGTTGTTGATGCGGATGCCGAAATCACGGTACAGGGAGCGGACGTCGTAATCCGCCCCGTGCAGCACTTTTACGACGGCCGGGTCTTCGAAGAGGGACTTCATGACCGCAAAGTCCGCTATGTTCAGCGGGTCGACGATGGCCGTGGCGTCTGCGCCGGCCAGCTGGATGAGGCAGATCTTCTCACGGTAGTGAAACAGCGAGTCGGCTTCGGTGTCCACGGCGATCATGGGCTGGGTCGCCAGCAGGCGGCAGAACCGGGACAGGTGTTCGTCTGTTTCGATGAACTGAACGCGCGCTTGCATGGTGTGCTTCAACCGCCCGGTGAGACGGCAATTTTTGCTTGACGCTGTATGCTGATTTGCATATCTAGATCCATTTGTTCGTAAAAAGGGGAGGTGTGCGATGGTCCCCCCTGCTCCGTAACCAATTTTGACGAAAGCGATGCCCAACATGATTACCATAACACTTCCTGACGGAAGCATAAAGCAATTTGATCAGCCGCCCTCGGGCATGGACGTGGCCCTGAGTATTTCCGAGGGGCTGGCGCGCAACACTGTGGCCATGGAGCTCAACGGCACCGTGGTCGACCTGTCCACGCCCATCACCGCAGACGCCAGCGTGCGGCTGATCACCACCCGGGACCCCGAGGCCTTGGAGATCATGCGCCACAGCGCGGCCCACGTCATGGCCCAGGCCATCCTGCGTCTCTACAAGGATGCCAAGCTGACCATCGGCCCGGTGGTGGAGGACGGCTTCTACTACGACATCGACATGCCGCCGGTCTCGGAAGAGGACTTCCCCCGCATCGAAGCCGAGATGAAGAAGATCATCAAGGAGAAGCTGCCCATCCGGCGCAAACTGGTGCCCAAAAGCGAAGCGCTGGAATTTTACCGCGACGAGCCCTACAAGCTGGAGATGATCTCCGAACTGGAAGACGGCAACATTTCTTTCTACGAACAGGGCGAGTTCACCGACCTGTGCCGCGGTCCCCACGTGCCCCACACCGGTTTTGTCCGAGCGGCCAAACTGATGAAGGTCTCGGGCGCCTACTGGCGCGCCGACCCCACCCGCGCCCAGCTGCAGCGCATTTACGGAACGGCCTTTTTCGACAAGAAGGAACTCAAGAAGTACCTGCATTTCATCGAGGAGGCCAAGAAGCGCAACCATCGCAAGATCGGCCTGGCCCTGGATCTGTTCAGCTTCCACGACGAGGCGCCGGGCATGCCCTTTTTCCACGCCCGGGGCATGGCCGTCTGGAACGTGCTGCTGGAATACTGGCGCCTGGAGCACCGGGCGGCCGGCTACGTCGAGACCAAGACGCCCATCATGCTCAACCGCGCCCTGTGGGAGCGCAGCGGGCACTGGGACAACTACCGCGAGAACATGTACACCTCGGTCATCGATGACACCGAG
The DNA here is from genome assembly GCA_964442705.1 of uncultured Desulfobacteraceae bacterium. Lineage (GTDB taxonomy): Bacteria > Desulfobacterota > Desulfobacteria > Desulfobacterales > JALSRD01 > JALSRD01. The sequence continues at coordinate 14,358 of CAYUAQ010000036.1, forward strand.
TACGCCATCAAGCCCATGAACTGCCCCGGCGGCATGCTGCTCTACGGCACCCGGCCGCACTCGTACAGGGACCTGCCCATCCGGGCGGCTGAGATCGGCCTGGTGCACCGCCACGAGCTCAGCGGCGTGCTCTCCGGACTCTTCCGGGTGCGCGCCTTTCACCAGGACGACGCCCACATCTTCATGCGACCCGACCAGATCGAGGACGAGATCCTGGGGGTGCTGCAGCTGGTGGAGCGCATTTACAGCACCTTCGGCCTGGGGTTCCACCTGGAGCTGTCCACGCGCCCCAAGAAGTCCATCGGCACCGATGAGCAGTGGCAGGAGGCCACCGACGGCCTGACCCGGGCCCTGGAGACCTACGGCCAGGAATACAAGATCAACGAGGGCGACGGTGCTTTTTACGGCCCCAAGATCGACGTACACATCAAGGACGCCCTGGGGCGCACCTGGCAGTGCGGCACCATCCAGCTGGACATGTCGCTGCCCGAGCGTTTCGATCTGACCTACGTGGGGGCCGACAATGAAAAGCACCGGCCCATCATGATTCACCGGGTGATCTACGGGTCCATCGAACGGTTCTTCGGCATCCTCATCGAGCACTTCGCCGGCCGCTTTCCCCTGTGGCTGGCGCCGGTGCAGGTGGTGGTGCTGCCCATCAACGACGACCTGGCCGCGGGCGCCCGCGAGGTGGCCGCCCGGCTGGAGGCCGCCGGCCTGCGCTGCGAAGTCGATGCGCGCACCGAAAGCCTCAACCGCAAGGTCCGCGAGGCCCAGCTGCAGTACATTCCACTGATCCTGACCCACGGCAAGAAAGAGGCCCAGGCCGGCACCCTCTCGGTGCGCACCCTGGACGGCCGGGTGAAATACGGCGTCTCCATGGACGATTTTCTGGCGCAGGTGCAGACAGCCGTGGCCGAGCGGCGGCTGGAGCCGGGCCTTTTCGAAAAGTGACCGACAACCTCCACATGTGCCTTCTTTGTCGTGCCAAAACGGGATATTATGGGTGCATCGAAAGGTGAGCCGCTGAAAGTGGTGAACAACGCTAAAAAGAACCACATCCTGACGCACTGGCTGCCGCTGGTGGCCTACTGTGTCGTGATTTTCATCCAGTCGTCGCGGCCGGCCCCGGTGGAGCTGCCCGGCTGGTATGCCGGCGACAAGCTGCTGCACTTGGCCGGATACGCGGTCCTGGGGGCGCTTTGCGTCCGGGCCCTGGGCACGTTGCCGCTCCGGCGGAACCTCGCCCTGCTGGCCACGGTTTCCATCCTTTTTTCGTTTCTTTACGGCATCAGTGACGAGGTTCACCAGTATTTCGTGCCGTCGCGCCAGGCCGACATGCTGGATGTGCTCTTTGATGGTATAGGGGGCGCCCTGGGCGTATGGAGCTATCTTTTCCTGGAAAAGCGGCTGCTGCAAACCGGAAAAATTCCCGGATTGACAAAATAGCGTTTTTTCTGTAAAAATATTCTTTCTTCCTTAAGGCGTACAGTTACCCCAACCCGGTGCTTTTTAAGGAGACATAGACACCATGCCCAACGAACACAACATCACGATCAACGGGAACCGGCTCAGCTTCGAACCCGGGGAAACCATCCTGGAAGTGGCCAGGCGTAGCAACATCGACATCCCCACCCTGTGCTTTTTAAAGGGCGCCAGCCCCACCGGCGCCTGCCGTATCTGCGTGGTGGAGGTCCAAGGGGTCGACAAGCTGCTGCCGGCCTGCGCCACCCAGGCCGTGGACGACATGGTAGTGCAGAGCGAGTCGCCGCGGGTGGTGGAAGCCCGTCGGGTCATTCTGCAGCTGCTGTTGTCTTCGGGCAACCACAACTGCGCCATCCGGGGAGCCGATACCGCCAGCTGGACGGAATTTCAGCTCAAAGTTCAGCAGGAGGACGGTGCCGACGAACTGTGTCCGGTGTGGGGAGACTGCCGGTTGCAGGATCTGGCCTACCGTTACCAGGTCACGGGGCAGGAGTTTCCGCCCACCGAATCGCGCTACCCCATGGAAACGGTCAATCCCTTCATCGTGCGGGATTTTTCGCGCTGCATCAATTGCGGCCGCTGCGTGCAGGCCTGCAACGAGATCCAGGTGAACAATGCCATCGACTTCGGTTACCGCAGCGGTGATTCCAAGATCGTGACCCCCGGCGACCGCCCGCTGCGGGATTCGGACTGCGTGTTCTGCGGCGAGTGCGTCCAGGCCTGTCCGGTGGGAGCACTGGTGGAAAAGGACGCCCGCTACGTGGCGCGCCCCTGGGAGGAGAAAAAGGTGCGCACCACCTGCACCTATTGCGGCGTGGGCTGCCAGCTCTACCTGCACGTCCTGGACGGCAAGGTGGTGCGCGTCACCGGCGTGCCGGACATCCCGCCCAACTACGGCCGCCTGTGCGTCAAGGGCCGCTTCGGCTACAGCTTCATCAACTCCGATGAGCGCCTCACCAAACCCCTCATCCGCAAAAACGGTGAACTGCAGGAGGCCGAATGGGATGAAGCCCTCGACCTGGTGGCGCAAAAGCTGGGCAGCATCAAAAAGGAGCACGGCTCCGACAGCATTGGGGTGCTGAGCTCGGCGCGGGTGTCCAACGAGGAGAACTACATCATCCAGAAATTCACGCGGGCGGTGCTGAAAACCAACAATGTGGATCACTGCGCCCGGCTCTGACATTCTTCCACCGTGGCCGGTCTGGCCGCGTCTTTTGGAAGTGGCGCCATGACCAACACCATCGGCTGCATCGAGAAGGCCGATGTCATCCTGATCACCGGCTCCAACACCACCGAAAATCACCCCGTGATCTCCAGCTTTGTGAAGCGGGCCGTGACCTTCAACGGCGCCAAGCTGATCGTGGTGGACCCGCGCCGCATCAAGATCACCAACTTCGCCAACCTGTGGCTGCGCCCCAACCTGGGCACCGACGTGGCCTGGCTCAACGGCATGATGCACGTGATCATCAAGGAGGAACTCTACGCCAGGGAGTACGTCGAAAAGCGCACGGCGGGATTCGACGAACTGCGCCGGACGGTGGAGAAATACACCCCCGACTACGTGGAGGCCATCACCGGTATCCCCGGCGAACGCCTGATCGAGGCCGCCCGCCTGTACGCCGGGGCCCATGCCGCCAGCATCCTCTACTGCATGGGTATCACCCAGCACACCACCGGTACCGACAACGTCAAGTCCCTGGCCAACCTGGCCATGCTGTGCGGCAACCTGGGCATCGCGGGCGGGGGCGTCAATCCCCTGCGTGGACAGAACAACGTTCAGGGCGCCTGCGATCTGGGCGGCCTGCCCGATGTCTACACCGGCTACCAGAGGGTCATCGACCCGGCCGCCCGCAAGAAGATGGAAGAGGCCTGGGGGGTGGACAGCCTGCCGGAGCAGCCCGGCCTCAAGGTGACCGAGATGCTGCCCAAGGCCCACGAGGGCGAACTCAAGGCCCTGTACATCGTGGGGGAGAACCCGCTGGTGTCCGACCCGGACCTCAACCACGCCGAAGCCAGCCTGAAAAAGCTGGACCTGCTGGTGGTGCAGGACATCTTCCTGACCGAGACGGCCCGGATCGCCGACGTGGTGCTGCCCTCGACCTGTTTTGCGGAAAAAGACGGCACCTTCTCCAACACCGAGCGGCGGGTGCAGCGCATCCGCAAGGCCCTGGATCCGCCCGGTGAAGCCAGGGGAGACTGGCAGATCATCTGCGACCTGGCCGGCCGCATGGGCTACAGCATGTCCTACGCCGATGCCGCCGAAATCATGGCCGAGATCGCCAGCCTGACCCCCTCGTATGCCGGGATCACCTACGAGCGCATCGAAAAGGTGGGGCTTCACTGGCCCTGTCCCACACCCGAGCACCCCGGCACGCCCATCCTGCACGTGGACATGTTCGCCTCGGGCAAGGGCGTGTTTTACGGCATCGACTGGATCGCACCGGCCGAGAACACCGACGACGAGTATCCCCTGTATCTCACCACCGGACGCGTGCTCTACCAGTACCACACCGGCACCATGACCATGAAGTCCGAGGGGCTCATCGACCGCGCCCCCGAGTGTTTCGTGGAAATTTCTCCCCAGGATGCGGAAGCTTACGGTCTGCAGGACGGCGACATGGCCAGTATCGCCTCGCGCCGGGGCAGCATCGAAGCGCGCATCAATGTCTCGGAAAAGGCGGTCAACGGAACGGTCTTCATCCCCTTCCACTACGCCAAGGCCGCCGCCAACCGCCTGACCAACGCGGCCCTGGACCCTATTGCCAAGATCCCGGAATTCAAGGTCTGCGCCGTTAAACTGGCCAAGGCCGCCTGAACACAAGTGCTCTGAAATTAAATAAACCGGCGGATTCGAAAATCGAATCCGCCGGTTTATTTTGGATTTCTGCAGGGTTGCAATGATGCCGGGCGTGATTATATATGAGGTTTCAGGTGTCAGGTATCAGGTTTCAGCGGTCAGTTTTTTTGAAAGGTGAGAGAATATCAGAGAGAAAACAGGAGAGAACATCCATGCATAATAACTCGCTTCACGTTGTTTGCCCCGGGTGCGCGGCTGTCAACCGTATCCCGGCGCAGCGCCTGGCCGATATGCCCAAGTGCGGCAAGTGCCACCAGCCGCTGTTCAGCGGCCATCCCGTGGAACTGGACGGCGCCGCTTTCCAGCGGCACCTGGCCCGCAACGACATTCCGCTGCTGGTGGATTTCTGGGCCCCCTGGTGCGGTCCCTGCCAGATGATGGCGCCGGCCTTCGTCCAGGCGGCATCGGTGCTGGAGCCCCACGTGCGTCTGGTCAAGGTCAATACCGAGAACGAACAGCAGCTCGCGGCAACCTACAACATCATGAGCATCCCCACCCTGGCGCTGTTCCGCAACGGGCGGGAAATCGCCCGCCAGCCCGGCGCCCTGGGCGCCGACGACATCGTGCGCTGGACACGGGGGCAGCTGGGCATGTGAGGGCGCTGCGCGGTCACTTCTTTTCGCCCTCCTGCTTGGCCGCCTCCTCGGCCTGGATGACGGCGGCCGCGGCCGCCCCGGCCACGGCTTCCAGTTTGGCCAGATCCTGCTCCGTTGGTGCCGTCCCCTTTTTCTCGCCCTGTTGCGGCGCTTGACCGGCCTTGGCGCTGTCGGCGGCCGACTGTTCCGGGGCCGGGGCCGTTTCTTGATGGGGCGGCTGCCCAGGCCCGGACTGCGCCACCTGCTGAATCTGCTCCGGCGGCAGATACACCGTGACGTTGCGGTGGGCGAACTCGATGCCAGCGTCCTTGAAGGCCTGCTGCATCATCTGGAACACGTGGCGTCGCACGATGAACTGTTCGCCGGGCACAGTTTTGAATTTGACCCGCATGACCATGGCCGAGTCGTCCAGCTCGCGGATGCCCTGGGATTTGACCTTGCTGAGCAGCACGGGCCCGATTTCCGGATCCTTGGCCAGCTTCTTGTTGATCTTCTTGATGATCTTGCGCACCTTGTCCACGTCGGTGTCGTACTTGACGCGGAAGTCCAGCTTGGTGATGATGTAGTCGCGGCTCATGTTCTGCACCGACCCCAGGCTGCCGAAGGGGATGGTGTACACCGGGCCCCGGGGGTGGCGCAGTTTCACAGAACGAAGCGAAATGTGCTCCACCATGCCTTTGGCACCGCCGGCGCTGACGTAGTCCCCCACCCGGAAGGCGTCGTCGACGAGGAAGAAGATGCCGGCGATGATGTCCTTGACCAGGGTCTGCGCGCCGAAGCCGATGGCCAGGCCGACCACGCCGGCGCCGGCGATCAGCGGCCCGATGTCGATGCCCATGGAGGACAGCACGATCAGGGTGACCATGATGACCAGCACCGCCAGGATGAATTTGCGCAGCAGCAGCAGCAGCGTGGCGATGCGCGAGCCCCCGGCGCCGCCCTCTTCCATCTCCTCGTCGTCATCGGGGATTTCTTCCTTGAGCTTCTTGTCGATGCGCGCCTTGAAGAACTGCCAGAAGATAAATCCCAGCAGCAGGGTGACGACGATGTCCAGCACGTGACCGGTGAGCAGTCGACCCAGGGGCAGGTTGATGCCCCACAGTTGTGTGATGATGAAGAACAGGAAAGCGACCAGCACGAAACGGTAGGCGCGCCGGATCATGGGTACGTAGCTGTGGATGCCGATGCCGGACTCGGCCTGCATCTCTTCCTTCAGGGCTTCGCGTTCCTCTCTTTCGGCGGCGTCCCCGCTCAGATCGATGATCTCGGTGGTCTCACCCGAGACGACCTGCAGCAGGCGGTGGATCCACTGGTCGATGGCGACGAAGATGGGGATCAGGAAGAGGCTGTAGATCAGCTTGAGGATGGTGACATTGCCGCCGGTGAGCACGCTGCCCACCCAGTAGATGCCGATGCCCACCACGTAGACCGTCGCGAACAGGTGCCAGGTGGCGGCGAACTTGGCCTTCAGGCTGGTTGGTTCCTGATCCTCGGCGGCCCGGCATTCCGGGGGACAGATGGCGTCGGCCACCCTGCGTCGTCCCTGCCAGATCATGATCAGCAGCATCACGCTAACGCCCATGCCGGCCCCGCTGTAGACCAGCAGATAGAGCGCTTTGCTCACCCCGGCGGTCTGAAGCATGATGGCCAGGGCGCCGAAGAAGCCGGCCACACCGGTCATGGCCACGATCCAGCGGTGCAGAAAGCGAGCGTTGTCGTCGGACATGGGGGCCAGGCGCAGCGCCGGTGCCGCCGGCGAGAAGAGCACCCGGGCGAAAAAGGCGATGATGCGCACATAGTACAGCACCACCAGGGCCGGGGCCCCGACCTTGTACCCCGGACGGCTGCCGCCGAAAAAGAGTTCGAAAACCAGGAAGCTGGCCAGGATGAAAACGCCCACGCCCAGGGCGTCCAGCAGGATGCGGGAGAGAATGCGGCCTGCTTTGCGGGCGCGCCCCAGGGAGACGCTTTCCAGCAGCTGCCGCCGCAGGGCGTCGATGGATCTTATAAAGAGCCGTTCGGCCAGTACGCCGCCGGCTACTATCAGAATCAGGTATAAGATGACCAGCGCCAGGGTAGCGCCGCTGCCGCCGTCGGTGAGTTTGGCCACCACGACGTTCCAGCCGCCGGCCGGGTGGGAGGCCGCACTCAGAATCACGCCCACCTGTTCGAACAGCTTGGAAACCTGGTCGTGGGTCCTGTTAAAAAAGCCCCAGAGGCCTTTCTGTTTGGCTGCCGCCGCCATGTTGGCTGCCGCTTCCTGCTTCATCTTCTGGGCCAGCACCTCGCGCACCTGCCGGTCGTCCAGGCCGGCCAGGTAGGTATCCACCTCCTCGGGACTGAGGTTTGCCGGAATCTCTACAGCGGCGGCGGCCGGAGCGGCCTTGCCTTTCTTGGCGGACACGGGCATGCCGCCCCCCCAGGCCGGGGCCAGGCCGATACACAGGATAAGGGCGGCCGCCAGAAACAGGCTCATCCATGACCTGGTGTTGCGAAAATGATGCTTCATCTCGATATTCTCCTCCGCTTGCCGGGCATGCATCGGCGTGGCGTCTGCAGCGTACCGCTTTTTCGAAAAGCGATGTGTTGGACAGCGCCTATTTTGGAGTGGCTGTCGGTTGTCAAAACACGGCAAGCTGCCTTTTGTTATGATATTCTTACAATATTTGGCTGCAGTTTGCAACCGGACCTCACGGATGATTTTACTCCCCTATTGGTGTCGCTGCATCCATGGCTGGCATCGGGGGGACGTAGGCGGGTGGGGCGGCCGGTGAAAAAAAGGCCGGCGGAGGAATTTCCGCCGGCCGCTTTCATTTTCTTTGCTACGGGGGGTTAGAAGTTGGACGATTCCGGATGGAAGACGTCCACCTCTTTGAGGTCGTCACCCAGGTACTCGCGCTCGTTGGGGCCCAGGATGCCCAGGGACAGGCAGATCAGGGTCCACAGGTGAACGGTGTGGTAGCCGGCCTCGAAGTGGTCGCTGAGGTCGTGGATCTGGGCGTGGCAGTTGTGGCACGGCGTGATACAGTAATCCGCCTTGGTCGCCATTATCTGATCCAGCTTGGTCTTGCCGTACTGGCGGCGGGCCTCCGGATATCCCGACTGCAGGAAGCCGCCCCCGCCGCCGCAGCAGAAGTTGTTGGATTTGTTGGGGGTCATGTCGACGAAGTTTTCCTCTCCCACCACCGACTTGACCACGAAGCGCAGGTCTTCGGCCACCGGGTCGCCGAAGCTCTTGCGCACCAGTTGGCAGGGATCCTGCACGGTGAACTTGATCTTGCGCTCTTTGTTCCACTCGGAGCTGACCTTGAGCTTGCCCTCGCGGATCCACTGGGCGTAATATTGGATGATGCTCTTGATCTCGAAGTCGTAGTCGATCTTGAATCTTTTCAGTCCGGCCCGGACTGCGAACAGTTCGTGCCCTCATTCGGTGTTGAGCCACACCTTGCAGCCCAGGTCCTCCACCGCTTTCTTTTTCACCTCCACGATGTGCTTCCAGTTCTCCTCGTCCGCCATGAACATACAGTAGTTCTCGGCGGCCCACCCCTTGGTGCCGTATGTCCAGTCGGCACCCACGAGGTGCAGGATC